>NZ_CAJXQY010000012.1 GCF_913058315.1 uncultured Alteromonas sp. | reverse complement strand
AGACGCTCACCGTATTGACGGCAGCCAGCATTTCGCCCTCGGGCAACGTTAATTATGTGAATGAATCACATCAGAAGGTCATCGCGGAAGATACCTATAATACGTTTACTGAAACCGAAAAGATGATTGTTTCCTTCCCGGCAGTGGAAGTGGGTGGCGTGACCCTCGTTGCCTATAAAATTGAAGAAACTCTCACGCCGGAGCGCTCCTACTGGAGTGTTCGTTCTTACCCGCAGCAAACTGCAGATATGCAACATTACAGTTTCGAGGCGCAATGGGACGACAGTGCGGCGTTGTATTTTGAAAATACCAGTGAGTTTGTTGCCTGTGAGCAGCAGTCGCAAAGCGTTGTTTGTTCTGGCGAAAACCTGGTGGCTGCGGAGTCAGACAGTGTGGTGAACTGGGGAGACCAACTTGGTCAGATAACCCTTTCCACTGAGCCTGACTGGCAGGCAGTCAAAGCTGAAGTCCGCCCCGGGTTTGTAAAAGCGATTGAGCACAACGAGGGGGTACAACCATTGGTGGAAAAATTAGCCGCCAGTGCTGATGGTAAAACAGCGCTTATCCAGGCTATATTTGAGTTTGTGGCACGCGACATTCGATATGTATCCCGCTCCGAAGCGGGCTATGACATTGTCCCCCATAATGTTGACGAAACCCTTGCCAATCGGTTTGGTGACTGCAAGGATAAATCGTCACTGCTGATAGCCATGCTTCATGCTATCAACATCGATGCTGAGCCGGTGCTGGTGGCAACTAAAAGGGAGCGCCCGTCGATGGCTGGTGCCGCGTCGGTTGGTTTGTTTGATCATGTTGTGGTTTGCTTTACGTATGAGGACCAGCAGTACTGTTTAGACCCAACCGATCCTTACACTCAGTGGCAAAGTACGTCGGACTGGATCCAGGGGCGGGTAGCGTTAAACCTGTCCAATGACGAATCGCTGTCTACCATTCCAAGGCCACAATATCGCTGGCAATTGCAAGCGCAGTCAGATATCACTATTACGCAGGAGGGCGGCCAAAAAGAGCTCGTTACGCTCACCTTCCTGAATGAATATGCGTCGTTAATGCGCCAGAATATGGCTGGCTTATCGCAGCCGAAGCGTCTGGAGTATATGGTCGATGTCTATCACGATGTCGCCAACGAAGAGGCTGAACCGGTCTTTGAGATCTCGGGTGTGGATACCATGTCGAGCAGGTTAACCACCCATTCAGAAACGATTTACGACAGCTATTTTGATCCTCAGCAGGGCGTGTCTCTGGCGGAAAATGACTCCTGGCTACGCGGAGAGCTGTCTTCTTCGTGGCTGAACAATGAAGTGTATGGCCAGTATTATCCGGGGTTCCGAGTGGAGTCGGAGTATAAGATTCAGCTCCCCCATAATTGGCAACTAAACCGCTTTCCCGCTAAGCTAAGCCTCGAACATAAATATGGCGCACTCACCCGTTCGTACCGTTTTGAACAAGGTGAAGAGCTGGATATCCTGCATGTTAATACCACTTTATCTCTACCTTCCCGGTATTTAGCGGTTGAAGAGATAGCAGCTTTTAACGATTTATTAAATGTATTTTATAAGCAGGCGCCAATTACTTTTGGGCATGATGGCTAAAGCTTGTAGCTAAACTCAGTCCTGCTCGTTATGGGCGGGATGAACAACAGCGCAGGCCATTACACTACAAAAACTCAGCAGCGTGGTCACCATCACAAAAGTAAGAGCAGGGGGCATATTAATGGTGGCCACCAGATAAGCGCCAATCGACGCCCCACTGAGGTGGAAAAAGCCAACCAAGGCGGCCAGAAAGCCAGCCGATGTGTTAGAAAAGCTAAGCATCAGAGACACACTACAAGGCATGGCAATACCAGCAAAAAAGAAAGCCAGGTAGCCAAGCAGCAAAGTTCCCCAGAGTGTGTTTGAGCTCATTGTGGTTAGCCAGAGTAAGGTACAGCATGACAACCCCAGAATAATCAGCCCTGAAAGCTTAAATTTATAGACAGCGGAGACGGTCTGTAATCTGATATTAAGGTAACTGCCAAGCACAAAACAAAGCGTGGCCAGCAGTGAAAAAAGTGAAAAGGCAGTTTTACTGAAATGGTGTTCATCCATCAGCAGTGACGGGCTGACGGTGACGAAACCAAAAACAATGCCATAGAGTAGTCCGCTTGCCACACCGACTAATAAAATTCGCGGCAGACAGGTTCTCATCAGCGCCAGGGTCTCGCTGATGACGTGTAAAGAACGCGGCTTATGCTGTGAGTCTAACTGCGGTGCAATATAAAAAAGCAACCAGAAAGCTAGTAACGCCAGGCACAGCACTACACCAAATATTGCTGTAATACCGGCATAGTGACCTACCAGGGTGCCTATCAGAGGCGCTACCGCAGGAGCAATCGAAAAGGCTATATTGGTCAGGGATAGAGACACATTGAGCTGCTGCGGGCTAAATAGCTGTTTTGAGAATGCCCGAGTAACCGACACGCCAACTCCGCCTCCAAGCCCTTGAATTATCCGTCCCGCCAAAAAGACTTGTGGGGTATTAGCCAGGGCAACCAAAAGGGTGCCCAGCATAAATAACAGCAAGCCTGCCTGGAGCAGTCGCGTTTTATTCAGATAGTCGCAGGCGACGCCGGACAACAATTGCGAAACAGAAAATGCAATAAGAAAGATGGCGACACTTTTTTCTATCATTCCGATCCCGCTACTGTGCAAAGTCGCGAGTTCCTGAAAGAAAGGCGTGTAGATCCCCGTAGAAACCTGACCAAGAACGGACAGCAGAATGAAAGTAATGATCACCAGATAAAACGAACGACTCGAAATCGATGATTTCATTAATACAGTTTCTCGCGAGCGCGTAAAATTAAAGACTCTGTAAATCTACCCTTTTGATATGACAAACTTTTGAACCTGCAATCATCAGCAAGAGTCCGTTCGTTGGATCATAGTATCGTGCCTGCATACACTTAATTTTAAGAAAATGACCAGAAAACTTGCGTAATCTTCTTAATCGTTTAAGATTTGGCTGTGAGGTTAATTTTTTGTGCGTATTATGTTGCGGACTTTGTGTTTGCCGCAGTGGCTCACTAAATCAATCATTGTATTAGTATCAGCGTGTTACATGTTTTGTGTTTTCAGTTTGTGAGGATCTGGAGCATGTTTGTTACGCTGAAGTAGATGATAAACAGAGATCTTGATATGAAAGATTCACTAAAACCAAACTTAAGCTTCTGGCAAATATGGAACATGTGCTTTGGCTTTTTCGGCATCCAGTATGGCTTTGGGTTGCAGCAGGCTAACCTGAGTCCGATTTTTCGTTATCATGGCGCTGCAGAACATGAATTGCCTATTCTATGGTTAGCAGGGCCGGTAACCGGGTTATTAATTCAACCACTGATCGGGGCGTTAAGCGACGGTACCTGGACCCGCTTCGGACGTCGTAAACCCTTTTTTATGATCGGTGCTCTGGTAGGCTCGATTGCCGTGATGTTTATGCCTTATGTGCCTGAACTCTGGATGGTGGTGGGTCTGTTCTGGATCCTCGATGCGGCAATGAATACCGCAATGGAACCCTACCGTGCGCTGGTAGGCGACAAGCTTAATCACCAACAGCGTCCCACCGGTTATGCCTTGCAGTCGTTTATGATAGCCGCAGGTCAAATGCTGGCAGGTTTGATGCCGTTGATCATGATTTCTGTTGGTGTGTCTGCGGAAACCGATGGCAAGCAAATTCCTGAAATCGTCAAATATTCTTTTGCCATTGGGGTAGTGGTTATCCTGGTTTCCATGGCGTGGTCGTTTGTAAAAACTGAAGAATACCCACCGGAAGATCTGGAAGCCTTTCATGCTAACCGCGAACACAAAAGCATCGGTCATGTATTTACCGAGTTGTGGAGTGCACTGGTTGATATGCCCAAATCCCTGCGCGCAGTGTGGTGGGTGAAGCTGGTTACCTGGTTTGGGTTGCCAATGATGTGGCAGTATCTGGCATTGTCGATTGCCCGCCACGTTTATGACGCCCCCAATCCCGACAGTCCTGGTTTTGTTGAAGGGACGGCTCAGGTAGGGATGGCTTTTACTATCATGAATGTCACCACATTGATCATGGCACTGGTTATTGCCAAAGTGGTCACCAGGATTGGTGATGCCAAAACTTATGCACTATTTTTATTAGTGGGTGGTGTGGGCTATCTGTCAATGCAGCTTACTACCGACTTATATATGACCTTTGCTTGTATGGCTTTGGTTGGCATAGGCTGGTCTGCGGTGATTACTGTCCCCTTTATTATTGCTGCGGACGTTACGCCAGCGGCCCGGGTTGGGGTTTATATGGGGTTACTGAACGCAATGATTTGTCTGCCACAGATCATGGAAATGCTTTCCGTTGGCTATTTTTACGATTCTCTGCTTGGCGGGGATCCTCGTAACGCCTTGGCGCTGGCCGGTATTTTATTTATTGTTGGTGCAGGCCTGGCTCTGCGCATTAATACCAAACCTGATCACCTGGCTAATCAGGAGAAACAATCATGCAATTAACCCAGATGAACCGTCAGTGGTGGAAAGAAGGCGTTGTTTATCAAATATATCCGCGAAGCTTCCAGGACTCCAACGGTGATGGTGTTGGCGATCTGCAAGGCATAATCAACCGGTTGGATTATATTGCTTCGCTCGGCGTGGATATTGTGTGGCTAAATCCCATCTACAAATCGCCCAATAACGACAATGGCTACGATATCTCTGATTATCGTGACATTATGGATGAGTTCGGCACCATGGCCGACTTTGATGAATTGCTGGCTGGCTTTCATGCCCGAGGCATTAAAGTGGTGATGGATCTGGTGGTTAACCACTCCAGCAGCGAACACGAATGGTTTAAACAGGCCTGCTCATCGCGAGACAACCCATACCGCGATTACTATCACTGGTGGCCGGCTGAAAAAGGCACGCCGCCGGAGCGTTGGTCATTTTTCGATGAAGAAGGCAGCGCCTGGGCTTATCATGAGCCCACAGATGCCTATTATTTACATTATTTTGATAAAACCCAGCCAGATTTAAACTGGGAAAACCCCAAACTGCGCGAAGAAATCTTCGACATGATGCATTTTTGGTTTAAAAAAGGCATCGACGGTTTCCGGATGGATGTGATCACCTTTATTTCCAAGCACGATGATTATCCGGTGTTTGAGGGGGTGCATGGCGATGCCATGATTGATGTCTATGCCGAGGGGCCTCGCTTGCATCAGTACCTGAATGAAATGAACCGCGAGGTATTGCAGCATTACGACATTATGACCGTTGCTGAAGGACCGGGTACAAACTTAGACAATATTCATGATCTGGTTGATGAAGACCGCCATGAGCTCAATATGAATTACCATTTTGAGCATGTGGAATTAGGTGTGGATCAACGTAAGATTGTTAATGCTGACTTTCAGAACCTGGTGAAGTACAAAGAGATCATGAGTGCCTGGGCCACTACCTTTGATGAAAAAGGCTGGGGCACCCAGTGGCATACCAATCATGACTTTCCGCGTCAGGTGTCGTGGTTTGGCGATGATTCCTCAGCCCATCGTGTGCAGTCATCCAAGCTGTTAAGTACCTTTTTGCTGACCATGCGAGGCACGCCTTATTACTACATGGGCGACGAAATTGGCATGACTAACGCCAAATTCGAGAGCATTGACGATTACAACGACCTGATGACCATTAATTGGTATAACCTCACTAAAAATGAGGGGGGCGATGCCGAGATGCTGCTTGAATCGCATAAGTTAAGTGGTCGGGACAATGCCAGAACGCCCATCCAGTGGGATGATTCGGCGAATGCCGGCTTTACTACCGGAAAGCCATGGTTAAAAGTTACTGGTAATTACCCGCAGATCAACGTTGCTGCACAGGAAGATGATCCGGATTCACCGTTAAATTACTTTCGCAAACTCACCCGTTTACGCAAAGATAATCTAACGCTGGTGTACGGTGCCTATGAGCTGCTATTACCGGATGATGAGCATATTTATGCCTACACCCGTAAGCTCGACGATGAAGTGATACTGGTACTGCTTAACTACTCGAGCAGCCAGCATCACTGTGCGATGGCGCCGGCATTAATAGGTGATAATGTGCTGATAAATAACTACGCTGGGCTACAAAAGGATGACTCAGGTTATACCCTCGAGCCCTGGCAGGCCGCGGTGATTAAGTTAGCGTAAGCGCTTTGCTAAACCCACTAAAGCCGCTCAACTGAGCGGCTTTAGTGTTTTTATACTTGGCCGGTACTGGGCTGAAGCCCCCGTTTTAGCCACTTATCAACCGCTTAGCGCTTAACTCGGCGTCGGAAGAAAATGGTAGTTAAGCCAATCATAAGTAATGCCAGCGGATGCATCGCCCCACCTGAAGAACCGCCACCCGATGGGGGCGTAGGTTCCCCACTGCTGTCGATTAGCGTATTGGGCACTGGATTTAAATCCGGGTTAGTCACGGTTGCCGCATCGGTTACCACAATATCGGTAATCAACACAAAGTTGTCACCATCCGGTTCCCGACCATTGGCTGCATCATCGTTGGTATAGTTTTGCAGTGGGATGGAGTTTGCCGCTCCGCCTAAGTTAAACCGTGAGAGTTCGCCAATTGCGTCCGCCACGTCCATACCGTTATCAATTACCTGACCAAATACGGTAAACCCGCCATTCTGTACATCCAGATTCTGGCTGTTGTCAGATAAATTAATAAACCACTGAGAGGTGGCACTGTTAGGATCGCCGGCTTGTTTGGCCATGGCGATGGTGCCGCGTACATTAGACAGTTCCGGTTCATTGACCACGGCTACACCGGTAGCCACGTTGTCCAGAGGCAGAGTATTGTTGTAGGTAAAGCCCCCCGCCTGAACGACAAAGTCAGGTTCCAGACGATGCACCACATTGTTGGCATAAGCCCCCGAGTTTACATACTCCAGAAAGTTTTCTACTGTCTCCGGGGTTTCTTCATCAAAAAGGTTTACGCTAATGGTGCCCATATTGGTGCGAATTTCCACCACGGTTGCTGCAGCCTGAAAGCTCAACAGGGCGGCCGTGCTCAATGCGAGTATTGGTTTTATCATGCCTGGTAATCTGCTCGTTGTTATTAAATTAAGGCCAATAGTACGCAAACTCCCCAGGTCCGGAAACCCTTTCTCTGTATCATTTTGTAATCGCGCCAGATCCCCGTTAAACCAAAGCAATCCATAACTCTTTCCCTGGGTAAACGCCACTGATTGGCAATTATTGTTCCCGCTGTCTACTATACACAGTGATACTTGTAGCGTTCGATGGATACAATAACCAGAGAGGAAGAACGACTTGGATATGAATAATACAGAGACAAGGCTCCTCAAAAAATACCGCCTGCTTGATGAGGGTCACCAGACCATTGTTGAAAAGTTTATCGATAAAATCCTCGCTCAGGATAAGGACAGTTGCGATGCCAATTTGTCTAACGCGGAGCTGGTGGAGTATGCCATAGAGCTGGAAAGACAAAGCGACGCTTAGTTATCAGTAAGTGTCCACTCCGCCTGTCTTACCGGGTAATTAGTCGTAAAACAGGGCAGTGTGATCCTGCGATGGTGCTAAAAGGGCATTTAAAGTGTGTCCTGTGTCCGCAATTCATCCCAATCCCGGCTTAAATGCAGTAAACTTGCGCTCAACTTAGTCATTACAGGATGATTTCAGTGGCCTTACAATGGTTTCCGGGGCATATGCACAAAGCCCTTAAAGAAATAAAAGAATCGATAAGTCAGGTTGATATCCTTATAGAAGTGCTTGATGCGCGGATCCCTTATTCCAGTGAAAACCCGGAAATTGCTAAAATCAGGGGCGATAAGCCGGTCCTGAAAATTCTCAATAAATATGATCTGGCCGATCCCGAACTCACCGCACAGTGGCAGGCTTATCTGGAAAGTGAGCGTGGTGTAAAAACCATTACGACTACCACCGACAATCCGGCAAACAGCAAGCAAATTATCAAATTAGTGCAAACGATTTGTGCCCAGAAACACGCGTCTGTGAAGTCGATCAATGCCATGATCACCGGGATTCCGAATGTGGGTAAATCGACCCTGATTAACATTCTGGCTGAAAGGGTTATCGCTAAAACCGGTAATGAACCGGCGGTAACCAAGTCTCAGCAGCGGATTAACTTAGGTGGCGGGATCGTGCTGTTCGACACACCGGGCGTGCTTTGGCCAAAACTGGAAAACCCCAATTCCATTTATCGACTGGCGTCTTCCGGTGCAGTAAAAAATACTGCGATGGAGTACGATGATGTGGGGTTTTATGCCGCTGACTATTTAATTAAAGCTTACCCTGAGGCAATGAAAGAGCGTTACAAGCTCGAAGAGTTGCCCGATACAGAGCTTGAGTTTTTAGAAGCCGCCGCGAAAAGCCGGGGAGCCATTATGGCCGGTGGTCGGGTTAACCTGCATAAGATTTGTGAAATCTTATTAACCGAACTTCAGGCCGGAAAGCTTGGGCGTTTAACGCTGGAAACGCCGCAAATGATTGAGCAGGAAAAAGTTGAGATGGCCGCGGCTGCCGAGAAAAAAGCAGCCGAAAAAGCCAAACGTAAACAGAAGTTTAAAGACGGCTCGCTAACCCCCGATAAAGTGGCTCGTAAAGAAAAGCGCAATGAAAAGCGCCAGGAACAGAGCCGCAGAATGAAACAGGGTCGCCGCTGATCACTACCCATTGAATTGGTGGCCAGCCTTAAGATTGTGCCAGTTGAAAAGCGCAAATACCCACGGCACTGGCCAGATTCAATGACTCAATAGTGCCGTTACCTGCAATGGTAAAAGCGTCGGCGTTCATCTGCGATAGCGCCTCTTGCGGTACGCCTCGCGCCTCGTTGCCAAACAGGTAGCAAGGGTAGTCAGCAAAACGCTTGTCGGTTATGGCAGTGCCGGTTAAGTCGAGGTAAGCAAACTTTTCAAACCGACTTTGTAATTGCGTGAGCGTGATATCCAACTCGACAGGCAGATGAAAAATAGCCCCCATACTGGCCCGCACGGCCTTGGAATTAAACGGGTCGACACTGTTAGGACTCAATAACAGCCGGAAGCGACCAAACCAGGCTAACGAACGCAATACAGTCCCCAGATTGCCAGGGTCCTGAATCTCATGCAGATAAATACAACGCTCATTGCCCACAGCGGTGACCGGGCTCCCCTGGCTCGCTGGCAGAGGTACTCTGGCAATGACGCCCTGAGGCGTTTTGGTGTCGCTGAGTGCGGCCATTTGCCGTTCGGTAACCGACACTACATCAAAGCGTTCATCCAGAGGGAGCCCCCGAGCCTGCCAGGCATCGGTGACATATAGCGTAACCGACTGCGACATCAACGGTGAGCGTTGCAGTTCCTGAATCAGATGTTCCCCCTCCACTAAATAATAACCAAACTGCGAACGGTATTTTTTCTGATGCAGTTTTTTTACGTCGTCTAGTTTCATGGTGCAGGCGGTTCCGGGTACAAAAGGGGCAATAGGCGCTCACAGAGACGCGTGTTAAGATAGAGGCGTATTGTAGCCTGTAATAGCCGTGAAGTCAGGCTGGCTGGCAAAGTTTGTTAGCGCTTGTTAATTTGCAAATAACTTAGGCATGATTACAATGTACGCCGATTTCCCACCAGTCACAGCAGAGTAGATATGGCCCGCTCAAAAACCAGTAAAAAATGGATGGAAGAACACGTTAACGATCCGTATGTAAAAAAGGCGCAGGCCGACGGTTATCGTTCCCGGGCCAGTTACAAACTTATCGAGATCAACGAAAAGGATAATCTGTTCCGTTCAGGTAGCGTGGTGATGGACTTAGGTTCAGCGCCGGGGGGCTGGTCGCAGATCGTCGCTCCCGTAGTGGGTGAAAACGGGCGGGTGATTGCCTCAGATATTCTGCCTATGGACAGTATTATCGGGGTAGACTTTATTCAGGGTGATTTCACCGATGAAGCGGTATACGACCAGATTCTGCAGGTGCTTGGCGATGATCAGGTGGATGTTGTGGTTTCGGACATGGCGCCTAATCAAAGTGGTGTAAAAACCACCGACCAGTATGCTTCCATGTATCTGGTGGAGCTGGCGCTGGACATGGCCAGAAATGTGTTGCAGCCCGGTGGCAGTTTCTGTGCAAAAGTATTTCAGGGCGTGGGCTACGATGACTACGTCAAAGACGTTCGCTCCTCGTTTAGTAAAGTGGTGGTCCGAAAGCCCGCCGCTTCGCGCCCCCGTTCACGGGAAGTGTATCTGGTAGCTACCGGATTCAAGGGCTGATAATCAGCCCTGTTGCTATCTCAGCGTTCCAGTAACGGCAGCTTATCCGGTACGCCATTCCAGCTGTCTGCATCCTCAGGCGGCGCAATCACTTCAGTAATGTTTGGCCACTGCTGACTAAGCTCAGCATTAATGGCCAGATAGGGCTCTTGCGCTTCGGTCAGTTCCGTATCCTGAACAATGGCCTCCGCAGGGCACTCCGGTACGCACAACGCACAATCAATACAGATAGCCGGATCGATGGCCAGAAAGTTGGGCCCTTCAAAAAAAGCGTCTACCGGGCACACCGCTACACAGTCGGTATACTTACACTTTACGCAGTTGTCGGTCACTACAAAGGTCATGATGAAATGGATATTGGATCAGTTTGGGCCGATTATAAGGGTTATGTAGCCTGATCTAAAGCCAAATGCCACACAATGGCTACCGGATTGGTGACAACTGCATTAAACTATAGCCGCTCTGACAGACAGGCTGTCCGGCGAACCAGGATCCTCCCTCATGTTGCGTTTAACCGATATAAAACTTCCTCTTGATCATAACGACTCAGCACTCGCTGAAGCGATTGTCAGAAAGCTGGCAATTTCCGCTGAAGACCTGTTACACGTTAACGTGTTTAAACGCGGGTACGATGCGCGGAACAACAGGGATATTCAGCTGATTTATACGGTGGATGTTGAGGTGAAAGGTGAGGCTGACTTACTTGCGAAGTTTGCCAAGGATACTCAGGTTCGGGTTACCCCGGACATGACCTATAAGTTTGTTGCTCAGGCACCGGAAAACCTGACTCACCGCCCGGTAGTGGTAGGGCTGGGCCCGTGCGGGATTTTTGCGGCGTTGATCCTGGCGCAGATGGGGTTTAAACCCATAGTGCTGGAACGGGGTAAGGCGGTGCGTGAGCGCACCAAAGATACCTTTGGCTTCTGGCGTAAGCAGCCGCTCAATCCGGAATCCAACGTACAATTTGGCGAAGGCGGTGCCGGGACGTTTTCCGACGGCAAGCTATACAGCCAGGTGAAAGACCGCAAGCATTACGGGCGTAAGGTGTTACACGAGTTCGTTGAAGCCGGCGCTCCGGAAGAAATTCTTTATGTCAGTAAGCCGCATATAGGGACCTTTAAACTGGTTAGCATGGTCGAGAAAATGCGCCAGCAGATTATTGATCTGGGCGGCGAAATCCGCTTTTCCAGTCGGGTAGAAAAACTGGATCTCGATGAAGAAGAGGGGCAATACAGCGTAAAAGGGCTGCATTTGTCAGACGGCAGTTATCTGGCATGTAAACAGGTGATAATGGCCCTTGGCCACAGTGCTCGCGACACCTTTCAAAACCTGTATGACCAGGGCGTTTACATGGAAGCTAAACCGTTTTCGATTGGCTTTCGGATAGAGCATGAACAAAGCATGATTGACCATTGCCGGTTTGGGGATAACGCCGGGAATCCCATTTTGGGCGCTGCAGATTATAAACTGGTCCATCATTGTAAAAATGGCCGCACGGTTTACAGTTTTTGTATGTGTCCGGGCGGTACAGTAGTAGCCGCTGCATCTGAGCCCGGCCGCGTGGTCACCAATGGCATGAGTCAGTATTCCCGGCACGAGCGTAACGCGAACAGCGCCATTGTAGTGGGGATTACGCCGGAACAGGACTATCCAGGTCATCCACTGGCGGGTATCGAATTACAGCGTCGCCTTGAGGAACTGGCATTTAAAGCCGGCGGTGAGAATTACAACGCACCGGGACAGTTAATTGGCGACTTTCTGGCAGATAAACCAAGTGCCGAATTGGGGGAAGTCACCCCGTCCTACACGCCGGGCGTTACGTTAACCGATCTAAGCAAAGTGGTGCCCGACTATGTGACTCAGGCCATTCGTGAAGCCATTCCGGCATTCGACCGCCAGATTAAAGGGTTTGCTAAAGCCGATGGCACCCTGACCGGCGTTGAAACCCGCACCTCATCGCCGGTGTGCATAAAACGTGATAAAGACTACCAGAGCATTAATGTGAAAGGGTTGTATCCGGCGGGCGAGGGCGCAGGCTATGCCGGTGGCATCTGGTCGGCAGGTATTGATGGTATTCGGGTCGCTGAGGCGCTGGCGCTGGCGTTTGATAACAACCATTAATAACTTCACTTGCTCGCAGAGTATAGAGCCCAGGGGTTCCTGGTGCTATAGTAGATCGTGAGCATTCACAGGCCACTGAAATGGATAACCCCAATACACCAGACACTGTCGTACAGACTGTCGTCGATACCAATTCTATTGGTGCTTTGGCTCGGGTGCGCAGACACCGGTTATTACAAATCTGTGGCGTGAGTGCGTTAGGCCTGGTGGCATCGGTATTGGTTGCCCGAGGCGTCGCCTTAACCATTTTTTCCGCTGGTCTGCTTTCTCTGGTACTGGCCTTTTTACTGGCCTACAAGCACAAGTCACAAGCCTCTTCCTTTGTACTGCTGAGTTCTATGTCGGCCATGTTATTCGCCCTGGCCTTAGTGGGCGCAGGGTTGTTTGATATCGCCATAATTGGCTACCCATGCCTACTGATCTTTGCCGCCATTCTCGGCGGCGTGGGGCTGTTCAGCACGTTGCTTACACTAACGATTGTGCAATGCTCGGTGCTGGTGTGGCTTAATCTGGGTGGCTATGTTACTCCCAGTACGCCAAAGGTCAGCTGGGAGCACCTGATTTTTGTGCAGGTTATTTTTATTATTACTGGCTTCAGCGTTTATGTATTGGTTCGCGATATCAAACAGTTAATGAACTCTCTACAAAGTGAAAATGAGAAAGTTCAGCTCAGTCGCGCGCAAATTCAGCATCTGGCACATCACGATCCTCTCACGCAATTGCCTAACCGATTACACGGTGAACTGTTATTTCAACATTTGTTGGAGCAGAGTAAAACCAATAATACCCAGCTGGCTATGTTGTTTCTGGATCTGGATAACTTTAAACCGGTTAACGATGCACTTGGCCATGTGGCCGGCGATGTGTTGCTGGAAGAGCTTGCTCAGCGTCTCGGCGACCACCTTGGCGAAAGGCAGCACCTTATCCGGTTTGGTGGCGATGAGTTTTTAGTGCTGACACCCTGCGCCGGCGATTGTGAGAACAATGATGCGCTGCAGGCGTTTGTGAACAGCTTGCTCCTGGAATGTGCCAAAGAGTTTGAGTTGTTGCAAAACCGGGTGGTGATTTCGTCTTCAATTGGCATTGCTGTTGCGCCCAAAGATGGCGAACACTTCAAAGAGCTTTGTCGCAAAGCTGATATTGCTATGTATCAGGCAAAAAGCGATGGCCGTAATACGTACCGCTATTACTCTACTGAGCAGGACGAGCTTAGCGAAGAGCGTTTTAAACTGTTGCAAAAATTGCGCAGTGCGGTCAGTGCCAATGCGTTTGAATTATACTATCAGCCTATCGTTGACCTGAATTCACAGCAGCCTCTGGTCGTAGAAGCATTGTTACGGTGGCCTCAGCCTGATGGTGGAATGATTGGGCCTGACATTTTTATTCCTCTGGCGGAGACCGCCGGAGTGATCAATACGCTAGGCAGCTGGGTGTTAGAGCAGGCATGCTTATTTTGTGCTGAGCAACGCCTGAGCGGTTTGTCTGACCTGCGAGTGGCGGTGAATATCTCGGCCTTACAATTCAACGACGGTTTATTACAAAGCCATGTAGAGCGCGCGTTACAACGGGCCAACTTGCCACCTGAAGCGTTGGAAATTGAGTTAACAGAGTCACTTTTTCTCAATGAATCTTCGGGGATTGTGGCGCAACTTACAGCACTTACCGATCTAGGCATTACCATTGCTATCGATGACTTTGGCTCGGGATATTCAAACCTGGCTTACTTACGCAGGTTTAATGCCTCTACTTTAAAGATAGACCGCTCGTTTATTCATCCACTAACCAGTGATGACAACGATGTACCGTTAGTTCAAGCCATGATCACTATGGCCAGCAGTCTGGGGATGAACACCATCGCAGAGGGCATAGAAGATGAGGCCACCAGACAGATGCTGTTGAACATGGGGTGTAATTTAGGGCAGGGTTATCACTGGTCGAAGCCGTTAAGTGCCACAGACATTACCGTGCAGCTCAAGTCACTGACTTAAAGCAAGTCATAAGAATGCCTGTTGTGGTTGAAGCCGGCGGGGCAAGCAACGGGATTCAATTACCCGCCCCACACAACTTGCAACTGCTCAAAGTGTATCGGTTTGCTACAACTTAAACTGGTTAATAACTTCACGCAGTTCACCCGCCACCTGACTTAAGCGAGTGGCATCGGCTGCTAACTGGCCGGCGTTGTCACTGGCTTTATCACTGACATTGCTGATGGCCACCAACGAGCGGTTAATTTCTTCAGCAACGCTGGTTTGCTGGCTGGTTGCCTGTGCTATTTGCGTACTCTGCGACTGCACAGTGCTGATTGACTCACTGATATGACTTAGTGATGTGGCCACTTCTTGCGCCTGTTCCACACCCTGCTCCGATTTTTTCTGACCTTCCTGCATGGCCGTCTGGGTTTGCGAGGTCATATGTTGTAAACGCTCAACCATTTTACGAATATCATCGGTGGAATCCTGCGTGCGAGAGGCCAGTGAGCGCACTTCGTCGGCGACCACTGCAAAGCCGCGCCCTTGTTCGCCAGCCCGGGCAGCCTCGATTGCCGCGTTTAACGCCAGCAGGTTCGTTTGTTCAGCAATACCGTTGATAACATCAATTACAGCTCCGATGTTTTCCGACTCCTGCGACAATCCACCTACAACCTGTACCGCTTCATTAATGGATTCTGCCAGTTGCTGAAGTTCGCCGCGGGCGCTATTGGCCAGTTGCATCCCATCATTAGCCTGTTGCTCTGCTGTGGTAGCGGCATCACTGGACTGCGACGCATTGGCGGAAATTTCCTGAACCATAGTCGCCATTTGCGTTACTGCACTGGAAACCGAGTCAACCTGGCGGTGCTCCTGGCGTACTTCATCACTGGTACTTTGAGATAGCTCCTTTAAATTCTCTGCCGCGTCCGCTACCGCCTGGGTACTCTGGGCCGCTTCTATCAGTAAATGATGCAGTTTATCGGTGAACAGGTTGAACTGTTCGGCCAGTTGACCGACCTCGTCCCGACTGGTGATTGTCAGACGTTTGGTCAGGTCCCCTTCACCCGAGGCAATATCAGCCATGGCTTCTTTCATTTGCAAAATAGGACGGGTAACACGGGTGCTTGCCACATAGGTTATCGAAACCAGAATACCGATAATGACTAACGCCAGGATCCCGGCAACGAGGATGGCATGCTGAATGGGTTCTGCTATCACGCTTTGTGGCAGCATAAATCCCAGCGTCCAGTTCATTTCAGGCGTGCTGAGCCGGGCGTGGCGATACGTTGCGTAATAATCCTTACCCTGCCAACGGACATCGACTGTCCCTTCTGTGTTGGCCGTCATGGCAGTGGCCAGCGCCGCAAAGCCTTCTGAATCATTGAATGCGGTATCGAATAAAGCCAGAGGAGAGCTGATATCCAGCGTATCGCCGGTCTTGGGGAAGTACACCACATTTTGGTTTTCATCAACCAAAAAGGCGACCCCCTGACCTTCATAGCGAATATCGTCGAGCACACCCGCGATGGTACTGATAAGGATATCTACGCCGCCTACACCCAGCAAGGTGCCATTGCGATAAACGGGCGACTGCACCACGGCAGAAATGCTGCCATCCTGGGAGTCAACGGCCGGCGGTGTGACATACAGCCCGCCCTGACTGACCGCAGTTTTAAACCAGGGGCGGGCCGTGGCAAAGTAGCCTTTTGTAGGATCGCCGGCATCCGCTCCTTCAGTATCCACACCAACCCGGCCTTCTTCGTAAAAATACTCTCCGGTATTGGCTGAGCCGAAAAACGCCGATTTTATATTGTCATCAGCGCTGCTAATTTGCTGAAAGGTTTTGTAGATCTTATCGGAGTCGGGTAATGAGGATTCGCTGGCACCACGCGCCTCGTGCTCAGCAAAAAAGGTCTGAATAAACGGGTTGCTTAAAAAACTGCGGGCCACACCACCATAGGTGGAAAAAAAGCCTTCAATGGCCTGGGCTTCTGTATTTACCAGGCTAAGTACATCATTTTCGATTGTGGTCCGGGCTCGTTCGCTGACAAAGTTCAGCAGGATCGTAGCCGCAATTAACAATACCAGTGACATGGCGCCACCAACAATAAGCATAAATTTATGTTGCAGAGACATAGACTTCATAAGCGCATTCTTGTTGTTATTTTTATAGGCAACTTTGATTTTATTATTATTATAGTTTTATTTGTTATACCAGATTGGCGCCAAATATACAGCAGCTAAAAGTGCCCCTTTCGTCAGTAAAGGTGGTCTTGAAATTTATCTGAAGTGATTGAAATACGCTTTGTACATTGTTGTACTATGTTACTTTTACTCATTCTTAACTATTTATTTTTCGTATCAGCAAGCAAGTGATGGCGATAAGCTATTATTCGGAAATCCCGGCGATACAAGTGCTATAGTGAGCCTTTGCGTAACAGACAAAGCGTATTTTGGGTTGATATCCCATTGGAACCTGACGTATGGCGAAGTGGACATTTTTAAACAACGTAATCTATAAACGCACTGTAAAATCCTGGCTGGTGATCCTGTTCGTCTGGCCGGCCATCCCTTTTTTTGTGGTTACTCTGGGCTTTGTGGTCTTTTCTTATTTTCCCTGGCCTTTGACGTTCGACGTTGAAGCGCCAGTTGTCAGTGAGCAGAAAGATGAACTGATCATTTTAATTCACGGTAAAGACGATTCCCCGGATACCTGGCCAACGGCTTTTGCAAAGGCGCTTGAAACATCGGTATTAACGGATAAACAGCAGGTGGCAACAATCGATTGGTATGACTATTCAACTAACCTTTTTCGGGTTGCCAATAATGCCCGCCGAATAGGCCATCAACTCGGAGAAGACCTTGCTGAATATAGCCAGCTAAAAAAGGTCCACCTGATTGCCCACAGCGCTGGCGCGTTTATGGCCTATGGTTACTGTGAAACGCTAAAGCAACTCAACCCTGATGTGTTTGTGCAAACCACTTACCTTGATCCGTTAGGGCCATACAGTGGGTTTCAGTGGCATTACGGGACACAACACTTTGGGTCCTGCGCAGACGTTAGCGACGCTTATATTGATATTCATGATAACGTTCCTGGCAGTAATGTCCCGGTAGAGCATACCCATACCTTTGACGTTAGTGCGCTAAGACTAGCAGACAAAAAGTATCAGGGGACTGCGCATATGTGGCCAATTCACTACTATCGCACTGCTGTGCTCAGTGGCCAGTTACCCTTCTGGGAGCCAGGTGAGGAAGTGTTGGGTCGCTACCCCAGAAGAAAGCACACAATTTTCGAAGGGCAATAAAGCATGATGGCCAGACAAAGTCACCTTTCTCTGGCCAACCATCATCATGTTAGTAAGTGTAATCGGGCATGGGCTGGTCAAACATACCAGCCTGATATTGCACAACGTTATCTTCGGCCAGTTTGTCTTTGTTCTTTTCTGCGTATTTACGCAGTTTTCTGAAATCGCTGTTGTCCTCGACTTCCTGCAACACCTGCTTATAGCGCGCGAGGCCTGTGCTGCCAATGGCATTGGTTAGCCATGCCAGGGTATCAATATGAGCCTTGGTTGCCGAAGGGTAATTGCGCAGTAAAGCCTCTGCGGCAATATCAGTAAGCTCCTGATCAACGGTTCTGGTGCTAACAATCTCCTTGGCTGCTTGCTTTAACGAAGCGAGATCGCCTGCCAGCATCAATTCTTTTAAACGGGCCACCAGTTCTGACGATTCTTCTTTTTCGAAAGCGCCTTCTGGCAGCGTGTACATGCCCGCCACATACTGCTCACCTGATGCGCCGGGTAAGTTATCCAGTGCTTTATCCGCGTGGCGCTCCAGTTTGTTGATTTTCGTTTTGCTAACCACTTCTGACAGCACACCGTAATAGCGGCCATTTTCTGAAGAGCCAATGGCACGCGCAAGCCATGCCAGGGTGTCAACCTCGCTGGAATAGGCTTCCGGATATTTGGTAAGCAGAATTTCGGCGGCAATGTCTAACAATTCCGGATTGTTGATTTCTTCTTTAAAGATACGTTGGGAGGCGGCTTTTAACTGCCCTAAATCACCTGATAGCAACTGGTTTGCTATGTCTCGCTGGTCGCCAGTCAATTCGGCCATCGTGGTGAAAGAGAGCGTAAAAGCCATAAAGGCAGCGCTGATTCGTCTCATTGGAAACTCCTTTTTATGAGATTACTATTTTTAAAATAGGTGGGGCAGGCGACTTCGCCTAGTACATCCCACCATTAACACTGATAACTTGTCGGGTGATGTATTTTGCCTGGTCTGACACTAAAAAGCTGATGGTATTTGCCACATCATCGACGTGACCAAATGTCCCCAGTGGGATCATTTTTTTAGCTTCGTCTGCCACTGCGCCTTCGATCATACCGGTTTCGATGACACCGGGGGCAACACAGTTGACCGTGATTTTACGTTTACCAAGTTCGATAGCTAATGCTTTAGTGGCACCTACAATCCCTGCTTTAGAGGCGCTGTAGTTAGTTTGGCCCCGGTTACCCATTAGCCCGGATACCGATGATAGCGTGACAATTCGGCCGCCCTTACGCAAGCGGATCATAGGCATAATGGTAGGTTGCAGAACGTTGTAAAAGCCGTCGAGGTTGGTATGTACAACGCCATCCCACTCCTCGCCGGTCATCGCCGGAAACGCGGTATCCCTGGTGACACCGGCATTACAAACCACGCCATAGTAAGCACCGTTTTGTTCAATATCATTTTCGATCGCCGCTTTCGTGCCTTCCCGGTCAGCAATATCAAACTGCACTGTAACGGCTGTGCCACCACTTTGAATAATATCCGAGGCTACCTGGTCGGCTGAAGCTTTGCCACTGCGGTAGTGTACAGCGATGGCGTACCCTTGCTCGGCAAGCTTATAAGCGGTTGCTTTACCAATACCACTGCTGGCTCCGGTGACCAGAATTCGATTTTTATCGGCCATAATTTCCTTTCTCGTGTGTAGTCTGACTGGTATTAAACAGGCTGATTGCTGCTATAAAATTAATCGTATTGCCAATGAGGATAATGCTACCAAAGGCCTGAACAATCGGCATTGAACTGAATGCGAGGAGTCCAAACGATAACAGGCTGGTAACGGCTGACAGCAAAATAGCCTGTTGAGTGGTGTCCGGGTGGCTGGCCATTTCTTTGGCAAATATAATGTAATCCATGCCCAGACCAAGTACTAAAAATAACGCCATGACATGGAACACATTGATGGAGTGTCCCAGTGCGCTAACCAGTGCGATGGCTATGAGGCTGGCTGAAGCAGGGATAAGTAACAGTAACACGGCTGACATTTTTCGATAGTAAGCACCAACCAACAGGGCAATCAGCGCATAAGCTAAAAATAGCAGTGTTGTGCCGGTTTCTCGCTGGGCTTTTAATGCTTTGCTGGCATTGGCCAGTGTATTGACATATTCCACGCCATCAATAGTGGTGCTGGCCGTTTCGATGGCTGCCAGATCACTGCCTTTTTTAATCAGGGCGAAGCTGTAAATGGTGTTTTCATGCTCAAACCACAAAGGTGGTAAAGAGGGCAAGTGCCTGAGTAATTCATTAAAGCGAAGAGGGTTGCCGGCAGCGAGTTTATAATCCTGCTTTACCTGCTCGCTGACTTTTGGGGCAATGCCAATGGTAGCGGCGAACGTATCGAGGGCGCCGCCATCCTCGTACAGCTTCGCTTGCAGTGCATAGTTATTGAGTTGTTGTTGCGGGGATTGCAGATAGTCTGCCACGCTGGTTATGGTATGGGGCTCAACACCGTGAGCGGCATTGATAGCGTCCAGAGCGGTAAATATCGCCTCAGGGGTATTGCCCCGGATCAGCAAATAGCGTCCAGGTTCATAAATCTGAGTTAAATTAGCGACTTCCTGCTCCTGGCTCAATAAGGACTCGGAAACGTGAAAAAAGCGCCTCGGATCGTCATTGGTTTTGGGGTTACCAGAATAAATATAGCCAGCGCAGGCACAGCTTAGAATGAGCCCGGTAAGCACCAATAGGCGAGGGCGCTGTGCCAGGACTTTCTGACATCCATGAATAATGCTTTTTAATAGTGACTGACGCGCTTCGATAGGTCGGCGAATAACCAGCGGGCCCAATAACATAACGCTTAACCAGGCCATCGCCAGGCCCGAACAGGAAAATAAGGCAACTTTCTTCAGGATCAGCAGATCAGACAGACCCAATGCACCGTATCCCACCAACGACGTGATGACACTCAGCAGCATAGCCCGAAACAACACATTTGAGTGAGCTGTGTTTGACACGTGCCGGTGAGCCAGATAATGGTAAAAGTAATGTAATGAGTAATCGACCACAATCCCGATGAGGCTGGCACCAAAGACGATGGTCAGGACGTGAATGGAACCGAAAACCACAGTACTGGTAATCACTCCAAAGCCTACTCCAATGGCGATGGAACTTAGCGACAAAAATAGTGGGAGCAATGAGCGAAACACCAACATCATTAATAGCAATATGCCAGCCACGGAGCCTATCGCAATAAGCTGAATATCGGCTTTTGCCGATTGCGCTGAGTCTACGGCAAAGAAGAACATTCCCGAGCGTAAAACAGTAACGTTATATTGCTCGCTGATTTGCTTCTCAAGGACCTGGATCCGGCTATACACAGACTGTTGCGCCGACATACCGCTTGGAAAGGTGCTGAACATCACGGAAAAAGACGTGATTTGGTTTAGTGTGTCTGAATTCGACGACTGAAAGGGCATATCCTGGTTGTCAAAATTGGTCAGCAGATAATCTGAAAACCAACCCAGCGGATCCTGTTCGAAAGGGATAAGCCTGACACCATCACCAATCTGATAAAGTTTGCGCAATGCACGGTCTGCGATTTGCTGGTGACTGTTTACTTCAAGTGACCGGCGCTGGTCGTCTGACAACAGGTGAAACCGATAAGCAGATAATACGTCGAGATACTCATTTTGCAGGGCGGTATCCTCAATAACGGTTAATTCTGGCAGTGCATTGAGTTTGTCTTGCAGGGCTGCTTTGCTGTTGAGTACTGCGGTTTTATCTTCGCCTTTAATCACCACCATAAAGCGCTGACTAATATCGTTGGTTAAGGAGTCGATAGCCTTCTTTAAGCCCGGTTCGCTAATTTGCGTCGGGTTTAAATCATTGAGATTTGTATCTATCTGAAGGTGCTGGATATTCAGTACAAATACAGCAGCACTAAGGATGACAACCAGGATAAACGTGAGCGGCAACAGCAGGGTTTTCATGAGTAACAATTAGCGGTCAGTAGCGCGAGGGAGATCGTAACACCTGACACCATGTAGTGTCTGAATAAAGGCTCTCGCATTGTTCGTAAGCGGCTCGTTTACCGTTGACTGTATATTGCTCAACTTCACTAATCACTACATTGGTGTGCTGGCCGGTAGCATCGATCACCTCGATATTCAGTGACACGCCTTTGTCCTGGTCGGTCGTTTTGCTTACCATAATGGTATCGAGTCCTTTACGAATATATTCACTTTCGGGGCGTAATGTCACCCTCCCGCTTTGCTCGCCCGGTGAAATGGCAAATTCGTCAATAAAATAGCCGGTATCACCCTTGAGTAAACGCACAAAAATATTCGACATAATGTATCGGGTGGTGCCGGTTAACGGCGTCAGTGCGCCGTCGGCATCAGCCCTGAAGTTATTGCTACTGTTTACGTAGAGAATGGCTTCATTAAAAGGCGTTTGGGTGTGCCAGACCAAACCAAGATCACAGGAATAGTAAAAGTCGCCGGTTGATGAGAGAGGTACCGGTACGCCCTGAATGGTCTTCTGTTGCGAAAAATGCCCCGAAAAATGGCAGCCAGACGGAAAGATCTCCGCCAGTAGTGCTGCTTCATCCGGCTGACGAGGGGAGGCCTGTACATGACGTGGTACTAAGCCACATAGCAGCACACAGAAAATAACCCCCGGCCAACATTTAATCATGCTTGTTCAGCCATGCATGGATCGTTTCAACCAGAAAAGGCGGCGATTCAAACTGGGTGATCTGGTCTGGCATCGCTACCGCAAACTGGGTGGTTTTGGCTTTGGTGTATATTTCACCACTTGCTTTGTCTTTAATGACATAACTGATTTTCAGGCGATTTTCCCACTCAGTCAGCCATGATTCGATAACCACTTTTTGCTCAAATAATAATGGCTTAATGTATTTCACCTGAATATCAACGATAGGAAAGAAAAAACCATGTTCTTCCATCACGCTATAAGGACAACCAATCTCCGACAATAATGCACAGCGGGACATTTCAATGTACTTGGGGTAATTGCCATGCCAGACAACCCGGTACGCATCAACGTCAAAAAAAGGAATATCAATATCCAGGCTTACTTTTTTCATGGCCTGTTACGCCTTAACTGATAGTTCGGCTAATACGTCAACAACGTCCTGAATGGTGCGAACCTGTTTAAACTGTGCAGGGGTAAGATCCACTTTGGTAGACTTTTTCAGATCAATTAACAAGTCTACGGCATCGATACTATCGATATCCAAATCTTCGTAAAGCTTTGCTTCTGGTACCACTTCAGACGGCTCAAGATCGAATAGTTCAACCAGGGTTTCACGTACTTGTGTAAGGATATTTTCTTTTTCTGTGTTCATATTATTTCACTAATTCTTATTTTTCAGAGGGTATGTTTGTATCTGAAACCGCAATAAGCTGACGTTCGTAATAACTTTCCAGATAACTTGTGAGTTGTCTGTATTGTTTCGGCCTTGGCAGGCTTGTGTCAATACAATCTTCAAGGGTAATCAGATTTTTCGAGGTTAACTTAAATTTCGGACCGCCAGGGGGGATATCGTACCACTTATCGCCTTTCTTAAGCGCCCTGGGGTGGCATTCAATCACTATGGGCATAATAGCCGCATTAACAGCGACGGCCATATTAGCAGCACCGCGTTTAAACCGAATAACACTGTCTTCCTTGGTGCGAGTGCCTTCCGGGAAAATTAAAATATTCTCACCGGCTTCCAGCTTAGCGGCTGCCATGGGCAACACTTGCTCAGCGTTGTTGGGGATGTAGCCTGCCTGACGCACCACGGCACCGGTAAAAATGCTCTCCCACACCGCACTTTTCACAAAGCAGCACATCTGTTCATTCACCGCCAGCAACAACACAACGTCAATAAGAGACGGGTGATTGGCAATCACTATATGCCCGGTGCGAGCCTGCTTCATTGAGTCCACGTCAAAGGTGTATCGGATCAAACCAAAAAAGCGCATGATCCTGATAAAAGTTAAGCAACCTTTATGCACGCTCCAACGAATCATATGTTGCCTTTTGGCGGCCGGGATAAAAGGCAACGGGCTTAGCAAACGGAAAAAAATGCCCACAATCAGGGCGCCGAGTCCAAACAGAAAATAACAGAATGCGGCGGAACTAATTTGCCACACTTTACGCAAGCGGGTCAGTTGCATCATCAGGCCCTGCCGTTACAACGCTGGCGAATTGCTAAATACAGAAACATTCTATTTCGACCAGTAATTCTTTGCGGCATATGTCTGCAATGGTAAATAGCATTTCAACGCCCGGGTAGCGGGCTTCCAGCCAGTTGCGTGTAAATGCCACATCATCGGGGTGGCGTACATACACTTTGAACGTTGATAATGACAGGCTTTCAGGATTCGCCGTAGTAAGCAGGTGCTCTATATTGCTTTGGGTTACTTCTAACTGCTTTTCGAGATCGTTTTCGCCCAGCGTCTGATGGCCGGTAATACTCGCAGTGCCCGAAATAAACAGATAGTTAACTGCGTTCAGGCTGACTGCGGTCGCACGGGCAAATGACGGACTGCTGACCCCGTACTGACGGGGATATTCATATGCATTGACCTGATGATTATTTTTAAAATGCTGCGGTACCTGGTTGCTGGCAAACAGATAAATAACCGCCCCATCAGAATGGTGGCCAAGTGCTGATGCAGCAGGAAAACTGGCGGGTGTCAGGCCTGCATTCTCAAAGGCTTTGAGGCGCCCGGTACAGAACTTTTTATACAGTTCGTCATCGCCGGTCCCTGCGTTAATGGCAGGCAGATAATTCCAAAAGCGAAACGGATAAGAAAACCCATGCTCAGTCATTACTGATAACACTGACTCATACGCTTTTTGCGTAGAGTACTCAATATTTTCGCATTCATCTTTACTAAGCCAGTGGGCGAGGCAGATTAGCTCACTGGTTTTCGACCAGTAAGTGTTGCCTGTCTGTCCTCTCTCTGTGGGCAGCGAAACTGTCCACACTTCACTGGCTGACCGTGCGGCTATGCCTTCCAGGCCAGTGGTAATCATTCCGGCTTCAAAGGGTTCACACTGCTTAGCTAACGGAATAACCGCTAAAGTGTAATCGTCCGCAAGTACTTCTTTTACTGGTGTGGAAATGAACTGTTGTTTTAGCATGATAAAACTAAATGTGATGATACTCTGAAAAAGAGCAGATTTTCTGCCGGTAAATGTGAAGAACCATCCTGGTATTGTCGAAGATTGGTCCGGTGTCGAAGATCAGCAATGTTGCGATTATTGTGCAATCATTCCTTGATACAATGTTAGTTTTTAATTTTGCAGTAGTTTAAACTAGCGAATATCGAAAATAAAGCGAATACGGGCAAGGACGCTAGGCCGGTCGGTATTCAGGTCACAATTAAAATTATAAGTTTCATGTCAAATACATTTCCCCTGGTATCACGCAAGCCAAGCGACCACATTGCTTATTTAACTCAACCGATAGAAGCGCTCGGGCTGGGCCGCGGTGTTATCGATACAAATCAGTTTGTTGCCCACGTGTGCCGTGTGGCTGAGAGTCTGCCTGCCGGTAAGTACGCTATTAACCTTTGTGAGAATCGCTATCTTTTTTTAGTGGGATTTTGCGCGGCAATCCTGCGCGGCGATGTTAATTTGCTGCCCCCGAATAAAAATACTGCTACGCAAAAAGAACTCAGTGAAGATTATGCCGGGTGCTACATCATTCATGATGGCAGCGATGTAGTGGCGGGCATACCTGCCATGAATATTCTGAGTGTTTCTTTCGCTTCAGACGGCCATACTCAACCCTCTGTACCAATGATTGGAGATGATCAGCTGGCCTGTATTAGTTTTACATCGGGCTCTACCGGAAAGTCCAAGCCTAATTTTAAGTACTGGCATACCCTGCATCGCAGCAGCGCTATTAATTATGAATTTATGGTGCCGGATAGTCCGGCTACGGTTTATCAGTTGGCGACCATGCCAGCGCAACATATGTGGGGACTTGAGACGTCGGTATTGCTGGCCATGTTCAGTGATATTTGTATGAGCGATGCAAAACCGCTTTTTCCTCAGGATATTCTGGCCGCGCTTGATATGCTGCCTGCACCAAGAATGTTGGTCTCAACGCCGGTACATTTGCGGGCATTGTATGCCAGTATTGAGTCTGCGGAGCCTTTACATTCGGTATTATGTGCCACTTCGCCACTCACGGTTGAGCTTGCTAAAGAGATTGAAGAAGCCTTTTCGGCACCGCTAAGAGAAGTGTATGGATGCAGTGAAGTCGGCTCGATGGCGGTGCGTCAAACCGCCGTTGAAAATAGCTGGCTGAAGTTCGCCGGGATACACTTTGGTCAGCAGGCTGGCACCACAACAGTCACTGCAGAACACCTGCCGGAAGCGACTGTTTTACAGGATGTTATAGAGTTTCAGGCGGATAATCGCTTTGTGCTTGCCGGCAGGGCGTCAGATCTGGTGAAAATTGCCGGAAAACGCGGCTCGTTATTTACTATTAACCAGACACTATTACGCTTTAAAGGGCTGGAAGATGGCATTGTCTTTTATCCACAAGACGCCAATCAGGTAACACGACTGGTTGCCATTGTGGCGTTGAAAGACGGTGTTCAAAAAGCCGACTTGCTGGCTTTCTTAAAGCAACATCTGGATAGCGCGTTTGTGCCGCGCCCGGTTTATGTGGTGGATGCTTTACCGCGGGAGCCCAACGGCAAATTGTTAAGGAAAAACATTGATGCGCTCCATGCATCGTTAAGAAAGCCGCGCAGTTGAAGCAATATTAATTGAGCTTAACAGGAAGACTCGTTCTCCCTGTTAAGCTCAAGCAAAGTTATACGCGCTTTATAATGAGTGAAGTGTTAATGCCACCAAAGGCCAGATTGTTACTCATAAAGTAATCCGTGGTTATCTCTCTGCACTCGTGCTGAATGTAGTCCAGCGGAGCGCATTCCGGATCAATATTATCCAGGTTCAGCGTTGGCGCAAAACACTTGTCCTTCATCATATTGATTGTTGCCCATACTTCAAAAGAGCCACAAGCGCCCAGAGTGTGTCCGGTGAAACTCTTAAGCGAACTTACCGGCTTTGCCCCTACAACCTGATAGGTTGCCTGACTCTCAACAATGTCGCCGTGTTGCGTGGCTGTGCCATGTGCAGACACGTAGCCTATTTGTTCCGGCGTTACCTCAGCATCTTCCATGGCTTCGGTCATTACCCGGGTAACCGTTTCCAGGTTTGGTTTTACCAGGAAGGTGCCGTCGGTGTTAGTGGCATAACCGCTCACTTCAGCCAGAATGTTTGCGCCTCTGGCTTTCGCGTGCTCGTAGGATTCAAGGATCAGAGTACAGGCACCTTCGCCCAAAACCAGGCCGTCACGGTCTCTGTCATAGGGGCGGGGGGTGGCCTCCGGTGTGTCATTTTTGGTACTTGCTGCAAACAGCGTATCAAAAACGGCGGCTTGTGAAGGGCACAATTCCTCAGCGCCACCGGCGATCATCACATCCTGTTTGCCAAAACGAATTGCTTCATAAGCGTATCCAATAGCCTGGCTGCCCGCCGTACAGGCACTCGATGTGGTATGCATACGCCCCTGGGTGCCGAAGTACACGCTGATATTGACCGCTGCAGTGTGCGTCATCATACGCAAATAAGTACTGCTGTTAATGCGCGAGGTTGACATATTTTCAAGCATGGGGGCGAATTCTAATGCCGCCTGGCTGCTGCCTGTCGCTGAGCCATAGGCAACCCCTGTGGCCTTTGAGCGAATGACCGGATCATCAAGCAGGTTGGCATCAGCGAGAGCCCGTTCGGTGGCCAGTACGCCCAATTGAGCAACCCTTCCCATGCTACGCTTTCTTTTCTTGGTATAGTGGGAGGGCAACTCGAAATTGTGCACAGGCGCAGCGAGGTAAGTGCCCAGTCCTTCGTATTTTTGCCAGTCTGGCATAAAACAAACGGCAGACTTGTTCGACTCGATAGTGGCTCTGACTTGTGCCCAGTCATCGCCCAGTGCAGAAACAACGCCTGCACCAGTAATGACGACACGCCTGAAATTATGGTTACTCAAGGTACATCCTTTTTATATCTGACGGCGAAATACCGATAAACTGGCTGTCGCCAGACATTTTATTGTTTGTGAAGTTTTGTCGTAATTTTCAATGAAGCAGTCAAACGTTGCAAGTCCGTCACCGACGATTGCTTTTTCTTCGCAACGCACCGAATATTCGCCTTTTTCAAAGTAACTGCACTCAGCTTTAAAAGCGCGGGTCCCCAGGAGAAAGCCCAAATGGGGCGACACCAGCCCCTGTTGCAACTGATGACCGGCAATCAACGCCGCTGTCTGGCCCATATACTCAAGGCCTATCCAGGCAGGCACACCATAACCAGGTTCAAAAAAAGGTGAATCCTCATCAACCAGAACTAACGAGGAAGAGGATCTTTCATCGACCTTCAGCACTTTATTAATGAGTAACATCGGCGGTCGGTGAGGTATGAGTTCAAATAACCGACTGTCAAAGCGTGAATCAAGCACTACTAAACCCCTTCCTGTTTGTGGCCGGTTAACTGCGAATACTCTGTGCCGGGTTGCCAGAAGTCATAAAAATTAAAAAACTGGTATGGTGACTCAAGGCAGTGCTCCTCAAGTTTGTTGGCAAACTGCTGGGCATAACCGGTAAGGTCCTGCTGCCTTGTTTTGCGGTTGATCTCCAGTGTGTCACACAGCTCACAGACATCGAACAAGACCTTTTGGTTAACTTTAGGACTGCGATAAGCAAACATCAGTTTAACCGGGCAGGCCAGCGCTTTGGCCAGCATATAAGGGCCAATTGGCAGCGGCGCGGGGGCGCCCAGAAAGTTAACATCGACGGTGCGGTTTACGCCACTTAGCGGAATTCTGTCACCGGCAATAAATACCCATTCGCCAGCGTCGACTTTCTCCTTGAGCATCATAATTGTTGTTACATCAAACTCATCAACCTGAAAGACATTCATACGCGACGCATCATTCTGACTTTGCATCATCCTGACAAAGTTGCCTGCGTGTTTATCGTAAAGCAGAATATTAATGATTTTATTGTGGTGGTTATAGCGGTGCATAAAGCCCCGGCAAAATTCCAGATTGCCAAAGTGTGAGCCTATAATCAGTTGTCCGCGTGAATCCTCTAAAAGTTTATCAACGGCTTCTGGAGAGGCGAGAACAAAGTCACTTTGTTTAATTTCATCCAGCCAGCCGAGCAGCTTATCTAAGATAACCTCTGCAAAGTGATGAAAATGTAACAGCACATGCCAGTAGCCGGGCTTTTTCGGCCACGCTGCTGGCTTGCAACGGTAATGGGCTCTGAGATATTTAAGCGAGGCTTTGCGCTGGTCTGGCCGACAGAGTACAAAGTACAGTGCAACAGGATACATAATCACGGTAAATATCCAGCGGCCAAACAGCCGGTAGAGGAAGTACACAAACCGCATGCCGGCCAGGGTGCCCGCTTCTTTGGTTTGCGACCAGTGATCCTGGTTGATATCGTTATTTTTTTCCACCACTGTCATGACTTACCAAGTAATGAGCTCAGGCGCACATAAAGCAACTTAGGCAGGCGAATCAGCATGCCAAACATCAGTCTGACGTGAAGTCTGATAAGCATCAGGTTGTCTTTCAGATAGTGAAAATGCGACACGGTATTTTCGTGATAAATGACTTTGGTCTGAATAAAGTGCAGATCAATACCGGCCCACACAGCCTTAACCAGTAATTCGGGGTCAAAATCCATGCGCGGGCCGAGATAGTAATTATCAAATACGCGCTCAATCTGTTTTATCGGATAAACGCGAAATCCACATAACCCGTCTTTAATTTTAAACGACAACGTCTCCAGGGCGACCCAGAAGTCGGTGATTTTGCGCCCGTATTTGCGGGCAAACGGCGCGGTTTCATCAAAGTATGGCTGACCCGAGATAAATGAATCAGGATGCTGCTTGCTGTAATCAAGCAGTTTTTGCGCGTCATTGATATTGTGTTGACCGTCGGCATCGAGTTGCAATACGTGGCTAAACCCCATGGCACTGGCATGATAACAACCCGTGATCACAGAAGCGCCTTTGCCGCGATTAGTCTGGTGTTGAACTAAATGAAAGTCGGGATAATCCGCCAGCAGCTTTTTTACTGTTTCAACACTGTGCTCGCCGCTGCCATCGTCAACAACAATACATGGCAGGTTAAGAGATGCCAGTGCCGGAAGAAATTTTTCAAACAACACTTCGTGTTTATAATGCGGAACGATGATGCAGTATTTCATGATGGAATAAACTTAAAACTGCCCGTAGAAAATGAGTCAGTTTCGTTAAAGAAAGTAAATTTGATGCTATGTTTTGCCGCGTTGAAACTTAATTCAAGCTGCATGGCGGTATCCGGCATCACCATGGTTTTGAATTTGATATTAGACAGTTGTTGAAAGGCATCATTCTTAACAAACAGTGCCCGGGCCAGTTTACCCGCCCAATCCACCTGTACAACGCCAGGCAGCACTTTTTGTTCAGGGAAGTGGCCGTCAAACCAGCTTAATTGGTCTGGAACATGCAGTGTAATCAGTACAGTGTTATCAGCCGAATCAACGCTGAGGATTTGTGGCCCTTGTGAGGGCTTAAACAAGGCGTTTAAAGCCTGCGCTTGGTTACTCATCGACAATATTATGCTTCTTTTTATAGTAATTTCGGTACACCAGCTCAATCACAACGAATCCGCCAATGAGCAGGTAGGATAGTAACCCATTATATAAGGTCCATACAGCCAGACTGGCAAACCACACCGTCCAGGCCGCCACTGCACCATTTAACAATAACAGCACACCCCAGGTTATGCAGAGTTTGTGCAAATAGCCGCGAGCTTGTGCTGGTGGCTGTTTGCCTCCGGCAGCGGCAAACCGTTCAATAAGGTTACGCTTGTCCTTCAGTGAAAAGAGAAACACCAGGCCCATGGCAAGGCTCATCATCACAGGGTAGCATTTCAGCAGTATTTCACTTTCGAGGATGATAATAACGCTACAGAAAACGGCGATTACCACGGTAATAAGCCAGTCGCTGCTTTGGCGCTTTGTTCCCGTTACTACAAGGCGAAATACTGCCAGCAACAGCAATACCACACCAAACCAACCCGGCTCAATCGAATCGATGTTTAAGTACACCAAAAATGGATAAGCAAGGGTGACCAGAAAAATCAGTACTGGCAGTAAATCCTTTGGGCTGCGCGGTACACCACTGCTCATCAGGCCAGCACGCTTAACCTGTAATCACCCAGAATAGCCCGTTCTTCCTCATTGATATCCATTGATGCATTGTCACTTAGCATGTCTTCAAAGTACGGCACCACTTTTTCCATTATGGCAATGTTCTTAGCCAGTGTTTTGGCTATATCAACATTCGGTTCCTTCAGAATATCATTCAGCTCGCCTAAACAGGGCACCAGGAACTGGTCCATAAATACGCCCTTGGCCGGCAGAACCAAACGCTTTTTGGCGCGTTCGCTAAGCAGCTTTTGCATTCTTTGGTTCAGCATTTGCGTTTTCATGAGATCCGGCGTGATTTTACGCATGGTCTCAATATCGCCGATAGCATCGGTAAAGAAGAGCAGGGCAAAAACCCCCCAGTAATAGGTGTAATCCCAAACCAGCTTAACCGACATCATTTTACGGTCACCAAAGCCACCGTACTGGTCTTTGTAAAGTGACAGCGTGTTAGTAAAAAAGGCGTCGTAAAATTTGTGGAACAAAACACTCTCGAAGCGGATGTCCTGACCTTTTAAATCGCGCTCGATCAGATGCGTAACAAAGGTGTTGTTCAGCGCAATAAAGTCGCTACCCGGTGAGTAGAATGGATCGGCGAATGCGCCGGCTTCCCCGGTCATTGCCCAGCCCTGATCACTAAACATCTGTTTACAGCCGTAGGAATAACCCTGCATCACTTTAAAGTCGAGCAGTTCAGCGCCCTGAATCGCTTTGGCACACAGTGGATGCTCTTTTTCGAGCCATGCCATAGTATCTTCAAATGACCCAATGCCACTGTCGGCAAGGGCCTGATCATCCATAACAATGCCAAAGCTGGTGGCACCGGAGGCCAGTGGAATTATCCAAATCCAATAACCCGGCCCCATTAAGTGGTTGGTACTCAGCCAGCGTTTGCCGGGCTCAGTAACCCGGCTCTGCCAAGCCGGATCCGCAGACCACTCATCAATGATGACACGCTTGTCGATTCGGAAAAATACCGCGTTGCCCTGATGGCCGGTGGGACGTTGCAACTGTAACTTATTTCTCAGCAAGGCCTGACGACCGGCGGCATCTACCAGCCATCGTGCAGTAAAAGTAAAGGTTTCGTTACCCTGGGTACATTCAATGGTGTGTTGTTTATCACCCAGTGTGATGTCACCCAGCATGGCACCGTCAACGATATTTACCCCTTTATTGGTGAGCAGCTCATACAGGTAGTTTTCTAATGTACCGCGCTCAATCTGATAAGCCGGTATACCGAAAAGTTCACTTACCCCGAGCTCATCGTACTCGCTGTAGTCGCCGTCCACATTGCCAAAGAACAGACGTAGTCCGTATTTGCGCAGGTGCTTTTCTTTAAAGTGGGCGTCGAGTCCCAACACGTCGGTAAAGTAATGGGCGCCAATCTCTACGGTCGATTCGCCGACCTTTGCGGTGGTATCGTGAACCGGAAAAGTATGCTTTTCGACGATCGTAATGCTTAACGATGGCGTGCGGTTAAGTATTTGCAGCGCCAGACTCATTCCGGCCAGCCCGGCGCCTGCGATGACAATATCCGTATTAATGTGTTTCATAACTTACCTACGTACGGGTGAAAGACACTGACGTGCCCTGACTCAGGGGCATGGTCACTGACTTACTGCCGTTTGAAGTTGCTATTAACTCTGCCAGACATAAGATTTTAGCGCTTGGGTTGTCTGCGTACATTGAAGTGATGTAATCACTGTTGCTTTGTAGTGCTGGCCAGTTCGGTTGCTCTGCTGCGGTTACCTCAGCGGTAACCTCAATGCCCTCTATCTCCGCGTCCACAGGTAAAATAACCAACGAAAATGCGAATGTCTCCTGATTACTCAGAATTGGCTTAAGCACGTCTGCTACCGGAGCATCGTAGAAGGTAACAAGCATCGGTTTGTGTTCAGTAACACACTGAATGAGGGCTTCGAGCAACGTTAAGGGGACTGATTCTTCATATCCCGCTACAGAGTTAGCAGCACTCATAGTGCCGGTGCTGATTGTCCAGTAGCCTGCCGGTGCATTGTGAACAGAGTTGTGGAATTTGGTTGGCGATAATTCCTTATGTTCAGAAGCTAAGGTTTTGCACATGTAGTCGGTGAGTTCTGTATCACCTAACCCGGATGCAAATACGCATGTCAGCGTATCCGGTTCAAGGCCGGCCGACTGGGTTGCCTGCCATGAGCTCTCTACCGCCAGACGCACAGGCAATGGTGCCCGGCGACGTTCATTGGCAGGGATGATAGTGGGTTTAGGGCCTTTGTTTTTGGTTTCGGGTAAGGGTTCGCCACCAAGCAATTGCTGTAGCGCTTCCCAACTATCAAAGTAGCTACCCCAGGCGCCAATACCTGCAATTTTGCCTGTTAGTTTTTTTGCCTGCATTTTATTCTGACCTGCTAAACAAGAGCGTGCAGTTGTTGCCGCCAAATCCAAAGGAGTTAGTCATAACGTGCTGACATACTTTGTGTTGGTCAGTCGCTTTAATCGAAAGGGACAACGCCTCATCGAGGGTCTCCAGGTTTTTTGAACCCGGAATGATATTGGTATTCAGGGTATCCATAGCAATGATTGCTTCGGTTATTCCGGCCGCACCCAGAGTATGCCCCATCCAGGCTTTGGTGGATGAGCATTGCGTTGTAGCGGGAAATAACTCCGAAATTAACTGCCCTTCAATAAGATCATTGGCGCGGCTTGACGTACCATGCAGGTTAATATAATCAATCTCGGCAGCTTGCCGCTTTGCCTGTTCAAGCGCCTGAGTCATTGAAAGCCGGGCTCCCAGACCGTCGGGGTGAGGGTGTGACATATGGTAAGCGTCTGAGCTTTCACCATAACCGGTCAGGCTGATACCACTGCTGTTGCTGTTTTCGCCGGACCTTTGCAGTACCGCAAAACCGGATGCTTCCCCCAGGTTAATACCATCACGATGCTGGTCGAAAGGCTTGCACGGGTTTGGAGATAACAACTGTAAAGAATTAAAGCCATGCAATACACTCAAGCACAATGTATCCACGCCGCCTACCAGCACGGCATCAACAATGCCGGATTCGAGCCATCGGGCACCCGTGGCAAAGACCTTGGCTGACGAGGAGCAAGCTGTATTGATGGTGAGTGATGGACCAGTTATGCCAGTCAGGTGTGCCATAAACAAGCTGGGTGCATGAGGGTTGTGCACTAACGGCTGCTTAAACTCTTCAGTTAACTGTCCTGACTCATCCAGTTTGGTGTAGGCCGTTTCTGTGCGATCAATGCTGGAGGTGCTTGACCCCATAATCAGCCCCACTCTGGCTGCACCATATTGGGTGATTACCGCTGAGACTGTCTGACGGATACTGCCTTGTTCATAGCCGAGCGCTGCCAGTGCATTGTTGCGGCTTTGCCAACGACCTAAATCATTCACGTCGCTGAGCTGTTCTACAATGCCTATCCAGGTATCCAGATCTGAACCCGGCAGATTGTTTTTAATGAGCCCGCTGTCGTGATGTTTAAGAGAAGTTCTTAACGCCTTGAGGTTTAAACCGGCTGCTGAGCAGGTTTCGTAATCGATGATATCTATTTTCATTTGCTCGGGGGCCTGCGGTGGCAGAGGGGATTAACCTTGACCTTTTACAGGCCTTCTTCTCATTTTTTGTTTTCTACGTACGCAGTTAAGCTTCTCAGTGTGGCAAACGCTTCTCGCGTGCCCTCGTCTTCTGCTTTAATTTGAACCCCGTACTCTTTTGAAATCGCCAGTGAAATTTCCAGTGCGTCGATGGAGTCCAGTCCCAGCCCGTCACCGAACAATTGTTCTTCCGGATCGATCTCGTCCGCTTCCATGTCTTCAAGATTCAAGGCTTCCACCATAAGCTGAGCCATTTTTAATTCGGATTCTGTCTGTGTAGCCATAGTTGATACTGTCCTTACTATGAACGCTTTAATATGAAAAAACGGTAGTTTAAACTAATGTTACAGTAAAAACTATTTCAACGGATTGTATGTTCCCCGGTTTCGTTTACTCAGCGCCTGTTGATACTTTGACTTCCGGTGAAGCTCACCTGTGGCACCTCTGTATCAAGGATGTATTGCGCACGCAAAGCATCAGTAATTTATGCAATTTGCTCAGTGAGAATGAAAAAAGCAGGGCTGCAGCTTATCGCTCTGAAAGTCGGCGGCAATTATTCATTATTGGTCGCGCGGGCTTACGCGTAATTCTCAGTGCGCTGATGGCAGGTGTACCGCCTCAGTCCATCAGGTTTACCACCGGTGCGCAGGGTAAGCCCATGCTGGAAGACGATGCCTGCCCATTACAATTTAATCTGTCTCACTCCCATGATGCCATTGTCATAGGGGTAACCAAAGGCCAGACAGTTGGCGTTGATATTGAGTCTATGAAAGCGCGCCCCCGGATGGCTGATATCGCTCAGCATTACTTCCACTCACAGGAGTCGCAGGTGATTACTCAAGCACTTGATGCCGATGATAACCTGGGTGCCTTGCGGCAGTTTTATAAAGTGTGGACCTTAAAGGAAGCCTTTATCAAAGCCGATGGAAAAGGCATGGCGATACCGGGTGACAGTTTTTATTTTACTCATATTGACACATCTACCCCCTGCATTGCACTTACTGACTCCGCGCCTGATGCAGCATCCAACTGGTTCTTTACGCATCAGTTTGTAGATGCTTCGTACAGCGTAGCCCTGGCTTTGGGAGTTTCTGACAGTAAAGACCCTATGACCGTTATCAAACGGCAACTCAGCTTTAAGCAAACAGGTTGGTGCAGTTAATCATTTCACTATTTTTACATGCTAAATACCTGAAAGTAGTATAAATTGAGTTTCAAAATGGATCGCCGCTCAGAAGGAGTTTGTGGTGAGGCAGATATTTCAGTTAGTCAAAGCGGCGACAAAAAAAGCGGATAAACCGCAACTTGAACAGTGGTTCGCTAAGCACCAGAGTATGCAGTTACCTGATGTTGCATCTACCCGTTACTTTACTCCCGCTGACTACTGCTCCAGGTTGAAAGCCTTTAACCAGCTCCACGATTGGCATAACCACTACCTGCATCCATGCTTCCCACAGTTGTTGGGGTTATCACAGCATATTGCCGCTTTATCGCATGCTAATTCTCCTTTTTCATTAATTGGCTTAGTGCACGTGGGTAATGAAATCAGGCAGTATCAACCACTCAGCAATGAAGATCTGGGTTTACGCTGTTACTTTAACAAGATAACGCCACATCAATATGGCATTCAGGTTGATGTCAATATTGAGGTTAGCCAGGGCGGTAAGCAATGTCAGATCGTTCGCAGCACCTACCTTTACAGACTGCCTTCCGTTGATATGCTGAGTAGCAGAACAACATCAGATTCAGCGGCAAGCTATGCGACGTTATCTCCTTTGCCTGAGCATTCTCAATTGCAGTTTAACCCCGGAGTAGGGCGGCGGTATGCGAAAATTAGTGGCGACTACAACCCCATTCATCTGGCCAAATGGAGTGCCAGATTAGCCGGTTTTAAGGATGTTATGGCCCATGGCACGCACGTTCTGGCAATGGCTTTATCCAAATTGAATCATAACTGGCAATTACCATTAGCGCCGATGGCGATTACCAGTCAGTTTAATCGCCCGGTATTGCTGCCTTCAACGGTAACTCTGAATACCTCTCTATTGCCATTGAATGCAGAAAAACCGGTGCATTTTGAGTTAACGAATCCATTGTCATCACGTCGCAAGCAATCGGTAATGTCGGGCGAGATCAGAGCTATCTGAATAACCTGGACGGTAAACGAATGCTGTACCTATTTGCGAGGTTTGGCCGGGAAGCTTTTCATGCTTACTACCTCTCACCCAGCAAAGTGTTGCAATCGAGGCTTCTCTGCAAGGTGCTAAACTGGCAGTTAACTCCCGACTATTGCACGCTAAGAGCATTGCGTTTATATTTCGCTGGTACGTAACTGAGTCAACAATGACTTTAAAGTTATGAAGTTAAAATATATTAATATCAATGAATTATAATAAGGATAGACATGTTTAAAAACATCGGAATGGTTTCGTTTTTGTTGCTTGCGTTTAATTTAGGCGGTTGCGCTGGTTTGGCAAATATGAAAGAGGTCCAGTTCCAGAATGCGCCGCAAGAAAACAAGGCAACGGTAAACTTTGTGCGTCGCTCGGTTTTCATGGGTGATGGCGTAAAAGGTGAAGTGTGGGACAGTGAAAACCTTGTGGGAACACTCGAGTCAGGGCGTTTGCTGCAATATCAGGCTGAGCCAGGCGAGCATACGTTTATGATGAGCTTGCAAGGTCACTGGGCCGTTGCACAAGGTGATTTGAAAGCGGGTAAAACTTATTACTTAAAAATGAATCTGACCGGCTGGGGCCCGATTATCATTGGCGCTGCGGATGCTGATGATTCAAGAATTGAGGAGTGGAATGAAATGACAACTGTCGTCAAAGATGAGGCCACTTCCAAACCGGTACCAGCAGAATATGTCGAGGAAGCTAAACGTCTCCTCAAACGTGTAGAAAACGGGAATGCAAATGTCACCAGGATTACGGACCAACACGCCAGATAATCCTGCATAACCTGTTTTATCTCAGGCCTGTAATCTTACAGGCCTTCTTTTTATAGGTTGTCGGGCTGCTGTTCCCGAAGCTTCACCAGCTTGTATTCGCTAGGCATTTTTAGCGGTGTCCTTCAACAGACTCTTTTCAATCACTCAGGCGGTTCGGAATTACTTTGGCCGGGCAACAATCCAATACCATCGTTACCTGAGAGGTCTGAATAAATTTGCACTCCAGGTTGCGTTCAATTCGGTGTAGTAATCAAACTACGCAACGTCAGGTCAGCAGCGTAATAAATCAAATACGATAAAAATAACGACAAAATTTGATTACGCTATACTTAAACAGTGATGTGATAATACTGAGTTACGGTAAACATCGTACCAGAATGTTAAATGGGGGCAGTGGAACCAATTGCCTTAACTGTTTAAAAGGTGGAAAGAGAACGTCATGAAATCGGCCCCCATATCGGAAAATGAAAGCGAACGCTTAGCTGAGCTGTTGAGTTACGATGTGTTAGATACTGAAGCAGAACAGCTGTTTGATGAGTTAACCGAGTTAGCGTCACGGATATGTCAGACGCCAATTGCGCTTATTAGCCTGGTTGACCCGGATAGACAGTGGTTTAAATCTCGTGTGGGGCTGGATGCTGAGGAAACTTCACGGGAAATCGCATTTTGCTCCCATGCCATTTTGCAAAAAGAAGTATTTGAGGTATCCAATGCGTTAGAAGATCCTCGTTTTTATGATAATCCTTTGGTGACAGGGGCGCCCGATATTCGCTTCTACGCCGGAGCACCGCTCATTACTCCTTCGGGGCATGCTATCGGTACCTTGTGTGCGATTGACCGAAAGCCGCGGGAGCTAACAGATGACCAACGAGCTTCGTTACAAACGCTCAGTCACTCTGTAGTTGCTCACCTTGAACTCAAACGTAAAAACCGAGAGCTGGAACGAACGAGTCAGTTTAAGTCAGACTTTTTATCTTACGTTAGTCACGAGATACGCACGCCTCTTAATGCCATTAACACCTTTAGTCATTTGCTGGAAGTCGAAGCAAAAAAGCTCAATTTACCGCAAAGCTTTACTACGCCGCTTTCGCATGTGAACAAAAGCGGAGAGCGTTTACTTGAAATCGTTGACTCAGTACTGGACATTAAACAAATCGAAGCTGGCAAAATGCATATAATGCCGCGTTCGGTGAATACAAGAGATTTTTTTATTCACCTGTTTTCACTGACTAAAATTCGTGCGGAAGACAGTAATGTTGCATTTTTAGCAACCATAGAAGAGACCGTCCCTGACTATCTTTATTTCGACGATACTAAACTCGGCCAAGTGGTACTGAACCTGTTATCAAATGCGATTAAATTCACGCCAAAAAATAACAGTGTGAAGGCACAGGTTTTATACAAAAACAACAAGTTACTCTTTAATGTGGTTGACGAGGGCATTGGTATAAGTGAAAAAGATCAACAAAGAGTCTTTATGCCATTTGAACGCATGAACAATGCGTATCAAATTAAAGGCACTGGACTTGGTTTGAATATTTCACAGCGTCTGCTTGAGTTAATGGACGGCAGTATCAAATTAAGCAGTAAGCTTGGTGTAGGAACCAGAGTCAGTGTTTCGATACCTGCCGATGAGGTCAAAGCCAATCAGTTTGTTGAAGATAAGCCGACTAGCTTCGTTGCGCAGGTTGTATTACATAAAGCCGTAAATGTGCTGGTGGTGGAAGACCACGAAATAAATCAAATAGTTGTAAAAGCCTTATTCGAAAAGTTAGGCATTCCCGTAGCCTTGGTTAGTACCGGTGAAGAAGGGGTTGAGTACGTTAAATTGAATCCTGTGGATTTAGTTTTGATGGACTTAAACTTACCCGGTATTCAGGGAGACGAAGCAACTGTGCAAATAAAAGCATTAAAGCCCTCGGTGCCCGTTGTTGCGCTTACCGCAGACGTTATCACCAATGCCGAATCCTTGCGGGAAAAAGGGCTGGATGCGGTACTAACCAAGCCCATTGACAGTACCAAACTGATTAGCACGCTCAACTCTTTCTTAGGTCAGAAATAGTCTCTGAAGTGCCCGGAAACCGTCGATATACTTCCCGTCGACCGGATTAACGTTAATTGCGCAGCAGCAAGCAATAGTGCAGCCTGTAAAGGCACAGTAGATACTCACTCTTTCTGCTTTAACACGCCTTAGGGAAGCCAGTGCTTTGCAGCGCATGGCTTTTATCAGTTAGTTAGTCCCAGGCCGGTGAAAAATCCGGGGCCGCCTGACGATCGCCGCGGTCTAGTGCGTCAATTTTAGCGATGTCGTCTGCATCGAGCCGCAGCTGTTGTGCTGTAAAATTGGTTTCAAGGTTTTTGCGTTTGGTTGATGATGGAATCGTCACCAGATCGTGTGCGAGTTCCCATGCCACCACCACTTCGGCTGCACTGACACCGTGCTTGTCTGCGATGTTGAGAATGGTGTCATCCTTTAAGACCTTGCCGACAGCAAATGGCATATAGCCTGTTACCTTAATGCCGTGCGTGTTACACACTGCGCGAACTTTTTCATTGGTCAGATAAGGATGGACTTCTATCTGGTTGGTGGCAATAACGCCGTTACCCAAAATGCTTACTGCTTGTTCAATCTGAGCGATCGTAAAGTTAGAAATGCCGATCTCTTTAGTCAGTCCCATTTGTTTTACGCGTAGCAACTCGCCTAGGTATTCTTCCATGCTTTCACCGTTTTCTGGTGACGGCCAGTGAATAAGCAAAAGGTCGACATACGACAGTTGAAGCTTAGTCAGACTTTCTTTAACGCTATTAACAAATTTCGCTTTGTTCAGCTTATCGTTCCACACTTTAGTGGTAACGAATATTTCTTCGCGCGCTACCGCGCTATCTTTAATCGCGCGACCTACGGCTTCTTCGTTGCCATAAATTTGCGCCGTATCGATATGCCTGAAACCAACTTCCAGCGCCATGCTTACGCTGTTATACGCCTCATCGTCTTTTAAACGAAAGGTCCCTACACCCAACGCGGGAATGTTAGAGCCGGACTGATTTGCATTCGTCATAATGTCTCCAGATTGATTTTGTTTACTTGTAAAATATTGATAGAACAACCCCTACTAATCATTGCGTGTTCTACCTGCTGTGTATAATGTTTGCAGTGAAACCCGTTATTGTCGCTAGCGGCTTTTTTCATTGCCTTGAGTTTATCGATGAGGCCATTAACGCCTGTTTCAAGCCTGAATCGGTCTCTCTTCAGGCGCTTGCGGGTTTCGCTTCATCATTTATTGCGCGGGTATCAAGGTGGCCGCTAAAGCGTGTCACCATTAATGCAGCAACTGAAATCAGTGCGCCAATCCAGGCGGTATCAGATAACTGCATGCCATCGACAATGGCGCCGCCGACTATTGAGCCCACGGCAATTCCAATGTTAAATGCTGCGATATTCAGACCGGAAGCAACATCCACTGCATTCGGCGTAAATTTTTCGGCAAGCTGCACCACATAAACTTGTAGCCCTGGCACGTTACCAAATGCGAATGCACCCCAAACCAGTACGGTGATCACCGCCGCCACTTTATTTCCCATTGTAAATGTCAGTGCAAATAAAATGAGTGACAGCGCTGAAAAGATAATACTGAGTGCTCGAATAGGGCCTTTTTTGTCAGCCAGTTTGCCGCCATAAATATTTCCCACGGCAACCGAAGCGCCATAAACCAGCATGATCAAACTAATTGCGGAAGGCGCGAGCCCAGCTTCTTGCTGTAAGATGGGGGCAAGATAGGTAAACGCAGTAAACGTACCGCCATAGCCAAGGATGGTCATGAGGTACACCAGCACCAAGCGAGGCTGAATCAATACCTGCACTTGCTCACTAAGGGTTGCTGGCTTACTTTGTTTCAAGTTGTTCGGTACCAGCAGCGCGCTGCCTATAAGCGCAATCGTTCCGAGGGCCGATACCACCAGGAAAGTAGCGCGCCAGCCGAAGTTTTGGCCGATCCAGGTACCCAAAGGAACACCTGTTACCAGCGCAACAGTGAGGCCGGTAAACATGATGGCAATAGCGCTGGCTTCTTTTTCCTTCGCCACTAAACCAGTGGCAATAGTAGAACCAATAGAAAAAAACACGCCGTGTGCCAGACCAGTGAGAATACGCGCCAGTATTAAACTTTCATAACTTGGGGCTTGCCATGCCAGCAGGTTGCCGGCAACAAACAATGTCATAAGGCTAAGCAGAACGTGTTTCCTGTTCCACTTTCCGGTTAAGGCTGTTAATACCGGTGCTCCCACTGCCACACCAACGGCATATAGGCTCACTAATAAACCTGCACTGGGTAAAGTAACACTAAGATCGGTTGCAATGGTGGGGACTAAGCCAACAATAACAAACTCAGTCGTGCCAATAGCAAACGCACTTAACGTTAAAGCAAATAACGCAATAGGCATATCGTTCATCCTCGTAAAAATAAATAACGCTGCGGGCGTCGGGATCAGCGCCCACACCTGGCCCAAAGAGCAGAAACCTAGCTCGCAAGCGCCGCGATTAAAGTGCGCACAGTCTGACGATATTGTTGTTTGCGAAAAATAGCATTAATGACAAAATACTTTTGTATAAAATGAAAATATAAGGTGTGTGATGCCAGTATCATCTAAAACAGAAGATTTGGAAGCGTTTCTTACCGTTGTCGATACGGGGAGCTTTTCGAATGCGGCTACGCTTTTGAATCAACAGGTGGCAAAGGTAAGCCGGGCGGTTACGCGCCTGGAAGCTTCGCTGGATGTGACGCTGTTAAATCGTACCACCCGCAGGCTCGAACTTACTGAAGAGGGGGAGTTGTTTCTGCAGTATGCTAGAGACGGATTAAACGTGCTGGAAAAAGGAGAGGAAGCCCTGCGCCTGTTAAAACGAGCACCAGCAGGGAGACTGCGGGTTGATGCGGCCAGTCCGTTTGTTTTCCATCAGCTTGCCCCCTTAGTTGCAGAGTTTAGCGAGGCATTTCCTGACATCACCCTCGATATCACGAGCCATGACAGTATTATTGATCTACTGGAGCATAAAACCGATATTGCTATTAGGATTGGTGATTTAAGCGACTCCAATTTACACGCACGATACCTTGGCAAAAGTAGGCTACACATCGTGGCAAGCCCTCAGTACCTCAAAAAATACCCGGTTTCAGGTGAAGCCGATACATTAAACAACCACAAACTCATAGGCTTTAGTGACTCACCAGGTCTAAATAAATGGCCACTCAGGCAAGAGATAGGTTTACGTTACAGTCTTCGTGCATCAAGCGGTGAAACAATCAGGCAGTTCTGCATCGCAGGGCAGGGGTTAGCACTACTTTCAAACTTTATGGTGCATAAAGACATCGAGAAAGGCAGGTTAATTCCGGTGTTCACTGATTACATTGTTAGTCCCAACCGCCGGGAGTCGGTAAATGCTGTGTACTATAAAAACAGCGCTGTTTCGTCACGTATTTCAGCCTTTTTAGACTTTATTCAGCCCAGGCTGATTCTTTGATGCGTCACCCGGTGCAAGCAAGACGTCAGCCCAGCGAGTTTTGCCGGGCCAGGATTACAAAGTCCTCGGCCATAAGTCATCCGGGCACATGGCGAGCAAGATAATTATGTCGAACAGAACGCTACCCTTAAATGAGTTCAGACGGCGATGACTCTGGTGATTGTTAATCGTTATTTGTTCACATCATTCTTGAAGCGTTCAGCGTTTTCACGTTCCTGCGCTTCAACGTCGCCTTTACCAAAGAAAGCCCAGAACGGCTTGGGAATTTCAAGCGCGCGTTGTGTGGCGGGTCTCTCATCAATTCTATCGAACCACGCTTGCAAGTGAGGCAGACCATCAATGCTGACATTCGCCCAATAATAAGCTCTTGCCCACGTGTAGGTAGCCATATCTGCGATGGTGTACTCGTTGTTTACCAGAAAGTCTTTACCCTTAAGATGTGTATTCAGGACTTCCATCAGTCGGCGACTTTCGTCAACGTAACGTTTAATAGCGAACGGATCTTCGTTGCCGTTTTTAGCCGCAATACGCTGGAAATACATTGCCTGGCCCATCATTGGTCCGACACCGCCCATCTGGAACATCAGCCACTGTAGTGCTCTCGATTTCTCATCAGGAGCAGATGGAAGAAACTTCCCGTACTTCTCAGCCAGGTACCAAAGAATGGCCCCTGACTCGAAAACAACAAAGTCGTTGTTGGAGCGATCTACTATGGTAGGAATACGCCCATTTGGATTGAGATTCACGTAGTCCGGCGCTTTTTGCTCGTTCTTGGCAAAATCGATGTGTGTTAAATCGTATTCGATACCCGCTTCTTCAAGAAAAACAACAGGTTTCCAGCCATTCATGGTAGATGCTGTGTACAGGTGTATATCTTTTTGTGAATTCATCGTCGTATTCTCCTTCGCATATCAGTAAGCAATAACGTGCCAAAACAACGCTTCGGAATAATCAGCAAATAGCATTGAAAACCTCTCAATCATTTTTCTTCTACAATAATGGCGATAGCCGTCTGCTCACCGAGATTTGTTACTCTGTGGGTCCATGCCTCATGCCACATGACGTGCCCGTCGGGAACATCAGCAATAATCGGCTCGCCGCCAAGCGTTTCAATTTTTAACTTGCTGCCTTTTTCAAAATAAACTGTTTCGTTGTTGTGACGATGAAACGCATCGCTTTCGCCTGGCTTCAACACCATTTTCAAAACAAGGGCACGTTCGTTTTCCAGCAATATTTCATACAATTGGGGTGAAGCAATATGCCCTGGTTAATGCTGCTCGTGAGCGTGAGTGTTGGCAGATGCTGCAAATAAAAAGCACAGTCCGGACTTCCATACGGGACGTAAAAAAGACATAAAAACTCCTCAGGCGCTTTTCAAAGACGCCGCTTTAAAACTGGTTAAAAGTGTTTGTTAATGTGGGCTTCAAAGCGTTTAAAGTCGTTCTCGACGTCTGCGTTTTTCATTACGTCGAAGCTGGCAAAGGTTGCCATTGGTGTCATGCCAAAAAACTTGAAGTTCATGTGCATTGGGAACATTAAATCGTCAATAGACTTGCCGTCGAAAAACTCTTCATTATCATCGAATGACTCTTCTGGTGCATTCAGAGTCAAGGACATCATGTACTTCACTTCAGAAAGCGTGCCGCCAGTACCGTAGTTTTTCTTAGGTGCTTCTGCTACACGTCCGTCGCCTGCACACATAGCACCGCCCATACCTGCGGTATAAACTTCATCCATGTATTTTTTAAATGACCATGGCACGCCCATCCAGTTAATAGGCGATTGAAGAATGACAAAGTCTGCCCACTGGTGAAGTGCAAGCTGCTCATCCACATCGTATTTTTCTGCCATCGTTACTACGCGAGTGTTATAGCCTTTGCCCTCAAGCAGGGTGATGGCTTTATCAACAAAGGCTGCATTTAACTTTCCCTCTGAGAAGGGGTAATACTGGTGGGCATTAATAATTAGTACACTGCCTGAACTTGTGGTGCTCATTGAATAACTCCTAAGGTTGCTCATATTCGGGTTAATGAAAGCAAGTGTGTTTTCTCGCTTTATGTTATGTGGTATATTTTAGTTACCTTTAAACTTTAATCAATTAGTATACTTTTAGTAACCTGGTTTAAATGTGAGGGGCTAAGTTGGAAAGTTCAATAAAAACAGATAGTAAAGGGCGAAAAAAAGTTTATGACGCTTGCATGGAGCCCTGTGCTATTGAAAAGGGTATGCGATTAATTGGCGGAAAATGGAAAGGTTCGATTATTTACCACCTGAAAGATGAGCCTGTGAGATTTAATGATCTTGCACGAATGCTCGGTGGCGCAAGTAAAAAGATGGTTGATCAGCGCCTCAAAGAGCTCGAAGACGAAGGTATGGTGTTACGCAAGGTTATCAGCGACAGGCCAGTTGCGGTTACTTATGAGCTGACGGAATTCGGCCGAACAGCATTACACATTTTAGACGAACTGAGGGTTTGGTCTGAAACCCATGGTGTGCAGATCAATACAAAATAGTGGTCTGGCGCGCGAAGGCGTCGGAGTTTAGACATTTTGCGTTTATTTAAATACTAAAAGCAGAGGCTTAAAGTTTGAAAGAGACGCCATACAAATTGAGCAAAACGATACTAAGCGCTGGCTATGTAAAGGTCTCAGAATTCTGCTCAACTGAGTTCTCTGCCGTTTAAAATGCTAGACCATCCCAGAGCAGGGCTTTAACTAATCGGGGCATAGTATTCAGCGCTTCAACAGTGCTTCAGCGGTAAATTCGTTAGTGATCAGGCCATTAATCATCGCTGACTCCAGCGCTCCCGAAATGGCTGACACTTTTTCCTGGCCGGCGGCAATACCAATTACAACTTTGCCGTCTTTTGGTGCTAGTGATGCACTGGTAACGCGGCGATTAATTTCAGAGTCTATCAATTTGCCATCACTGTCATAAATCCAGCTTATTACTTCTCCTACGGCGCCCATTGCATCCAGCGCTGCCAACTCATGCTGGGCAATAAATCCGTCAATATGCAGCGGGGATTTCGTGCCCAGATTACCAATGCCCACAAATGCCACATCAGCCTGATCAGCCAGGTTCTTCACATTGTTAACGTGAGTAAGTTGTTGCCACTGCGCTTTGTCAGCTTCACTGCCAGCGATAACAGGGACCGGCATAGGAAAGTGTCTTGCGCCAATGCGTTCGGCAACATGTATAGCTACATCGTAACGGCTCGCTGATCCATCCTGAGCGATATTCCCGACCAGTGAGACGATGCGATGTTGCGGACACTGCAATGCAGGCAATTCATCGGCGCAGGCACGCAATACCCGGCCGGTACCAAAGGCTATGATTTTCGACTGACGATGTTTTAAATGCCGTTCAATTTCGGCCGCTCCCGCTTGTGCCAATCCGATTGTGGAATTCGGATCATCAGACACACTGGGGACGACCTCACATTGGGCAAGACCATATTGACGCTGCAGTGCATCAGCAAGCTCCATACAATGGCGAATCGGGTGTTCCAGACGCACTTTAATCAAGCCTTGGGATACAGCCAACGCAACCAATCTTTGTGCAGACTGACGTGACGTATTTAGATGCTTTGCGATCTCATCCTGGGTTTTACCTGCCACATAGTAAAGCCAGCCAGCCCGAGCAGCGTCCTCTAACTTTTGGTTCTCATTGGTAGGAGTTGAAGCCATTTTCTTGCCCTGCTAATCAATTAAATACGGATAATGCGTGTTGAAAACACGCCAGTGTGCCAGTGCATTTTCGCGTTTTCCAGCAGTTTGCGACATGTGCGCCCCTCCCACATAGTGCAGGCAATGCATTTCTGCGGCTTTCGCTGCTTGCAGCCCTGGCGCAGAGTCTTCAATAACCAGGCAGTGCGAAGGTGATATACCCTGTTGTTTCGCAGCATACAGAAATAAATCCGGAGCAGGCTTACCGTGGGTAACATCAGCAGCTGTAAATATTTGCGCCTCGCTGAAATAGCGATTGAGGCCGGTTGCATTCAGTGCTATCCGAGTGCGCTCCCGGCTGCTGCTGGTTGCCAGGCAATATGGCACCTTTAGTGATGACAGTACTTCATTGATACCGTCGGTTGGTGATAGTTGTTGCTCAAAAGTCGTTTTCAGTTCATCGGCAAACCGATTTGCCATTGCCGTGTCCACAGCAAGATTGAAATCTTTTAAAATAACAGATTGTACATGTTCGAAGCTACGGCCTAAAAAATGTTCGAAAAAGTACTTCTGGTCAATGTGCACACCATGCTCTTGTAGCAACCCGGCCCAGACCTTCATACTGAGCACTTCACTGTCGATCAATACGCCATCGCAATCAAAAATGACAAAGGCAATGTCCTGGTTATATTCAGCCATGTTGATGTTCTCGCTTACGCATAGGTTTTAGTATCTACTTACGACATTCGCACTGACCAGCGGAGTCGCCACTGCGGTTTCCATGCTTCGCTCTCCAAAAGCGGCCTGAAACGGTAATGGAATTGTCGCGTATTGTCGATGAAATTTGCAGTACTTCATGTTGCCGGCGGTGCAGCGCCTGCACATATTACTTAGCTTTGACCTTTAACATATGCCTCTAAGCAGGCGCCGGTTCCTTGCTGGTATAAGCTCCCTAACCAGCGACTAAAGGCTTCTGCAAAGCGCTCATTTTTACCCAGCTCGCCAAGAATGTCTTCCATATCGAGAAAGGATTCAGGCGCATTTTCTGCCTCTATAGCCAGTTGCTGCAAACGTACTGCCTGCTCGTCATTTAATTCAACTGTATTTGTGTTATCGGCAGTAAATGCGCAGTACCGACACCAAAGCGCAATCACAAGAGCGGTACCTTCTACCGAACCGCCATTGTCCAGGTTTGCTTGGGTAATGGGTAAAATAAATTTAGGCAGACGGTTTGACGAATCAGTACAAAGCCGTGCGATCGTGTCGCCAATTTCCGGATTCGCAAACCTGCGCTCAATCAGATTAAGGTAATCATCAAAGTCTGTGCCCGGCACAGGTGAAAGTGTCGGAATAGCTTCTTCAGTGATCACCTTGCGCACATAATCTCTCACCAACGGATGCAACATCCCCTCATGCACAAACTCCAATGACAGCAACGTTGAAGGGAAAGCCAATGCAGCATGCCCACCGTTCAATATACGCAGCTTCATAAATTCATGGGCAGTAACATCGTCAACGAATTCTACGCCAACCTCTTCCAACGCAGGACGCCCTAGCGGGAAATTGTCTTCGATTACCCATTGACGAAACGGCTCACAAAATACCGGAGACGCGTCTTCAATACCAAACTCATCGGCAAGGCGGTTTATTTCACGCTGAGTAGTCGCGGGGGTAATACAGTCGACCATCGAGTTGGGGAAAGCAACCGATGCAGTAATCCAATCGGCCATATCGGGATCTATCAATTTGGCTAAACTTGTGAGTGTTTGACGGGTCACATCGCCATTGTGAGGCACGTTGTCACAGGTCATTATGGTAAAGGGGGGTAACCCGGCTTCACGACGACTTTTTAAGCCTTTAAGCAAAATACCGAACACCGTCCTCGGGGAGTCTGGCGTAGCAATATCCGATTGAATATCCGGATGATCCTGTTGGAAGCCACCGGTTTTGGCATCAATAAAATACCCACCTTCGGTGATGGTCAAAGACACAATACGAATTTCCGGCCGGCTAAGTGCGCTTACTACGGTGTCAGCGTCAATATCCAGAAAATCAATCATTGACCCACACACGTCTGCACTCAACGCGTCTTCATCGAGTTCGACTACGGTGGTGAGCCAATCCTGTTTCTCGAGCTTGCTACGCATAGCCGCGTCGAAGGACTTTACACCACAACCAATAATGGCCCAATCATGATCTTTACCTTGCTCGAACAATTTATGTAGATACATAGCCTGATGAGAACGGTGGAAATTACCAATGCCTATATGCAATATGCCAGGCGTGAGCGCTGAACGGTCGTATGATGGCGCGCGCACGGTGTCTGGTAACGAAGCCAGCGCAGTTTGGTTCAGTTGAATAGTCACGAGAATACTCCAAAAAACAAAGCACAGGCACTGTCCTGCAGCACCTGTAAAAAGAGACTAAGCCGTTTTCACTGCCCGACCGGAATTGTCGAAATAGTGCACATGTTCGGTTACCGGTGACACAAACACATCATCGCCATACTCATAGGCACAGTTACCATCAGCGCGCACAGTTAACTTAGCAACGCCGGGAATATCTACATGAAGGAAGGTGTCTGAGCCCAGGTGTTCCAGCACGCCAACTTTGCCTTTCCACTTACCTTCTGTATCTGACAATTCCAAATGCTCAGGGCGCACGCCCAGGCAATCAACCTGCGTGCCATTTACGCTTTCGCTCACCTCAATAAAGTTCATTTTGGGCGAGCCAATAAAGCCGGCAACAAACTTATTTACCGGGTTGCGATACAGCTCCATAGGCGAGCCCACCTGCTCAATGTGGCCGGCATTAAATACCACGATTTTGTCTGCCATGGTCATAGCTTCCACCTGATCATGGGTAACGTAAATCATGGTTGTGCCGAGGTCTTTATGCAGTTGTGATATTTCCAGACGCATGTTTACCCGCAAAGCGGCGTCTAGGTTAGACAAGGGTTCGTCAAACAGAAACGCGGCGGGCTCACGAACAATCGCACGGCCAATCGCAACACGTTGACGCTGTCCACCTGATAGTTGTCCGGGGCGACGATCTAAGTAAGGTGTTAAGTTCAGCGTCTCAGCCACTTTGGTGACTTTTTCCTGAATCAGACTCTCGTCCATCCTGGCTCGCTTAAGCGGAAAAGCGATATTGCTGCGCACGCTCATATGCGGATACAAGGCATAGGACTGGAATACCATGGCCAAACCACGTTTGGCTGGTGGCGTTTCTGTTGCGTCTTGCCCATCGATTTCGATGGTGCCGCTACTGACATCTTCCAGACCAGCAATCATTCTTAGCATGGTTGATTTACCGCAGCCCGACGGCCCGACGAAAACCACGAATTCACCGTTATCGATAGACAAGTCCAACGGTTTAATCACTTCGTGACCGTCAAAATTCTTAGTAACTTGCTTTAAAGTAATATTTCCCATAACTAATTCCTTACTTCACCGCGCCGAAGGTTAAGCCGCGCACAAGCTGCTTCTGGCTAAACCAACCGATGATTAAAATAGGGGCAATTGCCAGCGTGGAAGCGGCAGAGAGTTTTGCGTAGAACAAGCCTTCAGGGCTTGAATAACTGGCAATAAAGGCCGTTAATGGCGCCGCTTTCGCAGCCGTTAAAATAAGCGTCCAGAATGCTTCGTTCCACGATAAGATGATGTTGAGCAATAAGGTAGATGCGATACCGGGCAACGCAATAGGTAACAGCACATGTACAATTTCCGAGCCAATGGTGGCCCCATCCATCCGCGCAGCCTCAAGTACTTCAGACGGGATCTCACGGAAATAGGTGTACAGCATCCAAATCATGATAGGCAGGTTGATGAGTGTCATTACAATCACCAGCCCCAGTTTCGTGTCGAGCAAGTCAAAATCACGAAACAGTAAATAAATAGGCACCAAAACCCCAACCGGCGGCAACATTTTGGTCGATAGCATCCACATCAACACATCTTTGGTACGCTTATTAGGTACAAATGCCATGGCCCATGCCGCTGGTATTGCAATAAGCAAACCCAGTAAACTGGAGCCAATTGAAATAACCACAGAATTCCAAAAGTGCGTAAAATACCGACTCTCAATGAACACCGTTGAATAGTTTTCCAGTGTCCAGTCGAACATCAGGAATGACGGTTCAGTGGCAACGGCCTCCAGTTCGGTTTTGAAGCTGGTGAACACGGTCCATAAAATTGGAAAGAAGATGGCAATACCCACAGTCCAGGCAAGCAAGGAGTAAACCATTTTTTGTCGTAATAATTGTGACTGTCTCATCGCTTATTTCTCCAGGTTTTTGCCGAACATGCGCATTAAAAACACCGCCACCACATTGGCAATAATGACCGCAATGATACCGCCAGCCGATCCTGCACCAACATCAAAGTCGAGTAAGGATTGTGAATAAATGAGATAGGTAATGTTGGTTGAGGCATAGCCCGGCCCGCCATTCGTGGTAACCAGAATTTCAGCAAATACCGACAACAGGAAGATAGTTTCTATCAGTACTACCGCTGTAATCGCGCGAGACAAATGCGGCACCACAATGTAGTAAAATCGCGCCATTGGACCAGCACCGTCCAATTCCGCCGCTTCAAGCTGTTCCTGATCCAATGATTGAATAGCCGTTAGTAAAATAAGTGCAGCAAAGGGTAGCCATTGCCACGACACTATAAGAATAATCGACGCAAGCGGCGCTTGTGATAGAAAGTCAAAAGGCTCAAGCCCCAGTGCTGTAAACATATGGGCAAACAAGCCGTTTACCGGATTCATAAACATGTTCTTCCACACCAGAGCCGACACTGTTGGCATAACAAAGAACGGTGCAAGCACCAGAATTCGGACTATATTGCGACCAACAATGGCCTGGTCGAGCAGCACTGCGATAGCTGTACCGCCAATGATCGTGATGAACAGTACGCCGCAAACCAATTGCAACGTATTGAAGAATGATTCTGTAAACGCAGGGTCGGTCAGGAAGAATTCATAGTTCATCCAGCCAATAAATTCCTGCATACCTGGCATAAGCAGGTTGTAGTTTTGAAACGAGAAGTAAATGGTCATCGCTAACGGCACAAGCATCCAGACGAGCAGTAAAGCGACTGCCGGACTGATCATGATGCGGCCGAGGAACCGGGAACTGGTAGTTGCCATAAGAGCGCTCCAATCGATACCTGTTAAGATGAAAAGAACCCGGCCAGCGCTTCACTGGCCGGGCAACTCATCAGTTTTTAGGGTAACCAGCTTTACGCATGGTTCGTTCTGCTAAACGCTGCGCCGTTTTCAGTGCCTGAGCCGGCGTGACGTTACCGGCTACCGCGGCTGAGAATTGCTGCCCAACTGCGGTGCCAAGGCCCTGAAATTCAGGAATGGCCACAAATTGAACGCCAACGTAAGGTACTGGTTTTACCGTGGGGTTATTCGGATTGGCCAGCTTGATTGAATCCAAAGTCATTTGTGCAAAAGGCGCCGCTTTCAGATAGGCTTCATTGGCATAAAGAGACGCGCGGGTTCCCGGCGGCACATTGGCTAAGCCCTTTTCCTGAGCAACCAGATCTAAGTAGCCTTTGGACGTTGCCCAACTGACAAACTTTTCAGCGGCAGCTTTACTGTCTGTGCTACTAGGAATGGCCAGATTCCAGGCCCATAGCCAGTTTGCCCGCTTACCCAGACCGGCATCAGGCGCAAGTGCGAAACCGACCTTATCTGCAACCGTGGATTCTTCAGGATTAGTGACAAATGAACCCGCAACCGTTGCATCAATCCAAATACCGCATTTCCCGGTTTGAAATAACGCCAGGTTCTCATTGAAGCCGTTTGACGATGCGCCCGGCGGACCGTACTTCAGCATTAGGTTTGTATACACTTCGAGGGTTTTTTGCCACTCAGGTGTATTGAACTGAGGCTTCCATTGCTCGTCGAACCAACGAGCGCCGAAAGAGTTCGCGATTGAAGTAATCAACGCGGTGTTTTCACCCCAACCGGCTTTACCGCGCAAACAGATCCCATATACCCCTTGGTCTTTATTGGTCATGGCTTTCGCCGCTTGCTCAATAAAGTCCCATGTGGGCTTCTCAGGCATAGCAAGGCCTGCCTTTTCCATTAAGTCAGTGCGATAGATAACCATCGAACTTTCAGCATAGAAAGGCACAGCGTAAAGGTTATCCTGATAAGACAGACCGCCACGAATGGAAGGCAGGATATCGTCGAGATCGTAGTCTTCGCCCAGGTTGTTTAGCGGCTCAAGCCAGCCTTGCCTGGCCCAGATTGGCACTTCATAAGTCCCAATTGTGACTACGTCATACTGACCACTGCCAGTCGCGATGTCTGTAGTAACACGTTGACGTAAAATGTTTTCTTCCAGTGTCACCCACTCTAAGCTAATATCCGGGTTGGCGTCGGTAAAGGCTTTGCTTAAGTTCTTCATGGTGACCATGTCACCATTATTAACCGTGGCGATAGTGACAGTTTCTGCCGCGACCGGCATGCTCAGTAGCAAAGCAGAGCAGATACTTGTGGTAAGTCGTCTAATCATATTATTTTCCTTATCTCACTTGTCGTATTTCTTACAGACCGGCCAGTGACAGCCGGCGCTATAGGGTTTAGAAGTTTAAGCTCAGCTGAAGGCCAAGAATGGTTGCATTATCTGTATCACTGTCACCAAAAGGATTAATGACATACTGTATGCTGGGCATCACTGCGATGGCTGGCGTGATCACATAGTTGTAGTTCAGCTCTATGGGATACTCATGGTCACGTACTGCCACTTCGCTATCGGCATAAGCTGTGTTGTATAGACGCTGAGCGCGGGTTAATTCACTGCTTACGCTGTTACGACCAATCGCCAATCCAAAACGATCATGAGGGCGGCTAACGAACGGGCCATTAATAAAGCCGCCCAAAGCCAATACTTCTCCAACGCCGCTGATGGCGTTATCTGACCGGATCATGCTGGCAAATAAGCGCAATCCACCACCGGTTGCGTTGCGAGTAACCTGCTGTTCAAGGTTGATGTAAAAGGCGTTGTCTGTATCCTGAATTGCAGTGGCATCATCGGTTGTGCCTGACGGGAATCCGGCTTTGTTAACTAACTTAGGCTTGTCTAAACTGCTACGAACAACACCAAAACGGTAATCGCCGTCTAACCCATTGCCGTAATCGACCTTGTATTCAATTTCTGCCACCGCTGTTGTACCACTCAAGTCGCCAGAAGTGCCAAGTTTCAGCCCTTGGTTTAGAGATAGGGTTTCCGGGTTCGCATCATAAGCACCCGCTTTTAAGATGAGATTATCTGACAGGTTATAGGTAACCTGAGCCCCCAGTGAACTGAGCGGATCGCCATACCAACTGCTGCTTATATAGTTTGATGAACCACCACTACAAAACGTCAGGTGTTGAAAAGTACAACTCATGGCGAAAAAGTCAGCACTGGGATATATACGGCCAACCTTAATACTTAACTGATCATCCAGAAGGCGTTGCGTAAGTGAAAACTGGGTCAGGCGCGTGACATTGCCGCGACCGAATATCTGCTGAGACTGGAGTAAAAATGGCATATCGGCTTTGTTGTTTATAAGCTCGCCATTTCGATTAGAAATTTCAATTTTAAACTCAGCACCTGACCAGCCGAACAGCCTATCTAAATCGAAGTATCCACCGACAAAATACTGGTCAGCATAAGCCACTTCACTACTATCTCCACCCTGGAGGTTATAGGCAGTCTGACTAAAGTGACCAAGGCGAACATTGACGCCTTTTTCGGCAAGCTCAGCCCTCACGCCTCCCCAATCTCCGGTTAGATATTGCTCAGCATCAAATTCACCAGCGGCCCGACTGCTGAATGGCTGCATTAGCATTAACATAATGGTTGAGCCGATTACACTTGCGTTCTTTTTACTTCGTTGAACCAATGCTGTTCGATAACTCTGGTCTTTTGGTGTGTTGTGCATGACTGAACTTCCTCCACTTGTGTTTTTATATGCAGTTATCAAGCTGATTGTTATCCGACTTTTCACGCTATTTTTACTAATTCTTGACTTGGGCATGTGACCAGCTTGTGAGCATAATCCAATAAATGTTAATTATTTGTCAACAGGAAAATGTTTATTTAAGGTTAAAAAAATTTAAGTCGGTAAATATTGTTTCTAATAAACAGTGAGTTGTGATTATTTTGGCGAGTATTCATTTTGGCTGCTCACACGGGGTAAAACTGAAGCTGTTAAATTTAAGTTCGTTTTCAGGGCACTTGCTCGTAAAGTGGTTGGAAAAATAGTGACATTTTTTTTGATTGGCGGTTTGAACCAGCAAACACATTGATACATGAGGAGATTTTTATTCAGTTGCACGGTGTATAGAACTAAAGTTGTTAACTTAGTGTTGACATTATATCCGCCTGTTGAGAATATGCCCAGATTGTTAGCTATTGCTCATGTGGTAGGGTTTCCAGGTTGTAAATATAGAATTGGTGACTTTACTAATAGCAAATATTTAGGATTGAGACTTATGAGTAATGATCAGGTCGAACTGAAGCATATAGAAGAAGAGCAACTCCCCGTAGCACGCCACAAGTTGAAGGGATGGAAGCACTTTTTAGGGCTTTACGCAGGCGAACACGTAGCTGCCACTGAATTTGTGTTTGGGGCAACATTTGTCGCACTCGGTGCCACCATGACCGACATCCTGCTCGGTTTGCTTATAGGTAATATTCTTGCCGTTTTAAGCTGGACATTTATTACCACCCCAATCGCTGTAGAAACGCGCTTGAGCCTGTATACCTATCTGCAAAAGATTGCGGGCGACTCAATGACCAGGCTATACAACTGGGCCAATGTAATAATCTTTACCGTGATTTCTGCGGCCATGATTACTGTTTCAGCAACAGCAGTGCGATTCGCATTGAACATTCCTGCTCAGTTAAATTGGTATCCGACTAACCCTTGGTTTGTGCTGGTAGTGCTTGCCGTAGGTATAATAGTTGTGCTGGTTGCTATGTATGGCTTTAATGCCGTGTCGCGCTTTTCGGGTATCTGTGCGCCCTGGTTATTTGTTATGTTCATCAGCGGCCCTTTGGTGCTCATGCCCGAATTAGCGAATGCGGTTATTGGCCAAACAGTGGTAGGAAGCTGGGGTGACTTTATGCACATCGGCAGTGTATCGGTGTGGACGGGACTCGACACAAATGGTCAGCCTGGCATCGGTCTTATTGAAGTTATAGGCTTTTCTTGGGCAGCCAACACCATTACCCACTTTGGTTTGATTGACATGGCTTTATTGCGCTATGCCAAAAAGAAAAGCTATGGTATTTGCACCTCTGCTGGCATGTTATTTGGGCATTATATTGCGTGGATTTCTGCCGGCATCATGGGTGCAGGCACCGCGGTACTGGTAAAGAAATCTATTACCGAACTGGATCCCGGTGATGTTGCCTTCCACGCGTTAGGCTTGTCAGGCCTGGTGATTGTAATTGTAGCCGGCTGGACTACGGCAAATGCTAATTTATACCGCGCAGGTTTAGCGGCTCAGGCTATTTTTAGCGATCAGTCCCGCAATAGAACAACCTTTCTGGTTGGTATTGTTACGGTTATCATCGCTTGTTTCCCGTTTGTATTTACCAAACTTCTGCCACTTTTAACCTATGCGGGTTTATTAGTTGTTCCCGTGGGCGCAATCGTGTTTTCTGAGCATTTCTTGTTCCCGAAGTTGGGACTAACCCGCTACTGGGCTGCGCATAAAAAACTTAAACACAGTTCACCGGCTGTCATGTCCTGGGGATTGGGCCTGGTATTCGGTTTTACTCTGAATGCTCTTGATGTGATGTCGTTCTATTATTTGTTCCTGCCAACCTGGATCTTCACCATTGTGGTCTACACACAATTGGCAAAACGCCATGGAGCAGCAGAAAGTTACCCAGAGGAAGAAGCGAAACTTGCTGCCTATGATGAAAAAGTTGAAGCATTTCATGCTGAACAAGCGGCAAATGAGGCACCTGCAGCAGCAGATTTACGCGGGTTTACCAAGGCGCTGACAGCAATCGCCTGGGTGAGCCTTGGCATAACGGTCGCTTTTGCTGTCAATACGATGTTCTTTTCGGCTGATATCAGTGAGTACCACGCCAATCGCTCTGCGTTCTTTAACTTCGCTTTTGCTTGCACGGTTATTTATTTCACCAGTGCCTACTGGGCTATGCATCGCAAAAAGCAATTTGCTTCAGCTTAAACTCGGGAGAAACCTTATATGCAAGCTCAACCACTTTCTCAAGCCACATTAAGTTTTCTACCCGCAAGTATTTCTGTGCCTGGCTACAACCGCCAGGCACTTCAAGCGGGTATTGTGCACGTTGGTGTGGGCGGGTTTCACCGCTCCCACCAGGCTTATTATACTGATAATTATCTGAATCAAACTCATGATTTGCGCTGGGGCATTTGTGGCATCGGTTTGCGTGAAGCTGACCGTGCAATCCAACAAAGGCTTGCAGCACAAGACTATCTTTATTCTTTACTGGTTAAACACCCAAATGGTCAGTCCGATGTGCAGGTTATTGGTTGCATGACTGACTTCCTTTTAGCACCGGATGATCCTGAAGCCGTTATAGCCCAAATGGCAGCAAAGGAAACAAAGATTGTGTCACTCACTATTACCGAGGGTGGCTATAACTTTGATCCCTCTACCGGCGAGTTTGATTTAACCAATCCGGACGTAATTCATGATATTGCTAACCCGACTAAACCCAGACTGATTTTTGGCTACCTGGCAGCAGCGTTACAGCTTCGCAGAACAGCCGGAAAAGCCCCCTTTACTATTCAGTCCTGCGACAACGTTCAGCACAATGGTGATGTAACCCGTAAAATGTTGGTCGCTTATATCAATGCATATGACTCAGAATTTGCCCGGTGGGTAAGTGAGTCGGTAAGCTTTCCCAACGCCATGGTTGACCGCATCACACCTGCAACAACTGAGGGTGATATCTCACTGGCAGAAGAACTCGGTGTAATTGACCAGTGGCCAGTTACCTGTGAACCCTTCCACCAGTGGGTTATTGAAGACAACTTTACGCAACAGCGGCCTGAGTGGGAACTGGTTGGCGCGCAAACCGTTGACGATGTTACGCCCTACGAAACCATGAAAATTCGATTGCTCAATGCAGGACATACTGTATTGGGGGTGCTGGGCTCATTACGCGGATATAGCACTATAGAGGAAGCCGTGTCGGATCCTTTATTTGCCCGCTACCTTCGCGCATTTATGGATAACGAAGTAACACCAGTACTGGATGCCGTGCCGGGTATCGATCTTGATGAGTACAAGCAAACGCTAATCACGCGATTTGGCAACCCAAATATCAAAGACAGTCTCGCCAGAATTTGCTCACAGAGTTCGGCAAAAGTAGCCACTTTTTTGGTGCCTACTATTCAGCAGAACCTGATAAGTAAAGGCTCCACAAGACTATCCAGTCTGGTGCTTGCCGCTTGGTGCTGGTACAGCGACTCCCATACCACTCAGCATGGTGAAGCGCTGGATGTCATTGACGATTTGGCAGATACCTTACAACACGCAGCAAAATCTTCACGTGAGGCGCCTCTGGCATTCTTATCACAACAGAGTATTTTTGGCGCTCTGGCGGCTAATCGCTCTTTTTGCGAAGACTATCAATCATTCCTGACTAAACTGTTTGCAGGTATAAAAGTGGAGCATCTGATGGCGTCAGTACTGGAGATTGAAGTTACCCCTGCTTCTATGGAGGCTACAATCTAATGAACACAATACCTAATGTCGCAGTATTCGGTGAGGCGCTGTTTGATATGATCCAGCAACCGAATAACAGCTTTCTGCCCTTTATTGGCGGCTCGCCTTACAATGTGGCCCGTAGCTTTGTACGTCAGGGGTTGGCCTGCACCTATTTGTCACCTATCTCTACCAATGATCTGGGGGAGAAAATCTATCAGTCTGCACAGGACAATGGTATCTCGCTTCCCGACAATTATCGCTCAGACAAAAATACCTCGCTGGCTTTGGTATACAAAGATGAACAGGGTAAACCAAGCTACCGTTTATACCGCAAAGGCGTGGCTGATTTGGATGTTACACCAAACACACTGTTAAATGCATTACCCAATGATTTAACGCTGTTCCATACCGGTTCACTGGCTTTGGTTCCTGACATGCTTGATGTGCTCATACCTGTCATCAAAGTATTAAAAGAACAAGGCGTAAAAATCAGTATTGATGTCAATGTGCGTAAGGGAGTAGAAGACAATCACCAACAGTACATTGCTGCGATATGGCGTTTTGTTGAATTCGCTGACATTGTTAAAGTGAGCGATGAGGATTTACATCTGAAAGGGCTATACGGCGAGCCGGAATTTCATGCCCGCGCCATGCTGGACCGCATGGAAAATGGCATGGTCGTGCTGACATTAGGCGAAGGTGGCTCGCAAATCATAACGGATTCGCATCACCTTAAACAGAATGTCATTCTACCGCCGAGTATAGGCGATACAGTGGGCGCGGGAGATACCTATTTCTCGGCATTAGTTGCATACCTGTTGAAGCAAGAAGCATTATGCCCCCAGGCCATGCCAGACATGTTGGCTGCGGCGTTAAAATTTGGGGCAATGGCAGCCAGCCTGAATGTTGAAAAAGTGGGGTGTCATCCGCCTACCTTCGAGCAAGTCGCAGAGGCACTCGCCAGACTTTAAGTAATGGCTTAATAGCTGCCGCTTTATCATCTCATATCCAGTTGGCGATCTTCATCGCCAACTGATTTTCGGCTAACGCAAACTACCACGTCTTCTCATCAGAGTATTCCGGTAACCTGGAAAGCAACATTTTGCCCAATCAACAAGCTTGAGCTACATGACCTGTAAATCGATGTACTAACTATTTTCGCTAAAGCAATATTCGATATTGTTTCTGCTGTACCTGATATATGTGGTGCTACTAATTTTTCTTGGATACGCTTTGTGCTTGTTGAGCAACAGTGGGTAAATAGCCCTCCAAATCACCAGGTATATCATACAGTTTTTGCAACAGTCCCGGAGCAAATATAGCTTGGAATAGCAACTCTCCCTGACCGAAGCGAAAGGCTATAAAGTTAGAGGATTTACGATCCTAATAAAATTTTAAAAAAAGTTGTGAGATTTATTTCACGGCTGCGAATCATTAGATACATAACAATTTGCAGGTAAAGGTTTTGGGTTTGTGACGATAAGCTAAAGCCCATAAGTTTGTATGATAATCAATCAACGCTACGCAGAAATGAGTTCACTCTCAGTTAACAGGGCGGATAAAGCAGGCAATGAATAGGTTTAAACCATTGAGAAAAGTGAAATGAGCGTTGATCGGCATCGAATGTACTTAGACATCATAGAAAGACACAAGGGAATAGTGTTTAAAGTTGCACGCGCCTACTGCAGTAATGAGTTTGACCGGGAGGATTTAGTTCAGGAAATTCTCGCCCAAATCTGGCGTTCATTGGATACCTACAATGACAATTTTAAAATTACGACCTGGATGTATCGAGTGGCACTTAACGTTGCAATATCGTTTTACAGGAAAGACAAAACAATTGCTTATAAGCATACAGAAATGGAAGACAAGTTACTGAGTTATGACATGGAAGCTGAAAGAGAAAATGAACAGAGTTTGAGTGAGTTATACGCATTTATAAACGGACTCAACGATATAGATAAAGCGGTATTGTTGATGTATTTAGAAGGTGAAAGCCAGTCTGAAATTGCGACCAATTTAGCTATTACGATTGCTAATGTCTCTACAAAAATTAGTCGAATTAAACAGAAGTTAAAGGCGAAAGCGTCTTAAACAGAAGAGGTACTCAGATATGAATTTAGATCAAATGCAGTCTATGTGGCAGGCACATAGTGAAAAGCTGGACGAGTGTATGAGTCTGAATAAAACATTGCTTCAGAAGATACAGTCAGACGGTAATAAAAGTGAGTTGAATAAGCTCATTTTGACACGAGCGATTGAAGGAATTGTATTTCTCTGCATTGTTCTTTCTTTGGGGAGCTACATGGCCTCGTCCTGGAGTTTAACTGCACCGGTGGTTTCTGCCTGTGTACTCAATATATTTGCGATATTGGGATTAGCCGGAAGCATTGGCCAAGTCGCGCTGTTGAGTAAGATAGATTTTTCTAAACCGATGAAAGAAACGCTGAATGATCTTATTGCCGTCAGAACGCATAGTTTGAATGTTTTTAAACTGCTAATTCTATCTGCACCTTTTTACATGGCCTATGTATTTCTGGGCTACGATCTGTTTTTTGACGTTGATTTATTTTCATTAATGTCGGCAGAAACAACAATTAGATTTTCAGTGATTGCCCTGATATTTGGGCTTCTGGTGGCGCTGCTTATCAATAAGCTCAAGCCAGAAAACAGGGACAATAAGTTAATTGGTTGGCTTTATCAGGAAATATCCGGCCGCAGGTTAACGCATCTGTTAGACCAATTCGAAAATATGGAAAAAGGCTGAGTGGTAGGGGCCATTAAATTGTTCTTATCGAGGCACATCCGGCGGCAATGGCGATAAGAGCTATTTCTGGTTTGGACCGCGATATGTAAGTGGTAGTAAGGCTATAGTGGTTAAGACCAATGTTAAGGTAACTCTGGACCATCTATAGTCATACTAACCTGAGTTTTAAAATGTTGTAACAAAGGAGGTCGTTATGAGCAGTGCAGTAATTGGTGGTGTGGTAGTCGTCATTATCGTTGCGATAATTGCTATCGCAGCGTCGAAACGTAAAGAATAATTATTTATACCGTTTTTAGTTAAAATTCACTTAGTATTAAGTGAAGTTAATTGAACACGTAAAGCTTGGCTACGCTCTCGCTGGTCTCAGAGTTTAGCCTGGTTTATTTCGCCCATTATTGGGGCTTAATTTTATAAACGGTGTTGAATTGCATGGCATACAGGGAGGTGGGTAAATTTTGACTGACAGCGTAATAAACTGGGTTGGTTTTACCATACAGGTCATTGGCTTACTGTTAATTACTATCGAGCTCTATTTGCCGCCACTGTCGGAGCGCCTTAAAACCTTCCTGGAGAGTATTCAGTTTCGTTTGGTCGGCACAACAGCGACTAAACAATACTGGAATTGGGTGGCGATTGGCGCTTATATCACCATCTGGGTGGTTTCCGTTGCTATTGTATCAATACTTGACCCTGCAATGAGCATTGTCGCAAATGTGGCTTTCACAATATTCACCGTGTTTCTTGGCAGCGTAATTTTTATGAGCAAAGTGTTTGTAAGACTTGGCATTGAACTGGGTAGGGGAAATGTAATTGGCGGGGTAGGGCTCGTTTTGGCCTTAATTGGTTTTACCATCGAAATATCAAAGATGGTGCTTGCCTGATAACTGATATCGTCTTTGCCAGACTATAAAGTTGGTTTTTAGATAATTATTACCGTTAAAGTTGAAAATCAGACACAAAAATGTATGGTCCGCCTCGTTATTGCAACAATAAATGTCGATAACGGGGTTGGTTATGCGCTAATGTATTCGGAGTCTGATTAGGCGCTTTCGCAACCCGCTCCACGATGAGATCCGCGCTGGATTATCCTCAAAAAAACCGAAAGCTTCTGTGAGCTGTTTTTTGTGTCAGGTTTTAATCCAGTGGTTCTACCGTTTTCGTCATCATTTTTATCATTGCAAACCTGGTGCTAAAGCGTTGCTGTTAAACGCCTGTTTCGTCTTCATGACCGCCCATGCGATTCGGGCAAGCTTATTAGCCAATGCGACGGTCACAACGTTAAATGGCTTGGTGGCACGTAAATTAATCAACCACTCACCATATACCTTTCCTGTCTTATCCGGTCTGTACATCACCGCTCTTGCAGCATGGTGTAGTGGCAGACTAAACCCGAACACTATTTTAAGTGGTAGCATTACACTTAATAACGAGGTGTTCAATGAAAAGACAAAGACGGTCATTCAGTCAGGAATTTAAACATGATTCAGCCAGCCTGGTAGTTGATCAAGGTTACAGTATGGCTGAAGCTGGTCGCGCAGTAGATGTACATGAAAATACTCTGCGCAAGTGGATTAGGCAACTTGAAGCAGAGCGCGACGGCAGTACACCCAAGTCCAAAGCGTTGACTC
>NZ_CAJXQY010000011.1 GCF_913058315.1 uncultured Alteromonas sp. | reverse complement strand
CGGTATTTAATGCCAGGCCGATTGTGGTAATGATTTTATCGCAAGCCTTCAATGCGGTGATCCTGCCGCTTACTGTAGCTTGCCTAATCTATCTCGCAAATCAAAAAGCGTTAATGAAATCCTATCGCCTCAGCGGTGTTCAGAATCTGGTGTTGGCGGCAATCCTGTTGTTTTCTTTGTTTACTGCCTACATCGGGCTCTCCGGTGTATGGCAAACCATCACTTCACTTTAATTAAGCGGTAAAAAAAGGTTCTGTATGTTTGTAACTACCCCTGGTTTTCATGGCAAATCATTGCTATTGGTCATTTTCGTGACGTTGACTCTCAGCGCATGTGGCGGGGGCGGCAATAATAGCAAGCAGCCTGAACCGTCCGCTCCCGAGCCGGAAACGCCGGTATCAAATACCTGTATTAATGAGGTTTACTCTATTAGTCAGGTAAGTAGCACTGCTATAAGTCATTCTGCTTATACGGCTGATAAAGCCGCTGATGGGGATACGGCTGGTGAGTCTCGTTGGCAAAGTGATAGTGGCAACGGCGATATTACAATTGATCTTGGTGAGCCGGTACTGCTCGGCTCAGTAACCATAAAATGGTATCTGGGTGATAGTCAGGAATATGCTTTTGACCTCGCAATCTCTGCTGATGGCGAGCAATGGGAACTGGTAGCAGAAAATCAGCAATCCAGTGGCAAACACAGTGGTTTTGAGCTGGTCTCATTTGATAGTGCAACAGCCCGCTATATCAGAGTTACTATTAACAGCACCAGCGCAACAATACCGGCTGGAATTGTTGAGCTTCAGGCCCACCGCTGTAATACTGCCACTGGCAACTTTACCGATGTCTTTCCCAATGAACTGGGGATTGATTTATTAGACTGGTACCTAAGCATTCCCACCGACGAAGACGGCAACGGTAAATCAGACACCATTTCAGAGTCAGAGCTTGCTGCTGGTTATACTAATTCTGAGTATTTTTATGCATCAGAAGATGGCGGTATTGTGATGCGTTCGCCAAGCTATGGATTTAAAACCTCCACCAATACTCAATATGTGCGGGTTGAATTAAGAGAAATGCTTCGTCGCGGCGACCGTGATATCCGTACTCAGGGGGTGAATAAAAACAACTGGGTTTTTGGTAGCGCATCGGCCGCTAATCAACTGCAGGCTGGCGGAGTGGATGGTGATTTACATGTTACGCTGGCAGTTAATAATGTCACCACGACGGGTGAGAACTATCAGGTTGGACGTGTAGTAATCGGCCAGATACATGCCAATGACGATGAGCCTGTTCGGTTGTATTACCGTAAATTGCCCGGCAACCAACGAGGCTCAGTATATTTTGCTCATGAAAGCCGGCAAACAGACGCTGCGGGCGACAATATTGAAACCTATGTTGAAATGGTTGGCTCACGAAGCAATAGTGCGCCTGACCCCGCTGACGGCATTGCACTAGATGAAGTGTTTAGTTATCACATCAGCGTGAATGTAAACCTGCTGACCGTCAAGCTATCCAGAGAGGGCAAACCGGATGTGGTGGCAAATTACGATATGAGTACCAGTCAGTACGACGCAGAAGATCAGTATCATTATTTTAAGGTGGGTGTTTATCACTTAAACAATTCCAGCGATCCTGATGAATATGCCCAGGCAACGTTCTATGAGATTCGCAACAGCCATACCGGTTACACCGCGAGCGAATAGATACTTTGTTATAAAGGCCAGGTTGGGTAATACACCAACGCGTTTTAATTTCTCAGCAGCCGTCTGTTTTCAGACGCTTCTTGTTGTGTAAGGCACAACTGAAGTGATAGGCACGCAGACGTTAAAGATAGTGGTATTTATTCTTTCCCGCATTAACACCAATCCATAAAGAAGTTTGCCCACTCAGTAAGGCTTGGTTGCAATGGTTTGGTGATTCCAAACCATGCCTGGCCAGGTAACCTGCTGCCTGGTTCCTATGAGGAGAAAGCCCGCTGGGTTTCTTTGAGAGGGTAAGCTTCTATACGGGTTGATATCACTTATCAAATCACCTGGCAGGAATAAAACATCAACCAAAAAAAACGGGCCGAAGCCCGTTCAAATAACGCAGGGTAACAATTTATTAGTATTTGAATGTAACGCCAGCGAACAGACGAGGGCCATAGTCGTTCACTTCACCGAGGTTACCCTGCACGTAAAAGTCCTGCGATTTAGGGGCGCTGAACAGGTTAATAGCGGAAACGCGTACTTTAATATTACTGTTAACTTTATACGACGCGCGCGCTTCCCAAACACCTACCTCATCAACATAGCGCAGACGTGTACCATTGCTGGTATAAGGCTGGAAATACTCGCTACGGTACTTATAAATAAGCGCGGTATCAAAGTCGCCCACCTGGTAATACACCTGGCCACTAAACACGTGCTCAGAGAAACCAGGTACTGAGCCGGGTGGAATAATACCGTCCTGCAGTTGCGTGGTATTGCCATCCAGGTCGGTTACGAAGGTATCGCCATAATTACTATCTTCAAACTCGTAATCGGTGTCTGCATAGTTGTAGCCGAATTTAACCCCCACACCGATATCCCAGCGGTAAGCAACTGAGGCTTCAATGCCGTACAGGTTGCTGGTGTCATCGGTGGTCACCGAGTTAGTAATGGGTAAGTTAAATGACTGGCCTTCTATTTCATAGGGTTCAAGCACGGTACGCTGCTGGAAACCACCCTGAAACTGCTTGTGGTACAAGCTCAATGCAAAAATAGAGTCTTCATTTGGGTACCACTCTATTGCTACATCGTAGTTCCAGGACATCAAGGGCTGGGTGTTGGGGTTCCCTGAGCCGTTAACCCCAACAATCAGATCTGCAAGCGTGGTTGGGGCTACCTCATCGTCGGTCTGAAATTCGCGATTAAAGCCTAAATCTGCCGGATCGACCCGCGACATGCCGCGATAGATACCAGCCCGAAGTAAGATATCATCACTGTAGTCAACGACCAGGTTAAAGCTTGGCAGTATTTCGGTGTAGCCACCGCCACCCACGGTCCGTTCAAGGTTGTCACCTGGTACCAGGCGCAGTTCGCCAAGCTCGGTGGTTTCAATGGTAAATGAGTTTCTGAAACCTACTGATGTTACTTCAGTATCTACCACTCTGATGCCGAAGTTACCGCGAATAAATTTATCGAACATTTCGGTGTCATAGTTGGCCATCAGATACATGGCATAGGTCTTCTCAGTGACATCAATGGTGCCCTGGCTTTCATACTCCACCTCAGGATAGCTAACGCTACCGCCACGAGAGCCACTGACTGCTTCAGCAAAACACAGGTTGTCATAGGTTGCCCAGGAAGACCCTGTACCGCTGCTTATTACATTGCCGTCTGCGTCTACGTTGGTGATGATGTCACCGTCTGACACGTTATCCAGAAAGTCACTTTCCGGAAAATCGATCTGGCAGCTACTAAGGATATCCAGCGCGTTTGCTACGCTGGTGTCAAGCGTGTACTCATTCCGCGAGCCGTTGCCATTGGTCCCTCCGAATTGTACAAAGGTCATCTCAGAGGCCCGGACGCCGCCTTGGATACTGGTAAACACATCACTGTCGAGAATGTAATCAAAGTCTAATCGTACAGAAGACACTTCGTTTTCCCGTGAGTTTTCTCTGTCTAAACGAGAGCGCAGGCTGTCAGTGAAGTTAGTGATATCCGTAACGTCCAGGTTCGTGGTAGTGAAATGAGGAATATTGTCACCCATGTCCCAGCTAAAGAAATGCCGGTCCGCGGTGCGCGCCCGGTTAGAGATTTGCAACTCTTCCCGTTTTGTTTGTGAGTAAGCTAAATCAAGTTCAACGGTAAGCAGATCGCTGAAGTGATGCTCTATGTTAATTCCGCCACCGCGATAGTTCTCCTCGCGAGAAAACTGCTCGCCCGACGATTCAATGCGGTCTTGTCCTTCCCAGTGTAAGATTCCGCCCACGTCATTGGTAACCAGCGTAGGACCGGTCAGGCCTGGAATGGCTCGCTTCTGTAAGAAAATAAGATCGTGCCGTGCCTCTCGTTGAACCCGGTCAGATACCTGAGCGTCAAGGTTGATATCCCAGTCCGCTGAAGGTTGATACTGAACCGCCAGGAATAGCGCATCCCGTTCATCTGAGGTTTCATTCTGGCGGAAGCTTCGGCTACTGCCTGTCCAGGCGTAGGGTACGCCGTCGCTGTATGCGCGCCCGGTTTCCGGGTCAATCTCCGGATCGTAGCCCTGATTAGAGCCGCCGGTGATCCGATCTTCACAGTCTCCGGCCGAGCTACGATAGAAGCCTTCGTTGGTATTGTTAGGATCGTTCAGGCATGCCCACAGGGATGAACCGGTTGGGCTTGAACTGCGGTATTCTGCCTCAGGTTGAGTGATGTCCTGACGCTGACCACCAAATGATATGCCCAGGTTTTGTCCGCCGGCGAGCTCAAACTGGTCAACATAGCTAAATGTACCCCGGTAGCCTAAGTCACTTTGCAGCGAGTTATCCACATTGGCTTCTTCAGGATTGTAGTTAAGTTTAACCTCGCCCTGAAAGCGTTGTTTACCGTAATCGAGCGGCTGTAACGTTTCCAGTGAGATAACACCGGCTACACCGCCTTCAATCATCGAGGCATCCTGGGTTTTATAAATTGCTACTTTTTTGATTAGTTCGCTGGGGAACTGGGAAAAGTTAACTGAGCGGTCACCACTGCCATTGGTTGCTTCGCGGCCGTTGATATGAGTAGCACTTAAAAATGGCCCTAAGCCACGAATGGTAATTTCTGTGGCTCCCCCATTTTCACGGTGTGATGCGGCGCCGGTAATCGATTCCAAAGCTTCACCGATAGACAACGCGGGCAGGTCGCCAATATCCTCGGCTGATAAGCCATCCACTACTGTCGTGGCCTCTCGTTTGATGGATATCTGGTCCTGAATGGTGCGTCGGCTTCCAACTACATCAATGACTTCTACGACTTCCTCGTCTGCGCCTTCCTGGGCTTCCTGAGCCTGAACAGTAAAGGCGCAAGAGCTGGCCATGCCGGCAATGATTGCTGTTTTTACCCACTTTGAGACCGGGTGAAGGTTAAATTGAGTGTGTTCTTCTCGCAACGACATTATATATTCTCCATTTTTTTACTGTGCACTTCAGGCAGCGCGTCGTCATAGTTAATTTTATTTTCAGGCGATAAGTGCATGGTGTTATTCATCCTGAGCCACCCAGGTAGAACCCACTCCAACTTCGGTAGACTGAATGTAGTGCAAGTCTTTTGCCCCTGCCACTGATTGAGCGCCGGCGGGATCGGTTTCAGTTAAAGAGTTGGTAGCGGTTACGAATTCCGGGATTTCTTTGCCGTTAGCTACAGGATCCTGGTCGATGGCACCGTCGGAGTCGAACTCACCGTTACCATTGATGTTTCTGATATCTACCCAGTAGTCATCCTCTACATCCCCTGAAGCATAGCTGTCGCTAAAGCCAAAGTTGTTGGAGAAGAACGACTCGGTGTGATTGATCAGGTCACAATCGTACTCAAAAGAATGGTCGCTGCTGCTGGCATCAAAGGGTAAGAACAGACCCTGAGACATGGCATCGTCATTTAAGCCATTCGCAATGAGGTTGGCATCAAAGTTAATGACAAAAAAGTTCTTGGTCAGGCTATATAGCTCAGGCGCATTGGCTGCTGTTAGTTCATCGCAGTCACCAACCGGGGCTTTTGAGCCAATCTCAGTACTAAATACAATGGGTTGAATGCTGTTTAGCACAGTATTGTTGGCAATAGTGAGGGTAAGATCACCAGTTCCGTCGAGAATTGCCTGGTTGCCACTATTGGGCACCCCGCCGTCTGCCTGAGAAAATGGGTTGGCAGTAAATACAATACCGCCGGCTTCTTTGTTGGTAGAGCGAATACCGGCAATATAGTTATTGCTAACCGTGTGGCCCAGAGGTGTAATGAGAACGCCGCTTGGACGGTCATTTGAATCTGCAATATCGGTAGTGCGAACAACAATATTGTTGGTTACGGTGTTAAAGCCACCGTCTTCCAGTGAAATACCGCCATTTGCATTAATGATGGTATTGCCGTGAATCGTTGCCCCGGAGGTTTGTACCCGCATCAGGCGACGGCCGGTTACGAAGTTTTCCACACGGTTATAACGAATCACAAAATTGGCATCGTCAGCGGCATCAGAACCGGTTGTACTACCAACATTTAACAACAGCAAACTGGAGTCGTCGTAGTTGGGGTTATTACTGTTGGCAAACAGGTTGTACTGAATAACGTGATCCGCAGAGGAAGAGGCCAGTTTAATCACTGAGCCTTTTTCGGCGTTGTCCCGGCCGGTAAAGGTATTTCGTTCGATCAGGGAACCACTGCCTTTAAGCATCAACCAATGGTAAGTTGATAGGTTAAGCGTGTCTTCTTCGCCATCAAAAGTATTGTGTGAGAATACAAAGTTATCACCTTCTGAGTAGATAACGGCTTGCTCTTCTGTTTCGCAGAACTCGGCTGATTTTGTATCAACATCTTTAAAAGTTAAACCGGTAATCATCGCGCCATCAACCGTGCTGGCCACATGGATACAGGTTTCGCCGGTAATAACAGGAGATTGCTCTTCAACGGCTCGCAATGTCACTGCACTGGTTAACAGAATTGGGTCTGGATCCGTATAGATGTTGGTATTCAGGCCTACAACATCACCGTCAGCCAGGCCACTACTGATTGCAGCCGACAAACCGGCTGTATCGGAGACTACCTGAGTATAAACAACCGTATCCAGTGCATCGGATACGGTGGCCGAGAAATTATCATTATCGGTGTAGGTTGCGCTGACAGAGATAATCGCACCAGCCTGATTAACCGGAGTAAAAGTTGCCGCGTTATTGTTAGCGATTGCAACACCATCAGCAAACCAGGTGTAAACAACATTGCTGTCGGTAACGCCATTGTTATCGCTCAGAACGGCGGTCAGTTCTGCGCTGGCCATGTAGGGTGCTGTGCCAGCTATTGTTATGCTGCCTGGTTCATCAACTGCTACATTCGTGACCGCAATGGTAGGTTCAGAAGTATTCGTTTCGGCAAAACCATTGTCGTCTGTGTACTCTGCCTGCACAGTGATTACCGTGCCAACCAGTGATGCATCAACAATATAACTACTTTGCGTAGCGCCACTAATGGCTACATCGTCGGCAAACCACTGATAGCTGATTGACCCGGTTGCGCCGTCCTGATCTGTGACATCTGCTGTTAGTGTATTACCAACAGTTGGCGTGCCGGTAATTGCCACACTGCCAACCTGGTTTATGCGCCCTACGGTTTCAGTAGCATCAGATGTTACCGATTCGGCAAAACCACGATCATCCTCAAACGCAGCATTTACGGTGATAACGGTGCCAAACTGTTCTTCTGCAAGTAATAGGGTGCTTTGGTTTGCATCGGCGATGACATCACCGTCGGCGTACCAGATATAAGCGATGACGGCATTGGCAATACCGTTGTCGTCAGACACCGACGCGGTTAACTCTTCACCAACAAAGGCGTCACCGGAAATTGTTACCACCGCAGGAAACGCTATCGCAGAAACCGGAGACGTGGCCTCGGTAATGTGTGATTCATTGATTCCGCCATCGTCAGTGTAAAGAGCCTGTACGGTAATAGGTAAACCAATTTGATCGTCTGTTAATGTAAAATTGTCACTCTCTGCATTGGCAATAGCCATGCCGTCGGCATACCAAATATACGTCACCAGACCTGAAATACCGTCGGGATCAGTGACCGTTACATTTAGCGTCTCTCCAGAGGTTGGTGTGCCAGAGAGCGCAATGCTACCCCGGGTATTAGGATTGTTATTGGCGTCAGTGTTACAACCTGTAAGGGCTGCTGCAACGATGCAAAGCGCGAGGTAGTTTAACTTCATGATGGCGATACTCTCCCAGTTTTCCGTGTGTCCAATATGCTTATTGTATTACCAATAGTTTCTATTTGTATTTTAATTGTTAACCTTTTGGTAAAGTATAAACACAATAATTGGTCTAATTCTACCACTTTAGTTACATTTTTTTCACAAAAAAGGTCGATTATTGGAATTTGGAGTGGTGTGGGTTATTACCAACTTGTAATTTTGGTAATAACTCAAGCTGGGCAGCCTGTGATCGAATGTCCACAGGCTGCAGTAGTTGGGGGAAATTAATGAATATTATTCAGGTAGTAGAAAGTTGCCTGAGCGTAATCGCGGGGCTCACCGCTGTTATTCTGGTTATACACGCCAGCTTTGAAATACATGTATTGATTATTTTTGAAATAGCCGCTTTCTGACATGTCCAGTGAGCGAGTGATATTTGGCTTATCCTGGCGAATGACGGTGACGTGCAGCACATTACTTTCCACGCTTATCTTGTAGCTGAATTTTTCATCTAAACCAATGCCATCAGTGGGGTCGGAAAGGGTATGTGAGCGCGAGCCAATCAAGTTGATCCAAATGTCATCACCGCCGTTGATTTCGTGGGCAAAATAAATAGAGCCTTTTTTATTATCCGGAAGTTTTCTGTAATACAAGCGGATAGGCTCATCGTCAGTGGCATGAATCTGACCAATAATGACGCGGCCAACTTTTTTGATGTCGCCGGTGGTGGATACCCGGTTAACTGCCAGAGTGGCTTCCAGACTACCTTCTATGGCACCGGCCTGGCGTTTTACTGAGCCATGAGTACCACTAAAAACCCAGTTATTACCGGTTATTCCCTGGGTTTTCATACTTCTGTTTCCGCGTCTGAGCATTTCGCGCAGCTCAGTACGTGCATATTTAGTGTTTTTTGAGGTTTTGGCTCCCTCGTTCGGACACGCGAATACCATACCGCCATCCTCTGCGGTGTAAAATAGCGGGCTAAGTTCAAATCCATCAGACAAAGGTTTCTCATAAATCATGTCTGCCTTGTTATCCTTATTCAGATCCGTGGGTAGGGTCAGACTCCAGTCGAGTAAATCGAAATTAGCGCTTGGCGGCACACCGGGTTTGAGTTGTCCATTTATTCCAAGCAAACGGCCTTCGGCAAGCGCTAGGTGAGAGTCTGGCACTGGAATGGGTTGCTGAGCGTTGCTTTTATTTATCACCAGCATGAACATGGCCAGCAGCAGGCAGGGTCCAATTATCTTTATTATTTTTGATTTCATTGTCTTAAACTCGCTTAGTCATCTTAAGTGCAGAAGGCCAGCCGTTTAGAGAGGCTGACCGTCTGATATGGATTGATTAAACTGGCTAACCAGCGACGCCGATCCCATTGCTACCGGGACGCGCTGGTGGATGTGAGTCGGCAGGATGTTCAGGATCCGCCGGCCATTGGCAGTGGCTATTCCGTCGGCATGCTCTACCAGCATTGCCAGCGGATTCGCCTCGTATAACAGGCGAATTTTACCGTGTTCGTTACCCTGGCGTTTGTCTTGTGGATAAACAAACATGCCGCCCCGGCTCAGCACGCGATGGACATCGCCAACCATGGCCGCGTTCCAACGCAAGGTGCTGTTTTCAAACTGGCTGGTATGACTGAGTAACTGATTAAAATAGCGCTGAATGAGCGGTGACCAATGGCGATAATTAGCCATATTAACGGCGAATTCTGTACTGTTTTCCGGCACCTGCATTGCTGTTCGGGTAAGCAAGTATCCGCCATGGGTTAAATCCAGCGTATAACAGCGGGTTGGCCCGCCGGTGGACATTACCAATAAAGAGGAGGGACCATACAATACATAGCCCGCACAAACCTGCTGGGAGCCGGGTTGCAAAAACTGCTCTTCGCTATCATAGGCTACATCTGACCGTACCGGATAAATGGTAAAAATGGTGCCTATTTGCCCATTAACATCTATGTTGGAAGAGCCATCAAGGGGATCGAAAGCCACCACGTACTTTCCCTGTGAGTGACTGGCAACCACGTTCGGCTCTTCTTCCGAGGCGATAGCCGCCACGCTGTCATCATCAAGTAAAATATCCTTGAGTAGCTGGTTGGCAACGATATCCAGTTTCTTTTGGATTTCGCCCTGAATATTTTCATCCAGGGTTGACCCTAAGATACCCGCCAGATCGCCCTGACTGACCCGAAATGAGATTTCCTTGGTCGCCGCCAGGACCGTTCTGATCAGCATAATCAGATCGGTCTCTACACCGTCGTTTTTTAGCACAGGTATGAGTCGTTTCATGGTTGATACCTGTTGATACAATTGAGGTCGTTGAAACACTGAAAAAGCCGTTCAACCATATATTGCTCGCCATGACGCAGCCATACCCGTGGGTCGTAGTATTTTTTATTAGGCTTGTCCTGACCCTCAGGATTGCCAATTTGACCCTGTAAATAGTCTTGTTTTTCCTGGTAATAGTGCAATATGCCCTGCCAGGTTGCCCATTGGGTATCGGTATCGATGTTCATTTTGACTACGCCGTACGTCAGCGACTCAGCAATTTTATCGGGATCTGAGCCACTGCCACCGTGAAACACAAGGTTAAGGCTATTTTCCGGCAGGTTGAACCGATTGGAGACGTGAGTCTGAGAGTCTCTGAGGATTTTGGGAGTGAGCACCACATTGCCAGGCTTGTAAACACCGTGAACATTGCCAAAGGAGGCGGCGATGATAAAATTAGGACTAATCTTACTCAGTCGCTCATAGGCATAGGCAACATCTTCCGGTTGAGTATACAGCGCAGAATTATCCAGATGGGTATTATCGACGCCGTCCTCTTCACCACCGGTACACCCGAGTTCTATTTCAAGGGTCATACCAATGCGCGACATTCTGCGCAGGTACTCCTCGCATATCGCGATATTGTCTTCCAATGGCTCTTCTGACAGGTCGAGCATGTGCGAACTGAACAGTGGTTTACCATGCTGGGCAAACCAGCGTTCGCCCTCATCCAGTAAGCCATCAATCCATGGTAGTAATTTTTTGGCGGCGTGATCAGTGTGCAGCATGACGGGTACGCCATAGTGCTCAGCAACGGTGTGCACATAACGTGCCGCGGCCACCGAGCCCAGCACCGCAGCTTGTTGTCCGGGTAACTTTAACCCTTTACCGGCAAAAAACTGTGCTCCGCCGTTGGAGAGCTGAATAATCACCGGTGACCTGGCGAGCTTAGCAGCCTCAAGAGCGGCATTCACTGACGAGGTACCGACAACATTTACAGCCGGTAATGCGTATTGATGCCGCCGGGCATGATGGTAGATAAGCCCGGTATTTTCACCGGTAACTACACCCGGCTCGATAGTATTGCTCAAATGCATTGAATTGCTCCCTATTCACTAACAGCTTCAACACAGGCGTCAGTAATGGCTGACCAGTTTTCACTGTCTACCCACTCTTTTTTCGCGACCCAGGTGCCGCCTACGGCAAAGACGTTATTGAGTGACAGGTAATCTTTTTTGTTACCAGGGTTTACGCCACCTGTGGGGCAGAAGGAAACAGACTGAAACACGGAAGAAATCGCCGATAAAAATGGCGCGCCACCGGATAGCGAAGCAGGAAATAACTTTTGCTCAAAAAAGCCAAACTCGGTCGCCATTAATACATCGCTGGTGTTCGATGCTCCTGGCAGCACCGGTACATCTATACGGGAGAGTTCGCTAAGTAATAGTGGCGATACTGCTGGTGTGACAATGAAATCAGAGCCAGCTTTCAGGGCCTGTTCCAGAATCTCCAGAGAGGTCACAGTACCAGCCCCCACTTTAAGCGTTGGTACCTCAGTTTTAATGGCTTCTAACGCCGCTAAAGACGCGTCTGTACGTAGTACAACTTCCACCAGATTGAGTCCGGCGGCGGCCATTGCTTTAGCGATGGCAACACCTTGTTCAGGTGAATTGGCCTGAATAATAGGCAGCAGTGTCTGACCCGACATTAACTCAGAAAAGCGATTCATGATTTTCTCTCTCGTGTAGTTAGGCAACAATGCTGGTGCATTATTGCGAAATTATGGTGAGGTCAGAGAAGCTGATCCGTCACCGTCTCTTAAATGGGAAAACACACTCTTTTTCTAACTGCTTTGGTGCTAATTTCCGTGTATGGGTGCTAGAGTCCTGCGGATTTCATTGCTGATTTAAACGGTTCCAACGGGATAATTGCGCCGGGGTGCTGAATCACAGTACCTGCCGCTCTGGCTGCCAGTTGCACAGCGTCACTAATGGGTGCTCCATTAGCTCTGGCGCCCAGATAAACGCCATTAAATGCATCACCTGCCGATGTAGTATCAACCACCTCTTTTACCGGCGTGATTTGGTGGTGCTCAATTTGCCCGTTGTCACTGGTAACCACTGAATGCGGACCATTTTTGATGACAACTTCGGCTAGGTTAAAAGGACGGCAAAATGCGATAGCTGCCTCGGCTGTCTGAATATCAAACAGAGCGGTGAGGTCTTCCACGCCTGGAAGCGCAATATCGGCTAATTCCAGCGCACGCATAAAAGCACTGGCTGCTTGTTGTGGTGAGGACCAGAGCCGGGCACGGTAATTCGGATCGAATATTAGTTTGACGCCCCGTGTTTTAAGCTCTGACAGGAGTTTCCACAGCCGTTCCCGTCCAGACTCTTCCAGCACGGCAATCGATATGCCGGAAAAAAACAAACTATCTCCGGCAGTAAACAAACTGGTGGTTTCCGGGCTAATAAAATCCATGACTTTGCGCGCGGCTGAGTCATTTCGCCAGTAAGTAAAGTGGCGTTCACCGGTATTGTCTGTTTCAATTAAATACAGGCCGGGGGACTTCTCCTGATGCTGAAAAACAAAACGGCAGTCCAGACCCTCTTGTTTGAACTCAGCTAACATTTTTTCACTCAGGCCATCTTTACCTATAGCGGTTAGCATGCCCGCCTCGATTGCCGGGAAGCTACGCTTCATATATACCGCTGAGTTATAAACATCCCCAGCAAAGGCTTGCTTCATGGTAGATGGCTCAGTAGCTCTAAGCTCTACCATGCATTCGCCTAAAAAATAAAATTTATCCATGTTTTGCTCTTGCACTTAATCACGAAGGTAGCGACGTGCGATTGAGCTTATGCAGCATCAATCGCACGCTGGTTATTTTTTGTCTGGATTTGATAATGGCTCGATTTTAGGGATCAGAATCCAAATCGCTGCCATGGCAGTGATTGCCAGCGAGGCGCCAATGACAAACGCAGGCGTGTAATTCCCATCGGCAGTCAGATAAGGCACCAGAGAAGTCAGGCCTACAGCCCCCAGCTTGGCTGCCATACCGGAAAAGCCCGACAAGGTGCCAACCGCTTTTTTCCCCAGCAAGTCACTGGGTAAGGTCTGGACGTTACCAATGGCAGTCTGGAAGCCAAACAGAATAACCGCCATGATCATTACTGCTGTGGCCGGTGAGCCTGGATTGGCCATGGCAAGTAGTGCAGGCAGCATTAACAGGCATCCCAGGGTAATCGTTAGTTTTCGTGTCTTGTTAGTGCTCCATCCGGCTTTTAAACGGTTTTGTGCAAGCAGACCACCAAACCAGGCACCAAGCATTGCACCTACATAGGGTACCCAGCCATAAATACCGATGGCCTTAACATCCATGCCATACACTTCATTCAGATAAATGGGGATCCAGAATACAAACAGCCACCAGATAGGGTCGATAGCTGCTGAAGCAAGAATAACCCCCCAGCTTTCCTTGCGACCCAACAGCTCTGCGGTTGACGGGTTATATTCATTGTCGGGCGCTTCGGCGCTGCTACCTGCTGGCGAGTTGCGCTGCCCGGTTAAAATGTACTCGCGTTCTTCCTCGGTGATCCATGGGTGACTGCCAGGTGGCGCTTTAACCAGTATTAACCATGGCACTAACCATAGCAGGCCGGTCAGACCGACCACTACAAACACCATTTGCCAGCTAAAGTAGACAGTTAACATGGCGATCAGAGGAATCGCTATAATGCCACCAATGGCAGCACCTGAGTTGAAAATGCCCTGCGCCAGTGCTCTTTCTTTAGTGGGAAACCACTCAGCGTTACCTTTAGCTGCCCCCGGCCAGTTGCCCGCTTCCGCTATCCCCAGAATGGCGCGAAAGATACTGAAGCTAAGAACGCCCTGGGCGATAGCATGAGCTACGGTAGCCAATGACCAAACGCCAATAGATAGCACAAAACCTATGCGGGTACCTACCCAGTCGAAGATCTTGCCAAATATGGCCTGACCAAATGCGTAAGCAAATACAAACACAATCGAAATATTGGCGTAGATTTGCTTTCTTTCCAGCGAGTCTTTATCCGGAAATAAATCATCAACAATATCCGGCCACAGCACGCTAAGCGCCTGACGGTCGATATAGTTTATGATGGTAGCCAGTGCAATTAAGGCAATAACCCACCAGCGTAAGCCTTGTAGTTTCATGGTTATTCCTCAATAAAGTCTTCGCGAGGTGGGCTGAACGTATCGATCAGAATGCCGCCGGTTGGACATACAGCGCCATGTTCTGCAAACGGTGGGATCAGGCAGCTGTCACCAGGCTTAAGTACTTTTACGTCGCCGTTGATACTAAAGTGAAATTCGCCTTCCACCACGTAGGTGACCTGAGAGTGACGATGCTTATGAACGTACCCCTCGGCACCTTTGTCAAACCAGACCTTAACTGCCATTAGTTCTTCGTTATATCCAAGCATTTGACGTTTCAGGCCACCACCCAGATCTTCAATTTCTGTCTCATTGCCGAATGAAAAGAGAGGACTCTGCTTTTGCATGTTGTAACTCCTAGTGGTTCGAACGTACGAAAACGCCTAAGCGTCCGGTTAAGGTGTACGAAGTATTTAAATAAGAAAAAGTTTGCGACTCATCGTCTGCAGCCTGGTTTGAGCTGTCGATAGCGACGAGGTAATCCAGGCCTTCCACCGTTAACTCAATCAGGGTAAGCGACCCTTGCTGTGAGTATTGCAGTGCCGTAAGCTGACTGACTGCATTGAGGGTATACTCCTTGCTCGGGTTGTATTCACCATGAGGTTCCAGCACCGACACAAAACGATGCTCAGACGCATTTTCAATACGGCGAATAAAGCCGTGTTCATTGCGCAGATTAAAATTAGGATCGTTAGCGCCGATTTGCGTAAACAGAAACTCTTCATTGCCCTGAGTGAGGCTGGTTTGCGTGTAAAACCGACCATTATCATTAAGCCAGGTCACTTTGGCCAAACCTGCTTTTGGCGTTGAACTGCCTTTTAACCATAAGTGCTGATAACCATTTTTTGTGCCCAAAGCCGACAAGTTGCTTGTGTTGCCTTTGAGTTCAAAATTTGTGTCGATCAACTGGCCCTGATAATGCAGCGGTAAATCCAGCTGATGAGGCGAGTCAGACGTGACCGAGAAAATATCCACGGCCACTGAGCGATTGAGTTCAGTGAGGTTAACCAGTGCTACTGTGCGTTCCAGCATGACGTCCGGATAAGCCGTTGCAATCTCTCCACTGGCTACCGAACCGGTGCCGCTGGTGGCAAAGAAGTTCAAATCTGGTGGGTTGGCATTGCCTTTTGTAACCTTGCCGTTGAAGTGGCTGGTCTCGTCGACGACGACAGTATTATGTGCCACTGTTTGCTTGGCGTAAGTCGTATTCTCCGGGAGATAGCGACCGCCGTATTTAGCTTCCACATTTAGGAACCGGGCAGCGCCGTAATCAGAGACGATTTCACTGCCATGGTCGTAATACTGCCAGGTGAGCTTATCAAAATGGCCATGTCCCAGACCCTGCGAGGCGGGCTTAAACAACAGCGCTTGCTCGGTTCCAATATTACTGCGCATGACGACCAGCGCGCCTTCGGTACCGTCACTGCCGTCGCCAAAGGCCACGGACTGGTACTGGTAAGGGGTGGTAAGTTCAGCGTCCAGCGCCTGAGCGACTTTGAGGCCATCACCGGTAAGCACTATCTGGTCTTGTTGATGTGCAATATCCAGCAGGCTGGTATCGGATGTCAGGCTATAAGCTGCAGCTACACCATGTACCAGCTCAATAGTATCGGTTCCCTTGCTCTTAATTGCGTCATTAATGGGGAAGAAAAGGCCGTTGTAACTGAGCTCAATGGCGGCATAAATGGCTTTTAACAGTACGCCGTCGCGATGCTGGAAAATCGCCCGGCCAGGTTCGTTGTTCTCGATAGCTCTGGCAAAGGTCACAAAGGGTAATAAGGCAAATCGATGGTAATACGGGCCCTCGTTATAATAGCCCTGTGGCGAGAACAAAATATCAAGCTGCTTTAAGAAGCCGCCCTCACCGGATTTATCCAGGTCGTAAAGGGCTTTTTCAACCCATTCTGGTTCATCCATGACATAACCCGCCATACCCACACCGGCCGTGGCCCAGGTACCGTGATTATGCACTTTGTTAAACGTAGATGGCTGACCCTCAGAAAGGAATAGCGCCACCGGTTTGAGCAGGTTTGTTTCAATGGTAGCAATGTGCTCACTGCTCAGGGCGTCATAGATCAGATCATAAGCCTGGATGGTATAGACCAGCCACATTGCCTCATTCAGGCTTTGCCAGAATAATTTGCCCGGGTTTTGTGCGTTCACCTTACGCTGGGGGTGTACGTCTAAGGTGGGGTAGAGCTTCGCGTACGCCAGTAACATATCCCGAACAAAGTCTGCATAGTCTTTGTTATGGGTAATTTGGTACATCACGCCCGCGTTGTACATTAACTGGTAGTTCTTTTTGTGTTGCTCATGGGTGTAACCACCGCCACCATCACGGGGTACCGGTACAACAATGGGTTGTTGAATTTGTTCGTCGAGCTGCGCCTGCCGGGCCGTCACTGCAGTGCTAAACCGACCCGGCTGTTTGGCCGCAGTGCGCATTGCTACTACGTCTTGTTCAGTAATCACCAGGTTGGGATGTGAAGCCTGAGCACAGGCAGACAAAACGACGGCAACCATTAGTACAATGAGATGGGATTTGATAAACCGTAAATGCATAATCATTACCTTTTCTCACTCGCCACGATGCGGTTGTTATGAAGTGTTGCCGTGTGTGGTCCAGGCATCCGTAGTTCTTCAACCTGCGGCGCGCTGGTGTCTTCAAACACGTTATTGGTGATTGAGGTGATAGGTTCTCCCACCGTGTGCTCTACCTTAACCGGCGCTGAGTGTCTTACCTCATTGTTGGCAATATTGGTTACCTGCACACCGTGTAAAAAGAGACTGGCATTGCGCTTATTCCGTTTGCCATTGCCCGCCGTATCCACTGTGTTACCGGTCATATCAAAATGAGGACCAAAGGTGCTTTCGTCGGTACCGCCCCGATAGAGTTTAACGATAGCGCCTTGAATCTGACTAAAGGTGTTATCGGTAAGCGTGACGTACTCAGCGTTATAGATGCCCAGGTCTTCAATTTCACTGTCGAGGCTTAAAATATCACCGGTTACCTGGTTAAAGGTGTTGTTAACCAACGTAATCTGGTCGGCAAATGCGCCCTTACCGGTGGTAAAGAAATTAAAGGAATGGTTAATATTTAAGTCGCTAACCGTGGAGTCGGTCATTACAAAACGGTAATTGTTAAGCATGCCCCACTTTTGGGATCTGATAACACTATTACCGGCGGCGTCCGGGCTGTACTGACCTGTTATGGATAAGCCGTGCAGACTGAGGTTGCCGCCATCGCGAATTTCGAATAATGCGGTGCGTTCAAAAGACAGCTTGGCTTTGCCATGATGGCGAGCTTTAACCGTTAGCGTTTTATCGATAACGATTAACTTAGGCACAATGTAATGACCGCTGGCGAGTTCCAGTGTGTCGCCGTCCTGTGCCTTATCGATAGCCATTAACAGTGCGCTGGCGCTAGCTTCTACCTGGTGTGTACGACCTGAACCGAAAGCGGTTTCCGGTGCCTTTTTAGGATACCAGCTAACGCCGGTCTGTGATTTTTTTGTGCTTTGCAGCGATGAACTGGCACCTGCCTTCCCATTAGCGGTAAGCAGACCACTGTCATTACGTTGCAATGCAATTTCCTGGCGTTTAAAGCCGTACTCAATGTCTGCTGGCGGCGCCTGATTAATCAGGTTGTTGGAAAACGTAATGCCGCTGATGTCGTCAAATACAGAGAACGGATGCTTACCACTTGTATTGATGATCAGATTATTACGAAAAACACTATTTACCGGAGGTGCGCTACGTTCTGCATCACTGCCGGCTGCCAGATGAATGTGCTGCACATCAGCGAATGTATTGTTTTCAATGGTGGCGTTGTCCACCTGGTGGTAGCGGTTGATTGGCGAGTCTGGTACGCCATTCATAACCGTAAAGCCACTGCCGAAGCGGTAGCCGGTTAAACCTTCCAGGTAATTATTTCGCACGAACTGATCACGGTTAATCACACGGATCCCACCGGTGTGAGGCACGTTATTACCAATAAATACGTTTTCTTCAATCAGGTTACCATTCCCATGGCGCATGGTAAGTGTGCCGCGTGCTTCAAAGAAGGTGTTATTACGAATGATATTTTTGCCGGACTTAATAGAAATAATTTCTACTTCGCCATTGGTGTGTTCGAAATAATTATTTTCCACCAGCGTGTGAGAGTCAGTCAGCGAGTAATGACTGGTACCTATACGCAGGGTTTCACCACCGTTAGAGCCAAAAGTAGGGCGATATCCAAAGTAGTTGTGGTCAAGGCGGTGGTAATTTTGCTGGCTTTCTTCATTATTCAGGCGCACAGCGACAGTGACGCCTTTATTGCGTTTACCAACAATATGGCTGTGGTCAAGGCGATTATGCTGACCGTATAACGCTACCCAGTAGTCAGATTCTTGTTTATCCGGGTTGTTGAAATTATCGATAACGATTTCGGTGACCCGTGAGTTAAAAGCTAGCTCATTTTTGTTGCGACGAAACTCAATGACTGCAGAGGTAGGCGTATAACCGTTTTTGAACACCAGACCTGAAACGACGAGATATTGCCCGGCTAAGCGCAGGTTACTCTGGCCACTGATAATAACGCCGCCCTTGGTTTCTGCGGTTAAAGTAATAGGGGCTGATTCAGTGCCCTGGCCAGACAGTAAAATTTCAAAATTTTCCCAGACGCCATTTTTCAAGGTAACAGTATCGCCAGCCTTAAGGCGCTGAGCGATGTTTTGGTAAGCTTGTTTATTCTCAACGAAATACTCTTTTGCCGTCAGGTTAAAAGACAGGCACAGAGAGACAAGTAAGGCGATTGTCAGACCGTAAACTTTCACTATACGCATCATACTCTCTTGGTAGTTGCGGCCGGCAGTAAGGGTGATAAAGCATCAACGCAGGCAATACCGGCCAATTATTATTATGTATGTTGGGGGTAATTAACACGCTCACCGGCAACGACAAAAGTGCTGATTACCCTCCTTAACATAGACTGTTATTTCGATAACTTGAGATAGTAATCAAAGATTTCAGGCACATTGCCCTGGCCTAGTCCTGCATCGAACGCCGCCTGAAGGTTAGCCGAAGAACCTTCGGCAATTTTTGATTCGGTGCCCAGATCGTCAACCATCTTCAGGAAATAACCTAAATCCTTGTTGGCATTGGCAATTGAAAAACCAAGGTCGCTGACATTATCGACCGCATAGTTTTTACAAAACTGCATAAAGGGTGAGCTTGACGGGCCGGTAGACATAATGTCGAATAATTGCTGCCGATCAACGCCAGCTTTGTCTGCCACTGCAAATGCCTGAGACATGGCACAAACCGTTGTCATCCCCATAAAGTTATTGATCAGTTTGGTGGTGTGCCCGGCACCGAGAGCACCCAGGTAGAACACGTTTTCTCCCTGGTCTTCCAATACAGTTTTCACTTTTGCAAAGGTTTCAGGGTCGCCAGCCGCCATAATATTGAGCAGGCCATCTTTAGCGTGTGCCGGAGTGCGCCCGAGAGGAGCATCGATCATGCCTACGCCCTTTTCAGCTAAGTCAGCACCAATTTTACGAGTAGATGCTGGTACTGACGTACCGAAATCTATGAGCGTAGCGCCTGGTTTAACACCTTCCATGATGCCGTTTTCACCATAGATAACTTTTTCAACAACCGCTGAAGTGGTTAAGCACAGCATAATAATGTCGGCTTGCTGAGCAAGCTCTTTGGCTGTTGAGGCTGAACTGGCGCCTTTTTCAACGCAGGCATTGACTGCGTTTTGATTTAGGTCCATGACGACTAGCGGGTAGTTTTTCTTCTGCAGGTTTTCAACCATGTTACCGCCCATAAGGCCTAGTCCGATGAAGCCAATGACTGGTTTTGACATGAATCACTCCTAGATTAAGTTCGTCTCACGTTGGCAAGACGATGAATATCAGTTTGTTGTGTACGTAAGTTGTCTTAGCTACCGCTTTGAAAGTGAGTAACACCCTGAATATTTGTGTACGGATTCATCAATGTTGAACACTCTAAGCAGTCACTAACGACTCATACTTAAGGTGTTAAAACATTATTAATATATTGCCAATTTGTCAACCAATTATAATTTTTTGGATATAAACTTCATATTTATGTTTTTATTGGTTTTTTTTGTAATTTATAGGTGGATTGCTGCTTTTTATTGTTTCAAATATGAAACAAAATGAATAAAAAAAGTGTTTTCATATAAAATTAATGGAGCATTATGGATTGTGTTAACTAAATTTTTACAATAATTGTGCTGTTCATAGTGGTTTTTAGTCATTATTGATCTCATTTGTTATTTAAATTGGTTGACCATTTGTGGTTTAGCAACTATTAATGGTAAAAGACTTGCAATTCTGGCAATTGAAAGGAGATTTTGATGACTGAAAAAATAGCGGTAATTTCGGGGGCGACCGGAGGAATTGGTGCCGCAGTAGCTAAACGATTAGGCCAGGAGGGTTATACCCTTATTTTAAATGGACGGGATCGGGAAAAAGGACTGGCGCTTGTCTCGCAGTTGCAAAGCGACAAGGTTACTGCAGAGTTTGCCGCTTTTGATATCACTAATGAATCTGAAGTGAATCAGTCGCTTCAGGAAATAGGTGAGAAATACGGGCATATAGATTGTGTTATTAATAATGCAGGTGGTCTTGGAGGGCGCAGCCCCATAGAATCAATGAGCACCGAATTTTACCGCTCTGTTATGGCGCTCAATATGGATAGCGCTTTTTATCTATCCCGCGCTGCAATCCCTTATCTTAAGAAATCCGACTATGGTGCCATTATAAACAATACGTCCAACGCGGCGTGGAATGGCGGTGGTCCGGGTGCTGGGATTTATGGTGTGTCAAAAGCTGCCGTGCACGCGTTTACCCGAGCGTTAGCCAAAGAACTTGCGCCTTATGGCATTCGCGTTAACGCAGTGTCACCGGGAACAATCGACACTCCTTTTCATGAGCAAATAAAAGCGACCAAACCAGAAGTTTTTGCATCGTGGAAAAACAATATTTTATTGAATCGCTTAGGACAGCCTGAGGAAGTGGCATCGGTAATTGCTTTTCTGGTGAGTAAAGATGCATCCTTTATTACAGCAGAGACAATACAAATAGGTGGCGGTCAAGCACTTGGGATCTAACGGTTTTGTATGAGTATCCAGTGCATTAACCGTGCAGTAATTAGCAGTTATCTTCAACCGACCCACTGAAGACTATGTACGTTATTATGTGGTTTACTCGCAGAGCGGCGTTAGCGCCGCTCTATTTTATGGTAAGTTGACTTGAATTAGAGCAAGTGAACTTTTAGGGTATCGCCTCACTAAACCATGAAGTAAAACCTATGGCTGATTTTCACATTAAAGCGCTTGAGCTGGCCAGAGCCGGTAACTGGGATGGCTCTCACGAGCTGGTTCAGGACTATAACGATGAATTTTCCTGCCTGATCCACGGCTACCTGCACCGGGTTGAGGGTGATGAGTTTAATGCCCGTTATTGGTATACCCGGGCTGGCACTTCGATGCCAGCGAATTCACCGGAACAAGAGTTGGCGCGCCTGGAAAGTCTGGTGCGCGGCAACGGCTAGCCGAGCGTAGTTAACCCTTTTCTCCTGCCTCCATTGGTATGCAGCGCTGATTACCAGATTTGTTAAGTACATTAACGAAATCACGCGCTGCATACGAATTCTTATTGATGTGCCCACAGGTTCGATGTTATTGCTAACGTAGCCGGCTTTTATATGGGAGCCGGACCGACGCGTCTGACGGAGAATCAATGAATCGAACCCTGGCCACCACCGTAATATTCAGCGGCTTTTTTCTGCTCGGCATCCTGTTGCTGATGTGGGGGATCCTGCTGCCTCGTATGGCGGCAGAGCTGACCATGAGCAGTTTTGTTAGCGGTGCGTTGTTTACGCTGTTTTCGCTGGGCATGATGATGGGCGCTATTGTGGGCGGCAAATACGCCTCGCGGTTTGAGTTTTTGCCGTTGTTTGCCAGTTTGTCGCTGGTGAATGCCCTGTTCATCGTTATCGCCGGCTTAATGCCAAACTGGCCCGGACTACTGGCCATTGTGTTTATTGTTGGCCTGATAAGCTCCTGCAAAATTACCATTGGCCACACGATTATCGCGCAGCTCTATGTCGAAAAACGATTCGCCATGATGGGCATTATGGATTTTATGTTTAGTCTTGGCACCCTGGTGGCGTCATTTTACGTGTCGCTTATCTTTTTGTGGCAGGTGAACTGGCGTTTGCCGTTGCATTTTCTGGCTGGCTTTTGGGTTATTCTGGCCATCTTTACCTTCCTTAGCGTCCGTAGCGCAAAAGCGAAATTACCGTTGGAAAACGAGCCGGAGTCTGCGCCGAAACAAACACTCGCTTTTGCCACCATAGTGAAACAACCGGTATTCTTGCTGCTCGCGGTGGCGAGTTTTGGCTATGGGGCCGTAGAATTTGGCACCGTTAACTGGTTCGTGAGTTATGCGCAGCAGGGGCTGGGATTCGACGGTGATGCAGCCCGTTTGTTATTGGCCGGCTTTACCGGCGGTATGGCGCTGAGTCGTTTGAGCTTTGCCTGGTTTTTACGCTGGTTTAGCGTGCACCGGTTAATGGTGGTGCTGGTCACGATGCTGCTGGCGGGGGCGATCATTGCCAAGCTGGGCACTACGTTTCCCCTGATAATGCTGGGTAACTTCCTGTTAGGCCTTGGGCTGGGCGGACTCTTCCCGCTGATCCTTTCCGCCGCAATGAATATCGACAGCGAAAAAGGCCCGCTGTTATCAGGAATAACTATTCTTGGTAACGCCATGGGGGTGCAACTGGTGTCGCTTGGTACTGGTGCCTGGGCCGGGGTAGCTTCTATTGAAGTGGCTTACTGGGCTGTGCCGATGGCAGCGGTGCTACTCTGGAGTGCCACCTGGTTTTACAGCCGCATCATTAAACAAGGCTAGGGCGTACACTTACAGCCCTTCGCTGGGTAGCCAGAATTCGGCTATCAGACCTTCCTGTGGGTGGTTGCGCAAATTGATCTGCCCGCCATGCATTTCGATGATCCGTTTGGTGATAGCTAACCCTAAACCGGAGCCACCGGAGTTGCGGGCAGAATCTCCCTGGGAGAAGGGCCGGAAGACATTTTCCAGACTGTCTTCCGGAATGCCCTGGCCAAAATCACGCACCTTGCAGATTACACGGTTCTGCTTTTTGTCGAAGTAGGTGGTGATTTCAATATGGTTACTGCCGTAGCGGAAAGCATTTTCGATTAAATTATCGAGAACTCGCTTTAACGCGACTTTCCGCAGTGGAATATTAGGCAGTGGCGTGAGTTCCAGATGGATCGACTTACGGTCTTCTTTGGAGGGATTAAACTGCTGATTGGTGTTGCGGGCATCCGCCAGTTCGGTAATTAACGGGTTCAGGTTGGATATCGTCTGGCGTTCCTGTTGCTCCTGCCGGGCATACTCAATGAACTGATCGATAATTGCATTCATATCCTCAATGTCGCTGACAATGCCTTCTTTTACCCAGTCCTGGTCCTCTGGCAGCATTTCGGTGGCCAGACGGATACGGGTAAGCGGTGTGCGCAGGTCGTGAGAAATGCCGGCAGTCATTACCATGCGGTCGTGCTCTAACTGCTTGATCCCCTGATTCATGCGGTTAAACGCTTTCGTCACCTCAATCATCTCGCTGGTGCCGTCTTCTTTTAATGGCGGTGGAAACTGGCCCCGGCCTACTTTAATGGCGGCGCGCTGTAAGGCGCTTAACGGGCGATTGAGCCGGAAAACAAACAGCCAGCCACCGCCCACACTTAAAATACCGATCAGCAACAGGTACAGAGTCAGCGGGAAAATATTGGCTTCGCTTAATCCGAACACCGGTACCCTTATCCACTTGTCTGCCAGACTGCTGATTTTTATCCAGACATAATAGGGCGTAGATTGCTGATCCAGCTGGGGCGCACTAATGCGCACTTCGGCTTTCTCACCGAGCTGCTCGGTGACCTGCGCAGACATAAACTGATAAAAGGTTGCCTGGCCCAGTCTGGCCGCTTTCGCTTCGGTATCGGTGAAGATACGAATGCCGGTTTGGGCTTTTAAGGTGTGCAGGTACTCTGGGTCATCGAGATCGTCCAGATGGGTTTTGAGTGTGGCAGCCTGGGTGGCAATCAGGCTGTTAATTTGCTCGTAACTGGGCCGAATAAAATACATGGTGACCGACAGGTAAGAGACTACCTGATTGATCAACAATAAAACGCCAATCAGCAGTACCGTTTGGCCAAAGGCGCTTTTAGGGAGTAATCGCACGAATGAGTTTACTGGGCAACCGCGCCGTCAGGCACGAAAACATAGCCTAAACCCCATACGGTCTGAATATAACGCGGATTAGCCGGATCTTCTTCGAGCATCCTTCGCAAGCGTGATACCTGTACGTCAATACTGCGTTCCAGGGCGCTGTAGTCACGGCCCCTGGCGAGGTTCATGAGTTTGTCGCGGGACAAAGGCTCACGGGGATGAGTGACCAGTGATTTCAACACGGCAAATTCGCCGCTGGTAAGAGACAGGGATTTACCGTCGTCGGTCATTTCGCGGGTGGCCAGATTTAACCGGTAACTGCCAAATTCAACGATCTGTTCTTCCATGGATGGTGCGCCTGGCGCTTCATGGGTCTGACGACGCAGCACGGCTTTAGCCCGGGCAAGTAATTCTCGCGGATTAAACGGTTTTGGCAGATAGTCGTCGGCGCCCATTTCCAGACCAATAATGCGGTCTACTTCATCGCCTTTAGCGGTTAACATGATAATCGGCATCTTGCTTTCAGCCTGACGCATGCGGCGGCAAATCGACAGGCCGTCCTCACCGGGCAGCATCAGGTCGAGCACCATTAAATGAAAGTTCTCACGTTCCAGCAGGCGGTCCATTTGCTCGGCATTTGCCGCGCTTCTGACCTGAAAACCCTGTTCAACCAGATAGCGTTCAAGCAAGCTGCGTAACCGCATATCGTCATCGACGACTAATATTTTTGATGTTTCCTGACCCATTTCTGCCTCATTGACGACCGCGTTCCGGTATCACTATAACCCTAAGTGATACCGGACAAAAGTGCTCAAATGTTTCGAACTGGCGATGATTGTTACAAAGCGTGTCAGGCGGCCGTTTCAGGCCACTCCGGGCATTACGTAGGTAGCAACACCATACACCAGCGCGTAGCCTATAGAATAAGCAATGAGCAGCAATAAGAAATACTTCCCGTAACGGGCGAAGCTCAGGCCTTTTACCTTGCTCATGGTGACGATACCGGCAGCAGAACCGATGATCAGCAGCGACCCTCCCACCCCGACGGCATAAGTCAGCAGCATCCATTCACTCACCGACATACCTATATTGGCTTTAAGCAGTGCAGCGGTTAACGGCACGTTATCGATTAACGCCGAGGTAGCGCCCATCACGTAGTTGGCCACCAGTGGCGGGAACACCTGGTACAGGTACAGCAATGAGTGCAGGGCTTCGATGTGTTCCAGCATACCCACCAAAAGCAGCACGCCGAGGAAGAACAGCAGCGTATCAAACTCTATATAGCGGATGTAATCCATAATCGGGTCCTGATCGTCATCTTCACCCATGTGGTTGGCTACTAAAAACATGATCGCCATGCCGGCGAGGAAGGTGAGCATGGGGGGAATGGCAAATAGCACGTTTAAGATCAGCGTTGAAATAATGGTGCTTAAGAAAATACCGGCGATCACGTAGTCGATGGTGTTGGTGGCATAGGTTGTTTTACGAATTTTGACGTTACCGGTCATCCCTATACTCAGTAATCCGGTAAGTACCATGACAGCCAGAAACGAAGGCACCAGCAGCCAGAACAGCTGGGTAATGGTGACTTTCTTCTGCATGAAGATCATCAGTGTGGTGACGTCACCGGTAATCAGCGACACACCGCCGGAATTGACTGCAAAGACAACCAGTACCGAAAAACGCATAGTTTGGTTAAAGGGCAGTCCCAACGATAGCACCATGGCAATTGAAACCAGCGTGGCGGTGATATTGTCGGCCAGCGAGGAGAAGCAAAAGCTAAACAGGGCTGTGATCAACATCAGCTTTTTCAGCGAAATGTGGGTCGGCATAACCAGGTTGAGCATATTGGCTATCAGGCCCTTGCGGTTTAAGTAGGCAACAAAAGTCATCGCCGCCACCAGGAATAACCAGAGAGTGGATATTTCGGTAATGTTATGCAATAAACTTTCGTTGACCGCCTCGGTAGAGGCCGGATTGTCGGCAGTGATAAAAAGGATCATCCAGGCCAGTGTGCCAAAAAATAATGTGATCTTTGCCTTGTTGATGTGCAGCACTTCTTCGAACATCACACCAAGTAGAGCCAGGGCGGCCAGAGTAATAAGAATGGTATCTATCATGAGGGGGGGATTCCGCAATTTCAGTGACCGTATTTTACGGCGAAGGCCTCGCCAGTAAAGGGCTAAACGGTGAATGAGCGGTGTCAGGCGTTAATAGTTAATATTCATTTGGATAATAAAAGACTTTGGTCTTACGACTAAAGCGCTTATTGCAACTGAGTTTAGTTACATCTGCATTAAGGCGGTTGCGTGAGGAGCTTTGTTTTTGAAAAACATATATATACCCTTGGTTGCTAAGAGCCGATCTGCCTGTCATTATTGTATTAACGCCATGGTCGCAAATTAAATGGAATTGAGTTATGGATAACGGTGTTGGTAATAAGTACCTTTGGCTAATTGAGTTACTCGCGTTTTGGCAAGGGCGAGTAAATAGTCAGGATCTGTGTAATGTATATGGTATTAGTACTACTCAGGCTAAAAAGTACATTTCAGACTACAAAATTTTCTACCCATCTAATATTGTCTACGATAAAAGTGTTAAAGCGCATATTCCTGATAATGTGCTCAAATGTGAATTAATCAGTGGTGATGTGAATGAGTATCTGGACTGGCTGAATACTCAAAATGATCAGGCTGAAGTGTTTTATAACAGTATTACCCATGCCGAATTGCGGTTACCACCAAGACATACCTCCCCCGAAATTATGCGTGGGCTGATTACTGCAATCAGACATCAGCGCCGAATTGATGTGGAATACCTCTCGCTAAGTAAAACTTCGGCTGAAGGGAGAGTGATACAGCCACATACTTTTGTTAAAACAGGTTTGCGCTGGCATTTACGCGGATACTGCGAGTATCGTTGTGAATATCGTGACTTTGTTTTAAGCCGATTCAGAGGAGCCCCTTTTTTATTGGGTGCGGCTACCCACACCCGAACAAAGGATGAGGGCTGGAACACCAATATAATAATACGACTTCAACCCGATCCTCGTTTTACACCGGACCAAAAAACTATTATTGAGCAGGATTACCAAATGCAAAATGGTGAGCTCCTAATAACAACTAAAGCCGCCCTGGCTCAATATGTTATTCAGGGCATGCAGGTACGTACCGATTCCCTGGCAAAAACACCTCAACAGCAACAGTTAGTATTGGTAAACGAAGATGACCTGAACCCCTGGTTATTTGCCAGCTAACTTTGAGAACAATGCTGAACCGGTCAAGTTGGTTTACTGGTTTTATTTACGGGATTGTGAACGAGATTATGATGTGAAAAAGTAACTAGAAATCGATTCACTCACCAGACAGGATTGAGAATGGAAAATGACTTCCCTCCCTATTTTAAATATTGGGGAAAAGCCAAAAAAGACAGTGAACAACCAGGAGCTGATTATCACCTGTTGCCCTATCACTGTTTGGATGTGGCGGCGGTGTGTTATGAGTGGCTAGATGCTGATACTAAACTGTCTGGGGAATTAAGCGATTATCTGGCAATCCCCAGAGCGCAGTTTACATCGCTGATGAGTTTATTCATGGCGATGCATGACCTGGGAAAGTTTGCATCCGCCTTCCAGGCTTTATTTTCAAACGATTCATCGAAACTCATATTACCAAATAGTCGGAAGTGTTACGACGGTAGGCACTATCGCCATGACAGGCTGGGTACTTGGTTTTGGCGAAAACTGCGCCAACAAATCAGTGAACAATGTACTGAAGGGAAAGGGTTAAATAGAAGACAGCAAAAGTATTTAGCAAAGCCCTTAAATATTATCATGGATTGTATGTTGGGGCATCATGGTGTGCCGGTAGAGCTTGATGAGCCGGGAATTGAAGGGTTTACGGAAAGCCAAAACCTTAGTGCTTCAGAAGCATTTACCTTAGATCTAATCACACTGTTTCAACCGGAGTTTACTGAGGTCATGATCCAAAATGACTCAGAATGGCTTGCAAAGCTAAAGCAAGTCAGTTGGCACATTGCAGGTATAGCAGTGCTTTGTGACTGGATAGGCTCAGATCAAGTCGATTTTCCCTATGTTTCAGACGAGATGCCGCTAGACATTTATTGGCAAACGGCCAGAAAGCAAGCCAAAAAGGCACTTGAGAATAAGCAACTCATTCGGTCATTCAACGTTGCACCTTTCCTTTCAGTTGAAAGTAGCTTTGGTTTTAGTCCTACACCATTACAGAGTTGGGCTGAGAAAGTAGAGATCACAGATACTCCACAGCTATTCATACTCGAAGACGTAACTGGGGCGGGTAAGACAGAAGCAGCGCTCACATTAACTCACCGGCTTATGCAAAAAGGTGTGGCGAGCGGCTTCTATTTTGGGTTGCCCACAATGGCTACGTCCAATGCTATGTATAAACGGGTGGCCGAACATTACCTAAGTATGTATGAATCTGTGGCTAAAAAGCCCAGTATTATTTTGGCTCATGGTGCTCGAGATATGAACCCACTCTTTCAGCAAACAGTCATTACCTCAGGCAAAGATAACTCTGGTTACAACGCAGAAGACAAAACAGCGCTTGCAGAATGTCATCGCTGGCTTGCCGATTCTCGTAAAAAAGCGCTGCTTGCACCTGTTGGTGTTGGCACCATTGATCAGGCACTTCTGGCGGTGTTACCCAAAAGGCATCAATCCCTCAGGCTTTTAGGCCTACATAATAAAGTAATAATTTTTGATGAGGTCCATGCGGCAGACGAATATATGTTTGAACTGCTGGAAGGATTACTAAAGCTGCATTTGCATCAGGGCGGTAGTGTTATTTTACTAACGGCCACATTACCCTTCAAGCAGCGTAAGAAGCTGGTAGAAATATGGCAAACGGCATCAGGGAACCAAGTGATTTTGCCTAAGAAAACCAGTTTCTCTGATTTTCCTCTTGCCACTCACGTTGCGCCCGGAACAGAAAATCCGGTGCAAGAACATACGATGCCAAGTCGGGAAGCAGTGAGTAGAGATGTAACGGTGACCTTTCTCCATGATCAAGTGAGTTGTATTGAGCGCATTATCAACACCATAGAAAGCGGACACTGCGTAGTATGGGTGCGTAATTCTGTCGATGATGCTTTAGCCGCTCACTCAGTACTGTCTGTTCAGATGAGTAACCCTGATGATTGTATATTATTTCATAGCCGGTTCACCCTAAATGATAGAAATACTATTGAAGCAAAGGTGTTGAATGTATTCGGTAAGCATGCTGAAGCAGGCTCTCGAGCAGGTAAAGTGTTGATAGCGACTCAGGTTTTTCAGGAAAGTTTGGATGCAGACTGTGATCTAATGATTTCTGATATTTGCCCAATTGATGATTTGATTCAGCGAGCCGGGCGATTACATCGTCATTCCCGAGATAAATTTGGCAAATTTACTCCGAATAAATCAGATCAGCGAGGACAACCTGAATTAATTGTGCATGCTCCAAATTGGACTGATAACCCGAGTGAAGAGTGGGTAAGAAAAGATTTCAGAAATACCAGCTATGTATACCCATCTGCAGGCAGACTATGGCTTGGCATGAGAGAGTTGCTGAAATTAGGCTCCATGCGTATGCCGCAGGATGCCAGAAAGTTAATCGAAGCGGTATATAGCGATGAAGGAAGAGAGCAAATCCCTGCTAGTTTAATTGCCCAAGAACAACAGGTTATCGGCGATGAAAGAGCGAGAGAAAATCAAGCATTCGCCAGAAAGCTCAACTGGGAAACGGGATATCAAATAACGAATCGTGGGCGCTGGGAAGAAGATGAGGTTGAAATTAATACCCGGCTAAGTGAACGGGAAGAAGTGCAGGTGGTATTGCTAAATCTAGATAAGCAGGGCCAGTTAAATTTTTGGTGCGAGCATAAACAGCATGCAATACAGCTAAGCACATTAAAACTTGCAAGAAATAAGTACGCAGACAATTTAAGCCCTGTGCCGGAAAACTATCAGGCACAACTGGAACAATTACAAACGAAATACCCTGCGCTTAAATTTACACAATGTTGGATACCAGAACAGGATGAGCGGTTTGGTTACTCTCCTGTATCTGGTTTTAATCAAAAAATAATCAAGGAAGGGTTATGAACTTACTTAAAGATCCTTGGCTGATATTTAAGGTTCAACAACCAGACGGAAGTCTTGTTGAACAAACGTTGCCGATAACAGCCATTACAAAACCAGAAGTCATCGACTTCGCGCTACCCAGAGCCGATTTTCAGGGCGCAGCCTATCAGTTTGTGATTGGGCTATTGCAAACCTGTTTCGCGCCTGATGATGAATTCGAATGGGAAGATAACTATCTTGAACCACCGACAGAAGAAGTGCTTCAAAAAGCATTTTCAAAAGCAGAACACGCATTCAATGCCATAGGTGATGGCCCTTTGTTTATGCAAGACTTTGACTGCTTAGATGATGCAAAGCCAACCTCAATTTCGGGTTTACTCATCGAAGCGCCAGGTGGAAATGGCTTGAAGCTGAATACCGATCACTTTGTTAAAAGAGGGATTGGTGAGGCCATGTCTTTGCCTTTGGCGGTTTTGGCGCTTTTTACTCTGCAGATAAATGCCCCTAGCGGCGGGCAGGGGCATCGTACCGGTCTTCGCGGTGGTGGCCCTTTAACTACGCTAGTGATGCCGCAGCAAGAACGCGCTCCGCTTTGGCGGAAGCTTTGGTTCAACATTACGCCAAAAAATGACAGTGACTCCGAGCCAGATTTTGATAGCGATACATTATTCCCGTGGTTAGGTAAAACTCGAGTAAGTGCAAAGAAAGGGAGCGAAACTTATCAAAAAGATGTACACCCACTACATATGTTCTGGGCGATGCCAAGACGCATAAGACTGATAGTCGAAGATGTTGCTGGCGAATGCAGTCTTACCGGGAAGTCTTGTAGCCAGTTGGTGAAACTGTATAAGACTCAGAATTATGGTGCCAATTATGCGGGATCGTGGTCACATCCTCTTACACCCTACAAACGTGACTTAAAAAAGCCGGATCAGGAAGATTTGTCGATCAAAGGCCAGCCTGGGGGAATTACCTATAAGATCTGGGATGTACTCACGCTAACGGGCTCCCCCGATGGTGGCAAAACTCAGCAGATGTGTGCGAGAGTAGTTCGGTCTTTTAATAATCTGGTTAACGATGACATTTTAGAAGATGTAACGGCACAAGCCCGGTTATGGGTATTTGGCTACGACATGGACAACATGAAAGCACGTGGATGGTATTCAGAAATCATGCCGCTTTATCAGGTTCCATCGGCTAAGCAACAACATATTCTTGGCCATATTAAAGAACTTCAGAGTATAGCGAATGATGCTCTTTGGCATTGTCGCAGCCAGATTAAAGCGGCGTGGTTTGATAAACCTGGTGATGCAAAAGGTGATTTTAGTTTTATTGATACCGCCTTTTGGCAACAAACCCAATCTGCATTCTTCGCGGCCGTGCAGCAGTTGATGAGTAGTGACTCCCTATATTTAACTTCAATGGAAGCAAAACAATGGCTGTTCACTCTTAGGAATGTTGCGTTGTCTTTATTCGATGAATATGCGCTGTCTGAATTAGGCTCCGAACGTTCTATGGCGAAGCGAATTGGAGCAAGGAAAAGCCTGTTAAAAGGGCTGTACTCAAAATCATTCAAAAATTTTGAAAAGGAGCATCAAATTGAGCCAATTAAGGAGGCAAAGTAATGGATAAAGAGCTACTTCAACGTGGGATGACAACTGCGCTCCGCTGGTGGAAATCTATGTATGCCAGTACCGGTGAGTTGAAAAAAGAGGGTATCCAGGCTGCCCCCACCGCTTGGAAAGCCGAACTAAAAAGAGCTGAATCTATTGACGCGGTGTTGCTTTCACAGGGATTTAGATCGCTCTGGCTATCGTTGAGTAAAGAAATAACCGAAGGCCACGAAAAGCAGGTGAGTCAAGACATGCTTTGTTGGGCAGTGGTTGCAGGTGCACTCGTTTCTGTATCAGAAAACCATGCCGAGAGCTTTGCTAAATTAGCCGGGAGGAAGGGCGATGGGGATAAACCTGTGGTAAGCGAAATGCGTTTCGCTCAATTACAACAGGCACAAACACCAGAAGAGTTTTTACGCCGAATTAGACGAATCTTAAAACAGCTAAATGGCAAGGTATCAGTGGCGCAGTTAGCCAAAGATAGCTGCAATTGGTATCAGGAACTAACGTCAAATTACCCCAGACAAGCTGACAAACGCATAGCGGTGCGCTGGGCAATGGATTACTACCAGGCAAACTAATCAAAAGCGCCTGAATAACTATTTTTTGAAAAAGGATTAATCACATGAGCAAATTTATTCAACTTCACTTACTAACTTCATATGCACCGTCAAACTTAAACCGTGATGACCTAGGACGCCCTAAAACAGCAAAAATGGGCGGGTTTGATCGATTACGTGTGAGCTCACAGAGTTTAAAAAGAAACTGGCGTGTGTCTGAGCTGTTTGAAGAAGCCATGCTAGGCGAGATCGGTGTTCGTACAAAAAAGCTCGGTGAAGAAGTTTTTAACACCTTGGTCGCCGGTGGCGTAAAAGAGAAGCAAGCAACATCATGGGCATCAACTATTGCAGGTGTTTTTGGCAAGGTTAAGAAAGACAAGCCATTAGAAATTGAGCAACTTGCGCATATTAGTACCGCTGAAAAACAAGCTGTTATTGCATTAGCAGAGCTGATTTGCAATGAGCAACGAGAGCCAAGCACGGATGAATTGAAATTGCTAAAAGCAGATCGTACATCGGTCGATATTGCCCTATTCGGCAGAATGCTGGCATCTAGTCCGGAGTTCAATGTAGAAGCGGCTTGTCAGGTTGCCCATTCAATCAGTGTTCATAAAGTACTGGTGGAAGATGATTACTTTACCGCGGTAGATGATTTAAACGACGGTAAAACAGATACTGGTTCAGCCCACATAGGTGAAGCTAATTTTGCGGCGGCATTGTTCTATAGCTATATCTGCATTAACAAATCGCAACTCATCGAAAATCTTGGTGGTAATGAAGCCTTGGCCGACAACGCCTTAAAAGCACTGACCGAAGCAGCAGTAAAAGTTTCTCCCAAAGGCAAGCAAAACAGTTTTGCTTCTCGAGCCTATGCCAGTTATGTCATGGCTGAATTGGGTGAACAACAACCACGTTCATTGTCAGTATCATACCTTAAGCCGATTCAGGACGAAGATATGGCCGAAGCGGCAATTGCCGCAATAGAAAAACAGGCCGCTAATTTTGACGCGGTATATGGCAAGTGTTCAGATGCGCGTTACACAATTAACGCTGTGAAGGGCGAAGGTACATTAAACGAATTACTAGATTTCGTTGCAAAGTAACTGGAGCGTAACAATGAAAGAATATCTAGTCTTTCGGCTTTATGGACCAATGGCGAGTTGGGGCGTACCAGCAGTAGGAGGCGATAGAGCCACTGCAATTGCACCCGCGCGTTCAGCACTTTTAGGCTTGCTCGGTGCCGCATTGGGGATCACCAGGGATAATGCAGCGAAACTAGAAGCGCTTCAGCAAAGTGTTTCTTTTGGTGTTAAGCAATGCGTACCGAGTTCAATATTGCGTGATTATCATACGGCGCAGGTGCCGTCAGAGAAAAGAGGGGTTACCCATTTAACCCGCAAGAGCGAGTTAAGTGAAGCAAAGCTGAATACGGTGTTATCCAGTCGAGATTACCGTTGCGATGGACTATGGATAGTGGCAGTTTGGTTAAGGGCAGACACTCAAGTAACGCTCTCAGCCATAAAATACGCGCTGGAAAAACCGGCATTTCCTCTTTACTTGGGTCGTAAATCTTGTCCACTCGGTTTACCTCTTTCACCTAAAACGTTTGAAACTGAGACGCTGCAGCAAGCTTTAGATACCGATTTTCCTCCTGTTGTTTCAGAACAATCAGACAAATATTGGTTTGGTGCTAACGGTTTTGTAACTTACTTTTGGGAAGGTGCTACGACGGAATTTGACGATGAACTCACTCAGTCTTATCAGCCTTGGGATGAGCCTGTGCATCGAGGACGATGGCAGTTCAAGCAGCGAACTATGCATCAATTAACATTGCGGGAGGCTAAATAATGTTTTTATCAAAAGTCACAATGATTTCGAGCCCGCAAACTACCCACGAGTTAGCAAAGCTTCAGCGCAACGGAGTGTACGCGTCACACCAGTTAATTTGGCAGTTGTTTTCAAAAGATACAGAAAGATCGTTTCTGTATCGGGAAGAAATGGGGGCAACGGGCATGCCGGAATTTTATGTTTTATCCGAAACTGAACCGCAAGCAAGCTTACCTGTCTTTTCGTGTGCAACAAAAGTATTTGAGCCTAAATTGCACAAGGGGCAGCGGCTGCTATTCAAGCTGAGAGTTAATCCTACAATTTGTGTAAAAAGTGAGGATGGAAAGCAACGCCGCCATGATGTGATGATGCAGGCGAAGTATAACGTTAAAGACGAACAAACGGATGCGCAAACGCTAAAGATGCATATGGAACAGGCTGCGATTAACTGGTTGAACAACGAGAAAAGGTTGGATGAATGGGGCATTACTCTAGATTTCCAACCGTCCATTGATGGCTATACCCAGCACAAGGTTCAGAAAAAACGTCATCAGATACAGTTTTCAAGCGTTGATTATCAGGGCATGTTAACCGTTCAAGACCCACTAAAGTTCATTAATCAATACGCCAAGGGATTTGGCAGAGCCAAAGGAATGGGCTGCGGATTGATGATGATAAAACGAGCGTAAAAAACTAAACAGGGACGTTTATGAAACCCAAACTTCAAGTACTGGAACAAACTATTACTACCATGACCAAAGAAGGTCTGGAGTATATTTGTATTACAGATATTGCGAAATATAAAAATTCTGCTCGTTCTGATGATCTTATTCGAAACTGGATGAGAAATCGCAATACAATCGAGTTTTTGGGAATTTGGGAGCAGCTAAATAATGAGGGTTTTAATCCCGTGGAATTCGACGGGTTTAAACAAGAGGCAGGGTTGAATAGTTTCACGCTAACGCCCAAACAGTGGATAGAGAAAACTAATGCGATTGGTCTCATCTCAAAGGCCGGGCGCTATGGCGGAACCTATGCACAAAAAGACATTGCTTTTGAGTTTGCCAGTTGGATTTCAGTTGAGTTTAAACTCTATTTGATTAAAGAGTTCCAACGGTTAAAAGAACAAGAGTTCGAACAACTTGGCTGGGATATTCGCCGCAATCTCGCAAAAGTGAATTACCTGATCCATACCGATGCGGTAAAAGAGCACCTCGTTCCGGAAACGCTCAATAACCAACAAATAGCCTGTGTATACGCCAACGAAGCTGATTTATTAAATGTGGCACTTTTTGGTGTTACGGCTAAGCAATGGCGCGATGAAAACCCTCAGCTCAGCGGCAATATGCGTGATCACGCCAATATTCATCAATTGGTCTGTCTGGCGAACATGGAATCCATGAATGCCCATTTTATTCAACAAGGCATTAAGCAATCTGAACGGATTGTAAAATTGAATCAATTAGCCATTCAGCAAATGCAGGTACTAATTGCAGCCAATACCGCCAAGCATCCTTTATTAAAGGAGTAAACATGGCTTTTATCCCACTGAAACCTATCCCCATTAAAGATCGCAATTCTATGATTTTTGTTGGTATGGGGCGAATCGATGTTAAGGACGGTGCGTTTGTCGTAATCGATGAGGTAAATGGTGAGCGGATGCACATTCCGGTGGGTTCGGTTGTGTGTATCATGCTTGAACCTGGCACGCGAGTCTCCCATGCGGCAGTAAAGCTGGCAGCTCAGGTTGGTACATTGTTAATTTGGGTTGGCGAGGCGGGTGTAAGGTTATATGCCGCAGGCCAACCCGGTGGAGCACGTTCAGACAAGTTGTTGTATCAGGCAAAACTCGCATTAGATGAAAATTTGCGACTAAAAGTGGTACGTAAGATGTTCGAACTACGCTTTGGTGAGCCAGCTCCAGAACGTCGAAGTGTTGATCAGTTACGCGGTATCGAAGGGGCGCGCGTTAGAAAAACCTATGAATTACTTGCAAAGCAATATGGGGTGGAGTGGCGAGGCCGCAGGTATGATCCCAAAGACTGGGAAAAAGGCGATGTCGTTAATCAATGCATCAGTGCAGCAACCTCTTGTTTATACGGTGTAACAGAAGCGGCGATTTTGGCGGCGGGATATGCCCCCGCTATTGGTTTTATTCATTCAGGTAAGCCTTTATCCTTCGTTTATGATATTGCTGACATCATCAAATTCGAATCTGTTGTACCTGAAGCGTTCAAGATAGCTTCAAAACATCCCCGTAGCCCTGATAGGGAAGTGCGCATAGCCTGCCGCAATATTTTTCGCGAAACCAAGTTACTAAACCGCCTTATTCCATTAATAGAAGAAGTGTTGAGTGCCGGAGAAATTACGCCTCCCGAGGCGCCTGAAGATAGTCAGCCTCCAGCGATACCCGAACCTCAAAGCATTGGTAACGAAGGTCATCGAACGGGATAGATTATGGCAATGATTACTGTAGTGACAGAAACGGTGCCACCAAGGTTGAGAGGGCGCTTAGCGGTGTGGCTGTTAGAGGTGCGGGCGGGTGTTTATGTTGGCAATGTTTCGAGGCGAATTCGAGAGATGATCTGGTTTCAGGTTACCGAACTCGCTGAAGACGGCAATGTGGTTATGGCGTGGTCAACAAACAACGAGTCTGGCTTTGAATTTCAAACCTATGGTGAAAATAGGCGAGAACCTATTGACGTTGATGGGCTCAGACTTGTGCGTTTTTTACCTGCTGATTCTGAATGATTTTAGATTAAGTTTGATCTTTAAAAATCTGGTAGATTTTTCAATTTGATTATTTTCTTTATAGATCAATTGTCTATAATTGGAGTGTTCCCCGTGCCCACGGGGATGAACCGGCATAGTGGTTATTGGTGGCTTGCCGGTTGGCGTGTTCCCCGTGCCCACGGGGATGAACCGGTAGTAGAGGCATACCCTAAAGCCGTTTTAGTGTGTTCCCCGTGCCCACGGGGATGAACCGGATGTGCTGCCCAGGTATGGCGTTGCTGTCGAGTGTTCCCCGTGCCCACGGGGATGAACCGAAAGCGCACTTGATGAGGATGAATCCGATATGGTGTTCCCCGTGCCCACGGGGATGAACCGGTTATCGGGCACTTAGGATTGCACGCACTGAGGTGTTCCCCGTGCCCACGGGGATGAACCGAGAGCGGCTTCTTTAAACTGGCCGAGACATTAGTGTTCCCCGTGCCCACGGGGATGAACCGAGGATTGAACGTGACAACAATGACGGAAGATCGTGTTCCCCGTGCCCACGGGGATGAACCGCGGCCGCAAAGCTCCCGCAAATCCGCTTCAAAGTGTTCCCCGTGCCCACGGGGATGAACCGCCATAGTTCGGCTATTGGTTTCATTTTTCTAAGTGTTCCCCGTGCCCACGGGGATGAACCGCGAATGCATATAAAGATGGCATGAGCGACGACGTGTTCCCCGTGCCCACGGGGATGAACCGGATATCCAGTACGAGACATTCAGCGGAATAGAGTGTTCCCCGTGCCCACGGGGATGAACCGAATACCAGGGCATTGCAACCAGCCAGCAATACGTGTTCCCCGTGCCCACGGGGATGAACCGTTATACATCTTTGCCGCAGTGGTAAATAATACGTGTTCCCCGTGCCCACGGGGATGAACCGAGTCGGAGCGCGTTGCCGCGCGGATCTCTGCTGTGTTCCCCGTGCCCACGGGGATGAACCGCAGGGTTGCTATTTTGATGCGTTCTCCATCGAGTGTTCCCCGTGCCCACGGGGATGAACCGCATATCGCTGCACTCTTTGCTGTACACTTCCAGTGTTCCCCGTGCCCACGGGGATGAACCGTAACACCAGCCTTTGTCAGTCGCATTTTTAATGTGTTCCCCGTGCCCACGGGGATGAACCGCGCTTGAGTTAATGTATATGGGCCTTGATAGCGTGTTCCCCGTGCCCACGGGGATGAACCGAATCAAGCCGTCGACTGCGATGGTTTTACTTTGTGTTCCCCGTGCCCACGGGGATGAACCGGTTCTTCACCTTGTCTGGCCACTTCACTTTCTGTGTTCCCCGTGCCCACGGGGATGAACCGAATAACGTTAGTGCCGGGGCCGGTGAAGTTTAGTGTTCCCCGTGCCCACGGGGATGAACCGTGTATCTTCAGGCTTGCCCTTGTAGTTGTTTGGTGTTCCCCGTGCCCACGGGGATGAACCGGCGGGCGGATCCAGTTTGTTGGTTGTGGGTTGGTGTTCCCCGTGCCCACGGGGATGAACCGGCGCTTAGGAGTCCCTGTTAACCCTATGATTAGTGTTCCCCGTGCCCACGGGGATGAACCGGTTATCGGGCTTTACGCATTGCACGAACAGAGGTGTTCCCCGTGCCCACGGGGATGAACCGAAGACAAGCTTGATTACACCTACGGCGGTGCTGTGTTCCCCGTGCCCACGGGGATGAACCGCCGAAATACCAGGCAATACTTACCCAGCGTTTGTGTTCCCCGTGCCCACGGGGATGAACCGATTGCAGCAACGGGCATTCGTTGTGGTGCTTGGTGTTCCCCGTGCCCACGGGGATGAACCGCAATTTGCCAGCGGGCATAAAACAGAGAGGCAGTGTTCCCCGTGCCCACGGGGATGAACCGCCGGGCTACTTTCTCCCGTTCGTATTGCACAAGTGTTCCCCGTGCCCACGGGGATGAACCGCCATGCTTAAATTTGCTATGGAGCGGTCGGGTGTGTTCCCCGTGCCCACGGGGATGAACCGCAATGCAAAGTGTGCGGCGCGACAAGGCATAGGTGTTCCCCGTGCCCACGGGGATGAACCGTATTTCACCAAAGAGTTTGATGATTTCCTGGTGTGTTCCCCGTGCCCACGGGGATGAACCGCATGATGGTCGAGACGTGTTTAACCCGCTGGTGTGTTCCCCGTGCCCACGGGGATGAACCGCGATCGGTGAACTCACTGACCGCACTTTCCAGGTGTTCCCCGTGCCCACGGGGATGAACCGGTTCAGCACCATAATGTGGTATTGCTCTTTGTGTGTTCCCCGTGCCCACGGGGATGAACCGGCATAAAGCTTAACCAAAACACTAAGGGATGTGTGTTCCCCGTGCCCACGGGGATGAACCGTTAGCCGCTAAAAACTCAACCTGAACAACCAAGTGTTCCCCGTGCCCACGGGGATGAACCGACGGCTAACACGCCGAACCAACGACAGACAAGGTGTTCCCCGTGCCCACGGGGATGAACCGGTCTAATCCTTGCTGCTCTGTAATTTTCTTTTGTGTTCCCCGTGCCCACGGGGATGAACCGCTGCTGACTCAGAACGGGGATGCAAAACTCACGTGTTCCCCGTGCCCACGGGGATGAACCGCCTCGCACAATGTTCCGCCCGTACCGGGTAGGGTGTTCCCCGTGCCCACGGGGATGAACCGACCACTGGCAACCAGAGCATAAGCCACATGGAGTGTTCCCCGTGCCCACGGGGATGAACCGTCCATTGCCTTTGGTGATATGAGCAAATACGTGTGTTCCCCGTGCCCACGGGGATGAACCGCCCACGCACCGCACCAACACAGTGCAAATCAAACCAAGTGTTCCCCGTGCCCACGGGGATGAACCGCATGATTGTTTCTGATATTTTGGTATACCATCGTGTTCCCCGTGCCCACGGGGATGAACCGGGTTGTACCGTTTACAGGTAATCAGGCGAAATGTGTTCCCCGTGCCCACGGGGATGAACCGCCTCGCCTGGAGTTCGACACTCAAGAGCCGGAGTGTTCCCCGTGCCCACGGGGATGAACCGTCTCATTTGTCTCACCAGAGGATACGCGAGAAGTGTTCCCCGTGCCCACGGGGATGAACCGATTTCTTGCGATTTGGGAATATTCTTTACCTGGTGTTCCCCGTGCCCACGGGGATGAACCGCGTTGTTATGCTGTTCGCGCCAGATATCTGCCGTGTTCCCCGTGCCCACGGGGATGAACCGCCCGGTGTCTCTTGTATGATTTTACGGCGTGAGTGTTCCCCGTGCCCACGGGGATGAACCGACTGTACGACGGTAACACCGACATTGGTCGGGGTGTTCCCCGTGCCCACGGGGATGAACCGATGATCCCCGTTAACTGGGTGATGGAAGACGCGTGTTCCCCGTGCCCACGGGGATGAACCGCAACAGGAACAGGTAATACCGGATGGGTGGCCGTGTTCCCCGTGCCCACGGGGATGAACCGTTTGCAGTTATCAATGGTGATGTGCCGGCCAAGTGTTCCCCGTGCCCACGGGGATGAACCGTTCATAAACTCCCAGAGTCGGAGAGTCTGGTAGTGTTCCCCGTGCCCACGGGGATGAACCGTTTGTCTATAACGTCTGAAGTTTTCATAGTGTGTGTTCCCCGTGCCCACGGGGATGAACCGCATGCTGAAGAATATAAAGCTGTTGATTTACAGTGTTCCCCGTGCCCACGGGGATGAACCGGAACAGTGAGGACCACAGCATTGAAGCGTCCAGTGTTCCCCGTGCCCACGGGGATGAACCGCCATGACCCAAATGCCTGACTACTACGTGCATGTGTTCCCCGTGCCCACGGGGATGAACCGCCTTCCGGGTGTTATGTCGCAGCATTTCATGGGTGTTCCCCGTGCCCACGGGGATGAACCGGTATGTTGTGCGCCCGGCGTTAAAGTGCACCAGTGTTCCCCGTGCCCACGGGGATGAACCGGCAATCAGTGATTTTGAGGGTACAACGGCCGAGTGTTCCCCGTGCCCACGGGGATGAACCGCGAGCCGGTCACTGTTGAGATTGATGTCAATAGTGTTCCCCGTGCCCACGGGGATGAACCGGCATTATCTTTGTCTGAGAGTACGCCGGGCACGTGTTCCCCGTGCCCACGGGGATGAACCGCTTTCTGGAACCGTAGCGGTTAACTAGATCAAGTGTTCCCCGTGCCCACGGGGATGAACCGTCGGCTTGCTCAACTTCTTTGAGTAGTTCTGTGTGTTCCCCGTGCCCACGGGGATGAACCGGCTGGCGAATTGAAACCAGACACTTATTTAGCGTGTTCCCCGTGCCCACGGGGATGAACCCTCATCTGTAGCCCTATCGTTGCTGGAGTCGGCGTGTTCCCCGTGCCCACGGGGATGAACCGCATGATGGAACTAAACGGCATCATTAACTTTGGTGTTCCCCGTGCCCACGGGGATGAACCGTAAACTCGGTTGATGAATATCAATCCGATATTGTGTTCCCCGTGCCCACGGGGATGAACCGTTAAATGAGGAAGTCAGGCTCACCAAGGTTCAGTGTTCCCCGTGCCCACGGGGATGAACCGGCATTTATCCACGCCACGCCAGCCCGCCGCATGTGTTCCCCGTGCCCACGGGGATGAACCGTCTGACGAGCAATTCGCTACAACTGCCGAAATGTGTTCCCCGTGCCCACGGGGATGAACCGCTGGCAGATGTAGACGGAAATGCAATCAATAAGTGTTCCCCGTGCCCACGGGGATGAACCGCCACCCATACTACTGGTGTCAACGCTAATAGTGTGTTCCCTGCACCCGCGGGAATGAACCATGAGGTTTGTCGTACGTGAGATTACTTAGCATGTGTTCACATTGCCCATGCAAGAGGCTCATCATAAAGGGTCAGCTCATGACTTAATGTGCCCGGAGGCTATTCTTAAAACATTCAGGTTGAAATCCTTTAATCACTCTTAAGTCTGGGTTATGGTAAAGACAAGTAACTTATCTGATTGGCTGAAAGCAGGCTGTGTCCACGTTACCTCCTCCCGTTTGGGTACGCTCTGAAAACAACACCGGCGATGACGGAGACGCCGTGTGCTCCCCTGTGGCAATGACTCAACAGTATCCGGATGGACTGGTCTGTACAACACCTGTCTATATTCAAATTGGTAGTTACGCTGCCGAGCCTGGTTGGAAGCGTGGGCTTTTTTCAAAAGTCAGCGGGCGCATTGCATGGGGGCGAGAAAAACTGATCCGCCGCAACTAAATTATTGCACCCAGTCCATCTGATAACCGCGGCTTTTCTTGCGCTTCATTAGATCTTCAATCAGTGGCGTCAGAATCAGCTCCATGGCAAGCCCCATTTTGCCGCCGGGCACCACCAGTGTGTTGATGCGTGACATAAACGAGCCGTCAATCATTTGCAGCAGGTAAGGAAAGTCGACGTTTTTCATTTCACGGCGGAAACGCACCACCACAAAACTTTCGTCCTGCGTGGGAATTTCACGGGCGCTGAACGGGTTTGAGGTATCCACCGTGGGCACCCGTTGAAAGTTAATGTGGGTACGGGAAAATTGCGGCGTAATATAATGGAAGTAATCGTCCAGACCGCGCACAATACTGCTCATTACCGCTTCCCGGGAATGGCCCCGGTCGGTGGTATCGCGCACAATCTTCTGGATCCATTCCAGGTTAACAATGGGCACCATGCCCACCAGTAAATCCACATACTGAGACACATCAATGTCTTCGGTTTTTACGCCGCCATGTAAGCCTTCGTAAAACAGCAAGTCCGTATCATTAGGTAATTCCTGCCAGGGCGTAAAGGTACCGGGCATCTGATTAAATGGTACGGCATCATCAAAGGTGTGCAGGTACTGGCGAAACCGGCCAGTGCCATCTTCTGCATACTGGCTGAATAAGGTTTCGAGCAACGAGAAATCATTGGCTTTCGGACCGAAGTAGCTGATGTGGCGCCCCTGCTCCTGCGCTTTACGTATTTCTACTTCCATTTCCGGGCGGGTAAAGCGGTGGAAGCTATCGCCGCCAACGTACGCTGCATCAATTTTCAGGTTACGAAAAATATGCCGAATCGCATTGGTAGTGGTTGTGGTGCCGGAACCAGACGAACCGGTAATAGCAATAATGGGATGTTTTACCGACATGCGCACTCTTTTTGGGCTGATGGAGATCCTAAATGTCAGACTCTTGGTTGGTCTGTGTCAGATACTCAATAAGATAATCCCTATTTATAAGCTTGTGAGCGCCAATAATCAACCCTGATGCGAATCGGTGGCCTGCCCGGGAGGGAGTGATTTTCCGCAGTGAGGGCAGTACTGATAGGGGCTTGCGTGTTGATTGTGCTGATTATAGTCCTGTGCAATGTCGATCAATAAATTGGCCTGATCATCATCGAGGCCTAACGTCTCCCGCAACTGATTTAACCGGGATAACTCATGGGGAGAGAGGCTGCCATCAGCGATGACTTCCATTACATGCTTACGAAAGGTATCGCGCCGCAAGCGTAATTGCTCGGATAAACGGGAGGCCAGAATACCGGCTGGTAAAGCAAATATCCCTACCCCTAAAATAGTTATCGCACCGCTGAATATCTTGCCCATCGGCGTAATCGGCGTGACATCGCCGTAACCTACGGTGGTCAGCGTATTGATTGCCCACCAGAGTGCGGCCGGAATGCTGCCAAAGGCTTCAGGCTGGGCCCGTTGTTCAATGTAATACATGCCAGTGGCCGCCAGTACCATCACGATAACCAAAACCGATACCGCGGCTGCCAGTACGCGTAGCTCCTTACGAATAACGGTGTATAGCAGATTAACTGAACGGGAGTAACGACCGAGTTTTATCAGCCGGGTAAGCCGCAATAACCGTAAAATACGTAAATCAAAGGCGATGAACATGCTCAGGTAAAAAGGCAGTATCGCGGCTAGATCCACCAGTGCCATGGGCGTAAACATATAGCGTAAACGCTGCTGCCAGGATTTGCGGTATGGTGCCTGGCGATAACTGACGGTTTGCGGAGCGCTGGGGGCGCTCCATACCCGGGCTAAATACTCCAGCGTAAACACCACAACCGAAAACACTTCAAAAGCATACAGTTGAGGGTGCCATTGCTGGTGGAGTTCAGACACGGTAGACACCATAACCGCCACGGTATTGAGTAAAATGAGTAGGATTAAGAAAAGATCAAAGGCCCGGCTAACGTAATCGCCTTTACGATGAGGCTCAAGAATATGATAGATACGGTTGCGAATTGGCTGGTAGCTCATTAAAACTCCTCAGTACTCCTGTTTTACTCTACCCGCTAGCAATTATGTTGAGCAAGCCCGGCCGGGGAGAAGGCTTGAGCTATCACAATTTTTTGGTATTTAGCGAAACAGTGTAATTTTTCTGCGCTATGGAAGACTACCTGTATAACCCTCTCACTTACAGGATATATGATATGGAATTTTTAACGCAGCTTTTCGACAATACTTCACCCGCCCAGTTTGCCGTTGTGGGTGCATCGGTACTATTTGTGTGGTTTTTACCGGCCATGGTGGCAATGATGTTTAACCGTAAACAGGTAAAGTTAATTGCCCTGGCGTGTATACCGGCCGGATTTTCAATGATCGCCTGGGGCGGCGTAATGGTATGGGCATTCACAGGTAACATGGTTAACCGGTTTAATAAGAAGCCGGCAACCCAGGAGTAACTTACTGGTGTTTCAGGTAGAAAAAAGCCGCTCTGGTGAGCGGCTTGTTATTTTCTTACTCTAGTTGGCTAAACCAGCCTGTTCCCGCGCCATGGCCCGGTAGGCAATATCATTGCGGAAGTAAACATCTTTCCAGTCAATGGCTTTAACCAGCTGATAAGCTTGTTGTTGAGCTTCGGTAACACTGTTACCCAGCGCCGTGGCACAAAGCACGCGGCCACCGCTGGTAACAACTTCACCGTCTTGCAGCGCCGTGCCGGCATGAAAGACTTTGCCTTCCAGTTTCGCGGCTGCGTCTAAGCCCGAGATCACATCGCCTTTAGCATAATCGGCAGGATAGCCACCTGCAGCCAGCACTACGCCAACGGCAGCGCGGGAGTCGAAGTCAATCTCGATACCTGCCAGCTCACCGTCACAGGCTTTCAGGCATAAGGCCACCAGGTCTGACTGTAAGCGCAGCATGATAGGCTGGGTTTCAGGGTCGCCGAAGCGGCAGTTATATTCAATCACCTTAGGCGTGCCGTCAGCCATAATCATCAGGCCGGCATACAAAAAGCCGGTGTAGGGATACCCTTCTTCTGCCATGCCATTAACGGTGGGATAAATCACTTCATCCATAATCCGCTGGTGGATATCAGGCGTTACAACCGGTGCCGGTGAGTAAGCGCCCATTCCGCCCGTGTTAGGACCGGTATCACCGTCGCCCATACGCTTGTGATCCTGGCTGGTGGCAAACGCCGAAACGTTTTTACCATCGACCATCACAATGAAAGACGCTTCTTCGCCATCAAGAAATTCCTCGATAACCACGCGGCTACCGGCTTCACCAAAGGCGTTGCCGGCCAGCATGTCTTTAATGGCGTCTTCGGCTTCTTCGAGCGTCATGGCGACAATAACGCCTTTACCTGCGGCGAGGCCATCGGCCTTAACCACAATAGGCGCGCCTTTTTCGCGAACGTAAGCCAGCGCAGGCTCAATCTCTGTAAAGTTCTGGTAATCGGCGGTTGGGATTTTATGGCGTGCTAAAAAGTCTTTGGTAAAGGCTTTCGAGCCTTCCAGCTGTGCAGCACCTTTACTTGGGCCAAAAATCTTAAGGCCTTGTGCTTCAAAAGCGTCAACTACACCAATCACCAGCGGCGCTTCAGGACCTACAATCGTCAGTCCAATCCCATTTTCTTTGGCAAATACCACCAATGCCTCTACGTCTGTGGCAGAAATATCAACATTGGTTAAGCCTTTTTCGGTGGCTGTTCCGGCGTTACCCGGTGCAACAAATACGTCAGTTACACCAATCGATTGTGACGCTTTCCAGGCCAGCGCGTGTTCGCGGCCACCACCGCCAATTACAAGTACCTTCATTAAGAGTGTTCCGTAAAGTTATTCAGGTTTCATAAATTTTAGGGTCATTCGGTCACTTTCACCAATCGCCAGGTAGTGGGCTTGTTTCTCTTCGCCCAGACGCAGGCTTGGTGGCAATGTCCAAACACCTCGTGGATGATCTGCAGTGTCCATTGCGTTAGCGTTAATCTCGCTGCTTGCTACCAGCTTAAAGCCTGCCTTCTCTGCCATTTCAATGACATAAGATTGCTTCATGTAGCCAGATGACTCCATTTTATCGTCGGCATCAGACTCCGGTAAACGGTGGTCTACCACTCCCAGAATACCGCCGGGCTTGAGGGCTTTAAAAAACGTTTTCATGGCGTTGACTACGCCGTCTTTTTTATCGGCCATATACCAGTTGTGTACGTTGCGGAAGGTCAGCACGCGGTCAGCAGTGCCGGCTTTAGCCACTTCGAGGTTTACAATGGGATCGAAGGCTGTCAGCTCTACCGCGCTAAACGGTCCGTCGCTGGCCATTTTTTCTTTAAAGTTGGCGAGTAAACGATTGTAGTAGCTAGGGGAATTTTCCTGCACATAGAAGTGCGCCGCAACCAGTTTACCGTCTTCTTTTAGCAATGGTGCCAGGATATTTGAGTACCAACCACCACCGGGCAGGATTTCCACCACGGTCATGTCAGGCTGAACATCAAAGAAGCGCAGGGTTTGCTGGGGATGACGGTATTCGTCACGTAAGCGTGCCTGGCTTGAACGTGTATCGCTGGCTACTGCCTCAGCAATGGCATCGGCATTGGCTGTAAAAGCCGGTGTCGCCAGTAAGCTGGCAAGTAATAGAACCGCAGATTTACGCATTGGTATTTCCCTTCTGTCATTAACAACGTGTTGTTTATACTGCACTGCTCATCAGATCGTTTAATGAACAGGACTTTATTGCGCTAGCCTAACACAAAATTTTTACATTCGTGATGTCAGGCCAACGCAAAAACACGTTATACAGCGCGCTTAGTGACGGAAGTGACGCATACCGGTAAAGACCATGGCAATACCGTGCTCGTCAGCGGCGGCGATTACTTCGTCGTCGCGCATTGAGCCACCCGGCTGGATTACCGCTTTAATCCCGGCTTCTGCAGCGGCATCAATACCGTCGCGGAATGGGAAGAAGGCGTCGGAAGCCATTACCGAACCGGCGACTTCCAGCTTTTCATCTGCCGCTTTAATGCCGGCAATTTTGGCTGAGTAAACACGGCTCATCTGGCCTGCGCCCACCCCAATAGTCATACTGTCTTTACAGTAAACAATGGCATTGGATTTCACATATTTGGCTACTTTCCAGCAGAACATCAGGTCACGCAATTGCGCTTCAGTTGGCTGCACTTTAGACACCACTTTAAGGTCTTCCTGTTCAACCATGCCAAAGTCACGTTCCTGAATCAGCAAACCACCGTTAACACGCTTAAAGTCGTAACCGTCGGTTAACTGACCCATCCAGTCGCCGCAGACCAGCAGACGTACGTTTTTCTTGGTGGCCACAATATCAGCTGCCGCCTGAGAGACCGACGGGGCAATAATGACTTCTACAAACTGACGATCGACAATCGCTTGCGCAGTTGTAGCATCGAGTTCGCGGTTAAAGGCGATAATGCCGCCAAACGCCGAGGTGGGGTCTGTTTTGAATGCGCGGTCGTAAGCTTCAAGGATATTCTCGCCAAGTGCTACGCCACATGGGTTGGCGTGCTTAACAATAACGCAGGCCGGTTCAACGAATTCTTTAACACACTCTAAGGCAGCGTCGGTATCGGCGATGTTGTTGAACGACAACGCTTTGCCGTTTAACTGAGTCGCCGTAGCTACAGAGGCTTCCTGAACGTTATTTTCAACATAAAACGCCGCCGCCTGGTGGCTGTTTTCGCCGTAACGCAGATCCTGCTTTTTGCTGACCTGAATATTGTAAGTGCGCGGGAATTCGCTGTGATCGTGTTCGCAATCATCGGCACACTCGGTAGAGTCCAGACGTGCGCCGAAATAGTTAGCAATCATGCCGTCGTATTCGGCGGTATGTTCAAACGCTTTAATGGCTAAATCAAAACGGGTTTTGTAGGTCAGCGAGCCTGCGTTATCCAGCATTTCGCTTAATACACGAGGGTAGTCGCCGGCATTTACCACAATGGTGACATCCTTGTGGTTTTTCGCCGCGGCCCGCACCATAGTCGGTCCGCCAATATCGATATTCTCGATAGCGTCTTCTAATGTGCAGTCGTCTTTAGCCACTGTCGCCGCAAACGGATAGAGGTTAACGGCAACTAAATCGATAGGGCCAATGTTATTTTCTGCCATGACAGCTTCGTCGGTACCGCGACGGGCTAAAATGCCACCATGAATTTTAGGGTGCAGGGTTTTCACCCGGCCGTCCATGATCTCTGGGTGTCCAGTGTAGTTTGACACTTCAATGACGGGCAGTCCCTTGTCAGCGAGTAACTTGGCGGTGCCACCTGTCGACAGCAGTTCAACGCCTGCTTCGTGTAACGCTGTCGCGAACTCAACAATGCCGGTTTTGTCTGAAACGCTTAACAGTGCTCGTTTGATCGGTTTTGGTGTTTCCATAGTGGTATTTTGCTTCGATGAGGTTAATAACAATGGTGTGGGTGTCCGGAGTCTCTCATTTTATCCGCCATCGCTTCCGGAGCCGAGCGCGGCGGTTAAACAAAAAGAGCACCTAAAGGTGCTCTTATGTGGGCCAGGCCCGCAGGGCTTAGTTCATGCCATACTGCTTTAATTTCTTGCGCAGTGTGCCACGGTTGATGCCCATCATGATTGCTGCGCGGGTTTGGTTGCCGCGAGTGAAAGTCATAACTTCTTCCAGTAAAGGCGCTTCAACTTCGGCCAGTACCATTTCGTACAGGTTATCGATGTTGGTGTTATCTAACTGTTTCAGGTACTTGTTGACTGCTTGTTTAACAGAGTCACGCAGTGGTTTTTGTGCCTGAGTTTGTGACGGAGTAGTTACAGTAGTTGTAAAAGGAGAAGTTACATTTTGATCGAACATAATACTTTCTTGCTCTTTTGTTAATCAGTCTTAAGCTGCCGGTGAAATCTGTCGGGCCTCACCATCAGGCAGCACGTTGTTAAAATAGTGGTCAATGGCCTGCAGCTGCTCTTCGGCAGACTCCAGCGCATTAAACACTTTACGGAACTGACGATCCTTATCGTGCTCCATCAAATACCAACCCACATGTTTGCGGGCAATACGAACACCGTTTTCCGCGCCGTAAAAGGCATGAACCGCTGTTACGTGTTCTTTAAGCACCGAATGTTGTTCCATTAACGATGGTGGGGCCAGTAATTCACCGGTATTCAGATAGTGGGAGACTTCTCTGAATATCCACGGATTGCCCTGGGCACCGCGGCCAATCATTAACGCATCAGCTTCAGTATACTCAAGCACTTCCCTGGCTTTTTCTGGTGAGGTTATATCACCATTGGCAACTACCGGAATTGACACCGCCTGCTTTATTTGGCGGATGGTGTCGTACTCGGCAAAACCTTTGTACATACAGGCACGGGTTCGACCATGAACAGCCAGTGACTGAATGCCATTTTCCTGTGCAATGCGGGCAATCTTTACCCCATTGCGGTTGTCCGTGTCCCACCCTGTACGGATCTTCAGGGTGACGGGAACTGACACAGCGTTGACTACCGACCGAACAATGGATTCCACTAAATCCGGATACTGCAGCAATGCTGAACCTGCCAGCTTTTTATTCACTTTCTTGGCGGGGCACCCCATATTGATATCAATAATCTGAGCGCCGTTGGCAACATTAAATTGTGCTGCTTGTGCCATTAAGTCGGGATCGGCTCCGGCGATTTGCACAGAACGTATACCTGACTCCCCGCTGTGATCCATACGTTGCATGGATTTCGCTGTATTCCATACCCTTGGATTACTGCTCAGCATTTCCGATACAACCAAGCCTGCTCCGAGACGACGACAGAGCTGTCTGAAGGGCCTGTCTGTTACACCTGCCATAGGTGCTAACATTAGGTTGTTATCAAGTGTGTAAGTTCCAATTCGCATAAAAAACAACCTAACTTTGCGTAGAAAATAACCACCTGTCTGAAACGGGGCGCTAAGTGTACGCGTTTTCTGCAATCTTGAAAAGGCTAAAAATTACACAAAATTTGCGTGTGCACTATTGACAATGAGTTTTCGTTTTCATGTCAAAGTTGTGACATTGACATTTAAGACAGGTCAACCAGTATCGTCGATAATTAACCGTGCCGACGGCCTGAAATTCGTGCCCAATCTTCATCAATCGCGCTGACATCCAGAGTGAAGTCCCGGGCGTAAGCCTGTTCAATCCGCTCAACCTGCTCGGCAAGAATGCCGGAAAGTACCAGTAAGCCCTGTGCCTTACAGTAGCCGGTAATGACATCCTGTAACTCCAGCAACGGGCCGGACAAAATATTTGCCATAACGATATCGGCCTGCAGTGCCGGTTGGTCGGCGGGTAAATAAACGTTTAAACGGTCGGCCACATTATTGCGCTGAGCGTTATCCATGGAGGCTTGCAGAGCCTGAGGGTCGATATCAATACCAATGACCTCCCTGGCGCCAAGTTTTAATGCGGCGATGGCCAATATGCCGGAGCCACAGCCAAAATCGACCACGGTTTTACCGGCTACGTCTATGCCGTCGAGCCAGCGCAGGCATAAAGCGGTTGTTGGATGTGTACCGGTGCCAAACGCCAGGCCGGGGTCGAGCATTACGTTTACTGCATCAGGCTCTGGCACATCGCGCCAGCTGGGGCAAATCCATAAACGGTTGCCAAACTTCATGGGGTGGAAATTGTCCATCCACTCGCGCTCCCAGTCTTTATCTTCCAGCGGCTCAAGGCGGTATTTAAATGCTTTGCCCAGCACTTTGGCTTTTTCCAGTCGCTTAATAATGGCGGGCATGTCGTCTGCGGCGTCAAAGAGTCCGACGACCTGGGTGTCCGGCCATAGCATGACTTCACCTGGTTTAGGCTCATACATCGGCGTGTCTTTGGCATCGACAAAGGTAACGGCCTGAGCACCATTGGCGCTCATCATACCGCCTACTTGTTCAGCTAACTCGGCAGACGTATCGATTCGTAATTGTAACCAGGGCATGGGATCCTCAGCGCTAAAACAGAAAGACGCAATTTTAACAGGGATGGTAAGAATTGGTATCGGCGATTGCGCAGCATGGCGCTCGGTGCTGTTTTCATTTAAGGTAATTAGCATTTCGTCTCAATAATAACAAAGCGGCAATGACCGCCCGGAGAAAAATATGAAACAAAGGCTGATTAGCATTTTGCTCGTCTGTTTTATCGTGTCATGCGCCACGCAAACCCAACCTGTTTTCGACAATAAGTGGCTGGATGCGCCGGTTTCACAACAGGTGGCTGCAATAAAAAGCGGCGAATTAACGGCAGAAGCGCTGGTGTCTGGTTATCTGGCACGTATTGAATCTATCGATAAAAGCGGACCGTCTATTAACAGTGTGTTGTTAGTTAATCCGAATGCGTTGGCTGAGGCCAAAGCGAAAGATGCTGCGCTGGCTAGTGGTAACCCAACCGGCCCGCTGCACGGCATTCCGGTGTTACTTAAAGATAATATTGAAACCAGAGATATGCCGACCACCGCGGGTTCTCTGGCATTACTTAATAACAATACTCGTCGTGATTCGCCGCTGGTAGCCAGTTTGCGTGAAGCCGGAGCGATTATTCTGGGTAAAACCAACTTGTCGGAATGGGCTAACTTTCGTTCAGAGGACTCCATTAGCGGCTGGAGTGCGGTGGGTGGGTTAACCCGTAATCCTCACGTCCTTTCCCGTACAGCCTGTGGTTCGTCTTCGGGCTCCGGTGCCGCCATGGCGGCCGGGCTGGCGTCACTTGCGGTGGGAACCGAAACCAACGGGTCGATTATTTGCCCTTCTTCAATGAACGGTATTGTGGGCTTTAAACCCACGGTGGGGCTGATCCCACGTACGCATATTGTGCCGATTTCCGTGACACAGGATACCGCCGGGCCTATGGCTCGCTCGGTAGAAGACGCGGCGCTGATGGCCTCAGTCATGGCCGGTCAGGATGAGCATGATAAAGCCACATTGGCTGGAGCCCGGCCCGACGCCGGTATGCTTGCCGGGGTTAATGGCGATATCCAGGGCCTGAGAGTGGGTGTCATGCGGTATCGACAAGGTAACAATCCGGCCATTATCGCGGCTTTTGATGAAGCCGTGGCAAAATTAACCGCACTGGGAGCGCAGGTTGTTGACATTGAGAGCCTCGAGCAGCCGGATGATTTTTGGGAGAAATCCTACCTGGTGTTACTCGCCGAATTTAAAACCACGTTGAATGAGTATTTGCTGTCATCGCCTGCCAGTTTGCCGGTGGCAAACCTCGACGAGCTGATTGGCTTTAATCGCACCTCAACACGGGAAATGCAGTTATTTGACCAGTCTATTTTTGAAAAGTCGGCTGCAACTGAGGGGATGGCCGGTGAGGATTACCAGCAGGCGCTGGCCGTTGTCCGCACGGCTACCCGCGAACAAGGTATCGACAAACTGTTAAGTGAATACAATGTGGATGTGCTGGTGGGGCCGTCAAACAACCCGGCCTTTTTAATTGATGCGGTGTATGGCGATAACGCGCCTTCCGGTTATGTAGGCGTTGGTTACCTGGCTGCCATTGCTGGCTACCCGCATATCACTGTACCGCTGACCACGGTGAAAGATTTACCGGTGGGGTTGAGTGTGATTGGCGGACAGTGGCAGGATGCTCAGGTGCTCAATACCGGTCTGGCCTTTGAACGGGCCAATCAGTTTATTGCTACCCCGGCGTTTTTACCTAACCGGTTGCAGGCTGAATCGGTAAAAGGCATTGCATCGCCTTATCAACAGCCAGCTCAATAATGAAAAAGGCGACGTCACCAACGGTAACGTCGCCTTCTTAAATCTTTTGTTCTGCGTTTAGCCAGGCTTTTTCACCCACGCACTACACCAGCCGTTGGCATTGATTTGCTTGCCCGGGAAGATAGCACATGGACGCCATTCTGCGCCGGCATCACCCTGAATGTACATGCAGTTTGCACATTTTGAACCTTCCACAGTGGATTTGTGGGTGTATTTCAGGGCCTTTGCGGTGGCATCTTCTTCGCTCAGGTGTTCCTGAGCCTGCGCACGCAGGGCTACACCGCCTAATGTCATGCCAATTAGCGTGGTTCCGGAAAGTTTCAGAAAATCACGACGATTGACTGATTTCATAATAGTACTCCAAAAAAGTTAACGAGAATGATTCTTTTTTACTTCGGTCCCAAAATGCAAAAACCTGCCGAGGCAGGTTTTTATGGAATCGCACAGATTTATTAGTTTCTACTTATACAGGTTAAAAATGGATCTACCAACTGTAATTATTCATTCTATTGATCTGCATTAAAAAGCTGCAGCGGCTTGGGTGCACTGTCCGGTTTTGCATAGGCCATTTTGGCCACCGGTCTGGCCTGATGATAAGTATCCAGGCCGGTTATCGCTGCCAGCTCCAGGGCGGCGATATCCACGGTGCCATCCGCAGTGATCACAGACGGCTCAATTTGTACCTGCTGGATCCGGCCAATGACCAGCTCTGTGTTATTGGTCGGGATGGGCAGAATGTCTTCCAGCTTCAGCGCAATTCGCAGTGGACTCTCGGCCACAAACGGCGCCGCAAAGTCACTTTTCCACAGCGGTGTAAAGCCGGCTTCCTCAAATTCACTGACTGCAGGGTCGTAACGTGCAGAGGTTTGATGACCGCTGGCATAATGGCTAACCGGCAATGCATTAAGGGTAAAAAAGCCCGTTTGCTTAATATTGCCGAGGGTATCACGGATGACCGTGTGCGGACGCATAATCATGCCCATTAACGGCGGGTTAGCGCCAATATGCACCACCGAACTGACAATGGCCAGGTTGGTATGCTTGTGCTCGTTACAGGTGCCAACCAGATTCGCGCTTTTATAGCCGGATAAACTGTTGATAAAGTTAGCGCGAAAGCGCTGTGCCATGGCATCAATGCCGTCTGCATCAATGGTTTGTATACTCATTCGTTCTCCATTTCTGCACGGATATCAAGTTCGCCGTTACTGTCGTAAATAGACACCAGAATAGGCTGACAGCAAATCTGGCAGTCCACTACCAGGCTTTGGCCAATATCATTGATTTCGTCCACCTCGATATCGTTAATCGTCATGCAGTAGGGGCACTCAAAGGTGCTGGCCTTGGTTAAACTCATAGTACTTTGCCTGTAGTGGTTGCTCTTTATTGTTAGGCTATACGTACAAGCTGCACAGCTGGATTGAACAGGAGGACAGATAGTTGGCCAATCAGGTGAAAAAAGGGCGCTGTTGTTGTTGCGGACGAATCCACTGGCTGACCTTTCATCATCTTATTCCGCGTAAAATGCATCGCCGTAACTTCTTTAAAAAGCGCTACAGTAAAGCCGAACTCGCCGAGGGCGTCATGGTATGTCGCCAGTGCCATAATGGTATTCATCGCTTTTATGATGAGATGACCCTGGCCAAGACCCTGTCAACGCTTGAGCGGCTTAAAGCCGACCCTCCGCTTAGCGAATATTTTGCCTGGGTGGCTCGGCAAAAGATTGCGCCGGCGGGTGAGTCACAACAGTAGCAATTTATGTTAGATGCTGTATATTTATACATGTTATAGGTTCAGGATCTGCAATGCGAAAAACTCTCCCAGAACGGTATTACCTCGATCACTTTCATGAATTTTTGCAATTTTTCGAGGGCGCAAACCGGCCGTTAATTGATGCCAGTACCGCTACTTTTATTGAACACTTCCAGGCCCTGGACAGCGATGACCAGTGCCTGATAGTGCGTGCCGCCAACCGCAAATACCCTGTTGTTGTCACGAAAACCTTCGACTATGCAGAAGTTGACGCGCCGTTAATACGGTTAACCAGGCTACGTGAGTCGGGCTGGTTCACCAGTATGAGTCAGGGGGACAGTTATTCGCTGGGCCAGGCAATGACAAAGAGCGACCTGCTTGTGTTACTCAGGTGTAATGGGGGGCAGGCCAGCAGCACTTTACCGAAACAAGCGCTGATCGATGAGCTTGCCGGTGTGATGGCTCGTCAGCCGCTGGCTGTATTACCAGAGCTTGATGAGCAGTATTGGTTTCGCTCCTATGATCCCGCCCTCAACTATTTGTTGTTTTTATATTTTGGCCATACCAAAGGCCGCCTTAATCAATTTTCCATGCGGGATTTAGGGGTGATGCGCACTCGGCAGGATGTTAGCCAGCAACTGGCGCGTTTTGAAAGTCAGGATGCCGCCCGTGGTGCATTTTATTATGCGCGCCTGTTAACGGCTTTTAAGCAGCTCACTGACGAAGAGAAAGCGGCGTTTAGTCTGGATACTGAAATTGGGGTGTTTTGCCCGATTGGACAGGATTATAGGGACCGGCTGCTGTTTCAAATGGGCAGCTTCTGGCTCGGCGAGGATCCTCAAAAAGCGCTGAGCCTGTTGCAGCAGGCTGGCAGCGACCAGGCTCAGGAAAAATGGCTGCGGGAAAGTTATAAACTCGGCAACAAAGAGGCGGTGCAGAAAACGCTTGAGGCGATAATTGACGATCCGTCTTCCGACACCTTGCTGGCTTTTGCTGAAGATTTCTACGCCCGTAAATTTGATCGAAAACGGACTTCCACTTTAACCGATATGCTCCGTGACGCCACTCATGTGGTGCAACTCGATGATATTCACAATCAGTCTGTAGAGCACGGGGTTATTGGTTACTACCGGCGTCAGGGACTGGCGGCTTACCGGGCAGAAAATCAACCCTGGCGCATGTTATTCGGGCTATTGTTCTGGGATTGGTTATACGGTGAATGGGGGTTGGTGAGTGAGTTCGACCGTCGGCCGCAAGTGCTACGCTATAACGATTTTTACGCCCGCTTTGGCAGTGAAATTGAACAGCACCTTGATAAGTATTGTGCCAACACAGATACCCTACACCGCTATTTGCTTAAACAAGCCAGTGCCCATTATGGCAAAGTGAATAACATTTTTATGTGGCGTCAGGGCTTGCCGGACAGCCTGAAAATACTGCTTGATCATACAAATACAGACAACCTGCGTGAGTTTCTGGTGCTTATGTGTAAAGACTATGCCAGCCTGCGCGATGGCTTTCCGGATATTCTGGTTATTGAAAATGACACCCTGCGTTTTGAGGAAATCAAGGCACCGGGCGATCAACTGCGACGTAATCAACTGATTACCATTCAGCGCCTGAGGCAGTGTGGGTTTGAAGTGGGGATCACACAGGTTCAATGGTATCAGGATCCGATGCAGCCGTACGTGGTTGTAGACATCGAAACCACGGGTGGGCAGGCGGCGTACCATCGTATAACGGAAGTGGGTATGGTTAAGCTTATCGGTGGCGAAGAAGTGGCTCGCTGGCAGAGTCTTATTAACCCGCAGCGACATATCCCCTCCAGAATTACCCAGTTAACCGGCATCAGTGATGACATGGTGGCAGGTGCGCCGGTATTTGCTGAAGTGGCCGAGGATATTGAGGCATTTACTAAAGACAGTGTGTTTGTTGCCCATAACGTCAATTTTGACTATGGTTTTATAAAGCAAGAGTTTGCCCGTCTTGAACTGGAGTTTAAACGGCCGAAATTTTGTACCTGTGCACGGATGCGAAAAAGTTTTCCAGGACTCAAATCTTATGGTCTGGGCGCTTTGTCGGCGCATTTTGAAATCGCCCTGGAAAATCACCATCGTGCACTGGATGATGCATTAGCTGCCGCTGAACTATTACGGCTGATCCAGTGCACTGATAGCAGTCCGCAGAATTAATGTGAAAATAGACTTGGGTAAATAAACTAAAGTTTAATATAATTTTTAGTAAATTTTTTGATCTATTTTTAAACAATAGCCATACTATTAAGAACACTTACTAAGTGTGTATGCGTTCTTGCTGTTTAGCCCACTTAACGTGGGCTTTTTTATGCGTACGCGCCTGCGTTGCACCTATTTCCTCTCTCTGAATCACTGGATGCTAAATTTTGGTTAAAATGACCAGATTTTGGTTTTTGCTGTTTATCCAAAATCGAGCTTAAAATTAATTTTTAATTTAAGCTATTGATATTTAAAGGTTAAAAAAGTTGGCATCGTCGTTGCTCTATCTTAAGCAACTCTCTCCCGTAAATGGTAAAAAGGAAATAACGATGAAAACTTTCACTAAAGTAGTAATGATTGCAGGCTTAACTTTCGGTGCACTGTCAGCAGCTCAGGCAAATTCTCAATTTGTTGCAGCAGATGATGCGGTGACTTCAGAAATCTGTGTAGTCGCCGCCAATGGTAATAAAATGAAATTACACAAAGCGATTAAGGATGCAGGGTTAACCCGCGGTTTTGTAGAAGACAACGTTACTTGTAACGAGCTGCCAATTGTTGACTTTGTTGAGCAATATGGCGAAAACGTAGCGAAAATTAACCGTTACATTACCGCTGGTGATTACACAGGTACCCTAATCAGCCGCGCAAACTAAGATGGTTTGTTGGCAAAAAAGCCCCGTCGATAATTCGCGGGGCTTTTGTTTTTTGAGCTAATCCGGTTACCGAACCTGACTGGCCGGCACGCCGCCAATCCCCCAGTTGGCCTTGGGAATTTCAGTAATAATGACTCTCACCCGCTCCTTCGGTGCATCGATTGACCGGGAAATTGCCGCTGTTACTTCGCTGATCAACTGTGCTCGCTGTTCCTCAGTGCGACCTTCCAGAATTTCCAGATGTGCAATAGGCATGTTGTTCTCCTACACAAACTTCGCCGAAACAGAACCCAGGTCCTGATAGCGCACTGTGATGTTGTCGCCTTTATTTACGGCTACGGCTGCTGTAATGCCGCCCGTCATAATAAAGGTACCGGCAGGAATTTCTTCACCGCGCTCACCCAGCATATTAGCCAGCATGGCAACGCTTGAGGCCGGATGGCCAAGTACGGCAGCACCGGCGCCGAGCTCAACCACCTCGCCGTTAATTTCCATTACCACGCCAAGGGTTTTAAGATCCACATCCTCTACTTTTGCCATACGACCACCGGTAATAAAGCGGGTGGATGAGGCGTTATCGGCAACCACGCTGATAAGATCAAACTTAAAATTCTCGTAACGTGAGTCAATGACCTCTACCGCCGGAATAATAAAGTCGGTGGCCGCCAGCACATCACCAATGTGACAGCCAGGCCCTTTAAGCGGTGCCTTGGTTACAAAGGCCACTTCCGCCTCAATTTTAGGGTGAATAAGCTCATAGGTATCAATGTCACCGCCATCCGGCACCGAAAAATAGTCGGCCAAAAAGCCATAAACCGGCGTTTCCACGCCCATCTGCGCCATCTTAGCCCAGGAGGTGAGGCCCATTTTCATGCCAACAACCTTGTTGCCCCGGGCTTCTTTGCGACGGCGAATTTCCCACTGAATGTCGTAGGCGTCGTCGAAGGTCATGTCGGGGAAGTCATTGGTGACTTTGGTAATGTCATGAACGTTTAACTCGGCGTTTTCAATATGCTCCGCCAAAGAAAGCATCTGATCTTTTGTTAATGTGCGAGTGCTCACTTAGCACCTCCTTCCTGTTGTGCCAGTAAATCCAGGGCAACGTCTACAATCATATCTTCCTGGCCACCCACCATACGGCGGCGACCAAGCTCAACTAAAATATCCACGGTTTTGAGGCCGTATTTTTGTGCTGCCACTTCTGAGTGGCGCAAGAAACTTGAATACACACCGGCATAACCGAGTGCCAGGGTTTCCCGGTCTACCCGCACCGGGCGGTCCTGCAGAGGGCGAACAATATCGTCGGCCGCATCCATCAGTGCGTAAAGGTCGGTTCCGTGCTCCCAGCCCAGCTTGTCGGCGTTAGCAATAAACACTTCAAGGGGAGCATTACCCGCGCCTGCTCCCATGCCAGCCAGACTGGCGTCAATGCGATCGCAGCCTTCCTCTACGGCCACAATAGAATTGGCTACACCTAAACTCAGGTTGTGGTGGGCGTGAATGCCGGTTTCGGTAGCCGGGTCCAGCACATCCTTCACCGCGCGAAAGCGGTCGCGAATATCCTGCATGCCCATGGCACCGCCTGAATCCACCACGTAAATACAGGTTGCGCCGTAAGACTCCATCAGCTTCGCCTGCTCGGCCAGTCCAACCGGCGTTTGCATATGGCTCATCATCAAAAAGCCCACGGTATCCATTCCCAGTTTGCGGGCATGTTCAATATGCTGTTTAGACACATCAGCTTCGGTGCAGTGGGTGGCCACCCTCACAATCCGCGCGCCAGCGGCATAGGCATCGTCGAGATCCTCAATAGTGCCAATGCCGGGCAGGAGTAACGTGGCAATCTGGGTATGGGTCAGGACATCGGCGGCTGCCTCTATCCAGGCCAGATCGGTATGGGCACCAAAACCGTAGTTAAAGCTGGAGCCCTGCAGCCCGTCGCCATGGGCGACTTCAATACTGTCAACTTTGGCCGCATCCAGTGCCCGGGCGATATCCTGCACGTTTTGAATGGAATACTGATGGCGAATGGCATGACTGCCGTCGCGTAAGGTTACATCAGAGATATACAGTTTTTTACCAGGATTAAAGCTCATATTATGCGCCTCCTGTGAGTATTGATGTGGCCATGCGCTCGGCCGTCGCCATGGCCGCTGAGGTCATAATGTCGAGGTTACCGGCATAGGCCGGAAGGTAATGCGCAGCGCCTTCTACTTCCAGAAATACGGAAGTCTTCAAACCGCTGAAATTACCCAGCCCCGGAATATGCAGCGGCGCGTCAGCTGGAATATCATCAAACTGTACTTTTTGCTTAAGCCGGTAGCCCGGCACATAGCTTTGTACCGCTTTAGCCATTTCTTCTACCGATGCAGCGACTTTGGCTTTGTCAACCTGTTCAGAAAGCACATATACCGTATCGCGCATGATCATGGGCGGCTCGGCCGGGTTAAGAATAATAATGGCTTTGCCCTTATCGGCACCGCCCACTTGCTCAATGGCGCGAGCGGTAGTTTGAGTAAATTCATCTATGTTTGCCCGGGTGCCGGGACCGGCGGATTTACTCGATACACTGGCGACTATTTCGGCGTAATGCACCTTAGCCACCTGTTTAACCGCAGCCACCATGGGAATAGTTGCCTGGCCGCCGCAGGTGACCATATTCACGTTGGGCTGTTCAATGTGATCTTCGAGGTTAACCACCGGCACGCAGTAAGGGCCAATGGCTGCCGGGGTGAGATCCACCAGACGAATACCGGGTTTAGCGGTTTTTAACTTTTTATCGTTGATAAGGTGAGCACCGGCAGAGGTGGCATCAAACACAATGCCGATATCGTTAAACTCCGGCATATTGATCAGTCCGTCCACGCCCTCGTGGGTGGTGGCAACACCCATCCGCTGGGCGCGAGCCAGGCCGTCCGATTGCGGGTCTATGCCTACCATCACACTCATATTCAGATTGCTTGAGGTACGTAACACCTTGATCATCAGGTCGGTACCTATATTGCCGGAACCAATAATCGCCACATTCAGTTTATTACTCATAGCGGTTGCTCCTGTCAGGTGAAATACACACTGGCGGAGCCAATGCCGCCAATTTCAACGCGCATAAAATCACCGGCCTTAACCGGTTCCAGCGGTACCAGTGAGCCCGATAGAATGACTTCACCGGCTTTAAGCCCAATGCCAAACTCACCCAGTGTATTCGCCAGCCAGGTTACACAATTTACCGGAGAACCTAGCGCTGCAGCACCGGCGCCGGTGGAGAGAATTTTGCCGTTCTTTTCGACCACCATTCCGCAGGTCACCAGATCGACCTTATGAGGAGAAACGGCTTTGTCGCCGAGTACAAACAGGCCGCAGGAAGCGTTATCGGCAATGGTGTCTTCAATGGCGATTTGCCAGTTTTCAATACGGGAGTCGACCACTTCAAAGCACGGGATCACGCACTCGGTAGCGGCCAGCACATCGGCATTAGAGATGCCTGGTCCCATTAGATCTTTTTTGAGAATAAAAGCAATTTCCCCTTCCGCTTTGGGCGCGATAAGCCGTTCGCTGATGGGCATCACTTCACCCTGGTTAAACACCATATCGTCGGTGAGATAACCAAAATCGGGCTGGTGAACATTGAGCATGCTTTGCACGGCTTTGCTGGTTACGCCAATTTTTTTGCCAATCACTTTCGCGCCGGCATCGATACGCCGGTTCAGCATTTGCAATGAAATGTGATAGGCATCTTCAATGCTGATATCACTTTCCCGTGAGGTCAGCGGTGCTACCGCTTGTTTGTTTTGCATGGCGTTGTAAAGTTCATCGCCATACTGTTTGATTAACTTTGCGTCCATAAATCAGGTTCCGGTTTGGGAGGCGATATTTGCCTCATTAAGAAAATTAGTGACCAGTTGCACAAAGCGGTTGGCTTGCTCAATCTGGGTCCAGTGACCGCATTTGCTGAATACATGCAACTGAGCATTAGGTAACAGTTCCAGCAAGGTTTGGGAGGCCGCCAGCGGGATCACCCGGTCGTCGCGGCCATGCACCAGCAGGGTTTGGTGAGGCAGGCTGGCCAGCGCCCCTAAGGGGCTGGCGAGCATTTCTATCCAACGCTGACGCGGGGCCGGAAACATGGCGGCAAACGCTTCCTGAAACCCGGGCTGGATACTCGCTTCATAGCGCAACTGAGCCAGCTCATCGGTTACCCGTGAACGGTCAAAAGCAAAAATGTTGAGCAGTGTGCGCATGTTTTCAAGCGAGGGCTCGTAGCCCCACACGGCATCAAGTCCAGGCGTTAACGGGAAGCTAGCCCCGGCACTGCCCATTAGCACAATACGGCGCACGCGGTGAGGGTGAGCGATGGCTAAGGCCAGGGCCAGTCCGCCGCCAAACGAGTTGCCAATAATGTCGGCCCGCTCAATGTCCAGCGCGTCGAGTACGCCAATGGCATGTTCGACCCAGCGGCTTTTGTGGTAAAGCCCATCCGCAGGGCGCTCGCTATATCCAAAGCCAAGCATGTCCGGGGCGATCACCCGGCGTTGTTTGGCAAGCTCAGGGATAGTCAGACGCCAGTTTGCCCAGGCGGAGACACCGGGGCCGGAGCCGTGGATCAGCATGACCGGAAACCCTTCGCCCACATCGTGGAGGTTGGTTTGCCAGCCCGCGGCCTGAATGGTTTTGCCTGTTTCCGCGCTGGGATTACTACTGAGAGCCTGCATACCTGTTCCTACAACTTAAGACAGATGTTTTTGAGTTCGGTGTAAAACTCCAGTGAGTGCTCACCCCCCTCGCGGCCTATGCCCGATTGCTTACTGCCGCCAAAAGCGGTGCGTAAATCGCGCAGGAACCAGCTGTTCACCCAGACAATCCCAGCTTCTACCTGCCCGGCCACTCGTGCCGCGCGGCTGAGGTTTTCGGTCCAGATAGCGCTGGCCAGGCCATAGGGGAGGCGGTTGGCTTGTTCTATCGCTTCTTCTTCGGTATCGAAAGGCTGAATATGGCAACAGGGGCCAAAGATCTCTTCGTTGATCACAGCGGAGTCATCACTTAAGCCGGTCCAGATGGTCGGCTGGATCCAACTGCCGTTTTTCAGCGCATCAGGCATATCCGGAATGCCGCCGCCGGTGACCACCGTTGCGCCATCGTTAACCGCTTGCTGGTAATAAGACCTGTCTCTTATACACATCTGACGCTGCCGAC
>NZ_CAJXQY010000010.1 GCF_913058315.1 uncultured Alteromonas sp. | reverse complement strand
TCGAGCCAGTGCACGCCACATCTTTTGAAATCGAATGAGATTATCGACCCCAAAATAGTCATCCCTGATGAAAGCCGAGATATTGTCGGTATAATTAAAAAAGTCCGAAAATCGCCCGGTTACCTGATTATATAAGCTAACTATCGTATCCCGTGTGTCCCGGTCGACATAAACGATTTTGTCGGCGTGGCGATCATAACGTTTATAGCGAATATCCTTATCGAAATTCAGAGCTGGCTTGGCGCCATCGTTATATTCAAATTCATCGTGACAAAACACGATATCGCTGGCCTCTTCGGTCAACTCAAGAGCATACCTTAGCCAACTTCTACCAGATTTAGGAAACGACACTACTATCCTTTTCGGCATTAACACTCATCCTTCTTATAGAGTCTGATCGGTCCCGCACCACCTGGATTATCAGACAAATGCTCAGAATGTAAGTGAAAACCCGACTCTCTGATGGCATTAATCAGCTCACAGTCCTGATAATGACTGGCGGGAGTGCGTAAAACGAACCACTTCGAGGCCCGGTTTAACAGTCCTTTTAAAGTCGCTATTCTATCAGGTTCTGGAATGTGTTGATGAACGGCCAGATATAATACCACGTCATATTGTTCTAACAGTTCATCACCATGCACCTGTAAAAATTGAGACCAGGGAGAGATACTTGCGCGGATAAACTTAGCCCTGGCGTCATCACTACTCAGTGCACGGGCCGTTAAAATCCGTCCACCATCCAGTTCAATACCATCTAATTGTTTACAGCCTTCCTGAAGCAGCAGGTGATCAATGTAGCCTTCTGCACAGCCGGCATCTAATATACTGGCGCCTTCAACCAGTGTTTTTAATATCGGCAGAACTTCTGTTCGTGTGCTGACAGGCCATTTACCAAACATGTTGAGCTCAGGAATGCGTAAGTAATGCTCGCGCCCGTCGTCGTATAATAATGACATGAAGTCGTCACAGAAGACGTCCCAGTTGTACTCCTGAATTTTGCTCCTCCCGGCTGCGGCCCGACGCAATGCCTGCTCAGGGTGCATAGCCACCTCTTCAATCGCTTCCATACAGGCTTGCGTTGAGAATTCTTCAAGCACCAACGCCGTTTGCTGGTGTTTGGCGAACGCGCGGGTGCCGGCGGTTGTGCAAATCAGCGGCACACCACAGGCCATGGCTTCTGCAGCTGTATTCGCCCAACCGGCAAACTCTTCCACGTGAACAACACAATGACATTGATGATAAAAAGCCGGCAGTTCAGACTCACTAAGCCGTCCTTTTTCAACAATCGCATTTCGCCGCAGTAATTCGTTGAAAGCGTCATTGCTCTTTATAGCTCCCTGAATATTACCCATTACATGTAACTCAGTATTGCTGTCGAGGTGTTGCATTACCGGCAATATTCTCTCTAGCGACTTTGTACTAATTCCAATCACAAATTTTGTCTGTGATCTAGGCGTAATGGCAGGATAAAAGTGAGCGCAATCTACAGCTCCTTCTATTACTTTAAACTTTTTGGCCAGAAAGTCAGTGTAACTCCCGTCATCCCAGTCTGCGTTATTAAAGAACACAGAGTCTGGCTTAAAAGAGCGATTTACCGCTATAAAGTTTTCCCGACGTGAGCGGTCGTTCAATACTGCCTGTATCCGGAGGCCGAACTGCTGGGATTGTTTTGTTTGCAGAGATTCAATAAAGTCATCGGAAAAGCCTGCGCCGGGGATCAGTGTTGCCCCCCAATTTCTCTTTCCTGCTTCACTTGGTGAAATTGTTTCAAAACCGCTTGGACACCAGTTCCCACTGTTATTTTCAAAACAAAAGCTTACCTCCACCCCACGCCTTCGCAATCGATGTCCCAAGCGTTCAAAGCGGCTTAACCCACCACAAACAATGTTTTGTTCTGCATACACTAAAAGGGTTCTGACACTGGTTGTTTTAGTCAGTGTTGGTTTCGAACACGGCTTTCTGAAGAAGGATATCTTCCCCACCGTTTCGATTGGTTCAGCTCCTGCGGCTATAAGTTCTTTAACAAATTCAGCCGACCCCAGGGTCTTACCGTGCAACTGTTTACTATCGTCAAAAGCAATGATCCCACCGTCAATAACGTGTGGATACCAGCTTTGATAATCTTCTCTGACTGAACCGTATCTGTGATCCCCATCAATAAACAACATACCGATAGGCTTGTCCCATCCCTTGGTAAGCACCGTCGATTCAAGATTGATCAAGTTGACATTTTGATAGGCACCGCTTTGAAGCATAAGCTGAAAAAAATCTTTTCTGTCATTCGGGCCAAAAGTGCCTCCGAGTTCACCGACAAATGCTTTGTGCGGGTCTATACAATATACAGGGGTTGGCGAGTCAGTTTGTACCGCTTGGACCCCATGGGCAAAAGCTAACGCAGACTTGCCCTTATAAGAACCGATCTCTACTATTACACCAACGGTAACATTTGCCGCATAAGCTGACAGGGCTCTGGCTTCATCAAGCGTTATACCACCTTTGTCATAGGGATAAGATGCCATCGTTTGTTCAATGGTTTTTGGCATTGTAATTCCTCTCCGTTACCACAGACAGTCTGATTTATTGTCGTTTGGGCGGGATTGCGCAGGTCAATTTTCCAACAGCAACTCTTCAGCAAAAATAATCGGTTTACTGGAATACTGGCATAGACAATCCATCACTTCTTCCTTCCTTCCGGTAACACCGACTAAGATGACATCGTGATCGGTATCCGCAATAGCGCCTGGTGGATTAAACACCAGTCCGTAGCGGTTAACTATAAGGCTTTCAGAGGCTGCATAATCAACCGCTAACACAATCGACTCCGATAATTGCCCAACCAGTACAGATGCTAATTCACTCGCCCCATATAAGATGACTCTTTTACCTTTACACCTATCGGCAATGTTTTTAATTTCATTAATCACATATTCCCGGTGTAAGGGACGAAAGTAGGCGACATTCAGCGCGTGGTAAAAAGATCTCAGTGAGCGGATTCTTGTTTCATCAACCTCTGCATCAGGAAAATCCAGCAACATTTTTTGCTGCCAACAAAAACCACAGTTGTTTGTTGAGGTCACAGCGTGATGTTCGAGTTCACTCTGGAATAATGCATTTTCCACTAAAGAACTCACTCCGCAGAACGCCATAAGAGACTGGCGAACTTCGATTTCATTTTGCCTGACGTCCTCGTATTGAATCAGTAACCTTGCGTAGGATTGCGGAAGAAAACGAACAATCGACGCCCAGTGCAAGTAAATTAATTGAGAGACATACTCATAATCAAACTTATCCCTTTTTACCAAAGAGCTCGCCGTTGAAAAAAAGTTTCTTTTTACCAATACGATCTTAATTTCAGAATCAATCGCAGAAAAAACATCTAACCAAAATGGCAGCAAAATACACATCCTGGGATCTTTAATGACAACTTTATTATTTTCACTCAAAAGCTCATGCAGATAATTACGGGCTGACTCACGCAACTCCTCGTAGATTGGGCTCTGTTTAAGTGTTGATAACTCCAGCCATACTAAAGAAAACCAGTAAAGCCCTAAGGATGATAATAACTTCTCGTTGATACCCACAATGAGTTCATCTTCCCAATAACCATTGGGATTATCTTTGCTTGGTTTCATAGGATACTTTCCGCAAGAAAAGCCGTTAGCTTCGATAAGGCTAGTGACTAAACTTGTTCCGGAACGGTGCATCCCAAGCACCAGGACTAACTGTTTTTCAGACATTAGGAAACTCCGAGAAAATAGCAATTACAAAGACATAATCCATATTGTTCAACACAGTGGTTTACAGTGTTAAAACATTGCCTCTGAACCGTAGCGCTTGCAAAGAAGCGCGCATTTCGTCGATATAGGCAAATGAACAAATCACAACGACATCAATATCCTCGAGCCACTCTTTTGTAAGGCTTTTCACCGGAACCCCGTTTTTTTCAGTACCTTGTTTGTCTTCGTCATTGTCAAAAATCACTGAAAATCGAATCTGAGGTGAGAAATCAAGCAGTAAGTACTCAGAAATATCGTTAAAGCCATACAATGCCACACTGTCATTGCAAGCTATACTGCTATCCAGCACATTATAAAGCTTGCTAATACGCTTAAATTTGTGGCGATTTTTAAACATTCTTCTGAACGACCTTGAAATATTTTCCAGGCTATCAGGTATTTCCAAACGTTTTATTTCCTTTAATATGGCTTTCTTTTCCATTAAAGCGACTTTGTAGCTATCCTGATTATGCCATCTGGTAGACTGAACATGAGCTCTGAAAAAATTGAGAGGCTGATTAACGTAAGCGATCGCAGAATTTGACAGCACCCTGACATAGCACATCCAGTCGCCACAATATTTCATTGTACTTTTCTGCAAGGCAGCTTTCAGATTGTTCTTCTTAAACAGAACTGCGCTCACATTGGGTATTACATTTTTGAACACTAAATGTTCGTTAATCAGTGTTTTGCCTTCCAGAACAAAGTTATTCTGCCAACGATTTTTATAGTCATCCGAACTGTAATCGTAGCGCATCAGAGGCGTGCCGGACTCGTCAATTATCATGGAATCACTGTATGCCATACTTATCTGCGGTGAGGATTCAAATTGTTGCAGAAGTACCTCCAGAAAATCATGCCGGGAAACATCGTCGCTTTCCGCGATCCACACATAGTCTCCCCTCGCCAAATGTACTCCTTTAATCCATTGATCGTTAACACAGCCGCCATTTTGAGCATTAAAGTCAGTTACTGAAACCCGCGACTCCTGTTTGGCAAACGCCTGTAAGACAGCCTGACTGTTATCCGGACTTGCATCGTCGAGCAAGATAATTTCAAAATCAGAAAACGATTGTTTCGAAATAGATTCGAGCCTGGCCGGCAGAAAGCGCGCATGATTATAGCAAGGCACAATGATCGATATTACAGGCGATGTAGACATAGCGAAGACTCCTGATTTACTCATCAACAACGGCAATAATGCTATCGGCCGGTACCTGTTTTTGTTGAAGTTGCCTGACTATTTCCTCAGCATAGGCAGAGGAGGCCACCACAATGCGTGCTTCATCAGATTGCGGGATTACCGATGCTACAGGGATCCCATTGAATGCATTCATCTTTGGAGACCGATCAATGAGTCCAGAGATATTCACTGCAGGTAAATTGGTTTGCAGGTAACACACTATTCTGCGCCCTTTTTGCCCGGCACCGTAAATATAAACATCAGAGGTTTTTGACTGAACAATCAGATCGATCAGCTGCCGGTCATGCTCGTCGATAAAGTGAATGAGTGGCGTTTCAGCATAACAGGTTTGCGCCTTAAACCGCCGGTACAGCTCTGTAAATGGATGGATGCAGGAAAACTGCCACGGCTTTTCCGCACCGTTGTAGTGAATGACTTTTGCGTTGTTAGCCCATTTTAGCTTCTGCAAACTGGCCTGCTGCACATTCCAGCCAAGGTCTAAAAATTCAACCTGATTTTTCAGCGCCAGGTTTAATATGTCCTGGTCGTTAAATTTATAGGTCTTGCCCGAATCAATCATTTCCATCGCGGCATTTGTGATGCCGTTTTGTCGCCAGGCAAATAAGTCTATCAACATCAGCCCGGCATTAAAGTAGCGATTTAACGGTAAGCCAAGTTCTCGCCAATAGTCAGTTTCAATGATCGATGAATCTTCAACCACTCCGGCAACGGCATTGCTTAAATTCACAGAAAACAAATCAGCAATGTCGGCATTCACGATCATGTCTGCATCCATAAAGAGTGCCAGCCCATTTACTGAATGCAGTAATTCAGGGACCAAGAGTCTGAAATAAGTCACCGTCGACATTCGATTGGCAAAGAACCGGCTAACCGGCATATTATCGAATCTCTGACTATCTATTTCGTAGTAGTTAATAGTATGCGCTTCGCCAGCCGCCTGGTTCAGCCTATGCTGGTTTTGTGCTGACAACTCCGCCGAACACACATGAAAACAAAATGTGTTTTGGGGATCTGTATTAATAACAATACTGCGAAGTAATGCTGCAAGATGAACAGCAAAATTATCATCAATACAAAAGACAATATTAAAGGGTTTCACCTGTTTCATTAATTACTCTTGTGGATATTGGACTGCAGCCACAGCCCGAACGAAACCATTATTGTCAGCATACATGTCTACTCTGAGAGCCTTCCGGGATTGATATGCTGTTAATATTTTCATTGTATGATGGCCCGTTGTTTCAACATCTGATGAAGCAATGAACAAATATATTCACGCTCCCCTCGGGCAGTGACCGTAGAACAATGTCCGTCCTGCACTCGTTTAACCTGATTAAATAACCGGTCCACCCAATATAATTCGTTATTCAATAAAAAGCCGAAGTTTGCAGGCGTATTCCCTTTTAGTGTTGCAGAGTGAAACAGGTATGCGAAAGGTCTTGTCTCATCAGCTAATGTTCGTCCCAGATGCGGATAGGTAACAGGTATACCTAGCAAATCAAAAAAAGTTGGAAACAGGTCGAAGTGACATGAATGTTCAATTACCGTGGATGCTAAATTAGGATGAGTCAGAAAAAAGGGAACTTGCATTTGAGGCAAAATAATGGAGTTGCTGTGGAAGCTATAGCCATACTCACCGAACGACTCACCATGGTCGCCAGTAAACACCAGTATCGTGTTAGACATATCCACTTTACTGGCCAAACGGTTTAAAAACTCATCAATGATGTAATCCGCTTCTTCCACGGCATTCATATATTGTGACTTTGCGTCCAGCCCTTTATGACGGTTAAACATCTCTTTATCAACCGTTTCATACGGCATGTGCGACTGATCATTAATAATGTGTAAGAAAAAAGGGCCGTTTTGAGCAGCTTCTGCGACTGGCTCTACCATATTCCATAAACGATAATCAGCTTTTAGTCCGTTGCCATTCATGTTGTCAGTGCCCCACACATGATCGAACCCTATGCGCCTGAGTAATTTGTGATAATCATACAAAGCAATATCAGCACTATCCAAAAACATGGTGGTATAGCCATGCTTTTTCAGGTGTTTAATGTGCTGGGGATCGACACCTGGAAAAAGGCTATCCTCTTTGTTGTATGGATTATTAGAATAGGCCCCTGTATACATTTGATTAGTCGATACTGTCGTGTTTGGACATAGACAAAAGTGTTTTTGTCCCCGCCAGGTGTGAGCATTGAACCTTTCTTTTAAGCGTGAGCGGATCCCTTCTTTATGTTCTTCCTCAAGGTAATTCCCCAATGACTCGACAGTAACCAGAATAATATTAGCGCCCTGACAAATCCCACTTAGCTTGCTGGATTGAGCTAGCTCACTCGAAGGCCTCACAAAGGGTTGATGTCTTTTATCCAGCACTACATTTTCGTTGCCCGTAAATCGATCGTCTAACACAATATTGGTCAACAGGCTGGGAGCAGTAAAAAACTGAGAAGCCGGATTGAAAAGAACCTGCCAGCCACGCAATGCCAAAGTTGCGCAAAGAATAACGCCAGCAACCATTATAAAATTGCCTGCCGTTTCATCAGAAACCGAATCCAATGGCAATGAAAGGCCATATAAAACGAGCACCTGAACGCCCCCCCATGAGAGCGGAATCAATATAATCCAGGGAGCTTGTCTGACTAGCTCGAAAAGGTGAGGCACACCTTTGGCAATCCCTTTACGGCCAGTAAAAAACCAGGCAAGCGTCTGACGATTAACCTCAATACGATATTGAACAAATAACAACGCGTCCAACCACACCAACACACCGTAAAGGAAAAGGACGGTGCAGATAAACATTCTGAAGGCTAACCAGGGCACCATCACCAGGGCACAACTCACTGCCAGTGATGACAGGATAAGTATCTGTATATCATTGACATTGAGCACCTTCGACAAAGCCCCCCGACGGGCACGTACTTTTTTATTGAGTACAAGAAGACTGCTCGCTGACACGAAATAGAAGATGAACCCAGCACTAATGCCGAATATGCCCGATAATGGTAGCAAACTACGATTCTCCGCGATAACTGCTCAACAAATTAACATAACGCAACAGGCGCTAAAACTAACAAGCCCCCAGGCGGACTAGCAGTGCCTACTCGTGTTATCGACGGTTTCGCGAAAAACTCAAGTAGTGCCTCGTTGTTCTTTCAGTTGAAAACGGGTTGCCGCTAGTTGTCGTTTTATAGGCACGGCTATAAGGCGCATAGGTAAGAATATATTCCCACGGTGTCTGGCCTACTCCCTGCTTCAGGCTTAATTATAACTCCCGCCAGCTTTACCCGCGTCGTAGGTCAGGTAAATGGACTCCAGTACATCGTTACAGATTTCAGCCTCCAGCAATGTATCCGCCGTTAGGTTTGCCACAGAAAACAGCCCTGCTCTGTTACCAGCCATATCTGTCAAATTCAAACGCAAGTCATTATCGGATGCAAAGACAAGGTATTCGCCGAAATCCAGATAATGACTATAGTCTTGCGTGTTAGTAACCACTTTATAGTAAAAGTTTGTCATGACTGTCTTATGATGGGCACTTGCTCTGACTTTAACCTTTGGTACAACGACTCTGCTGTAATCCGCCTGGAAATTATATTTTAACGCAACGTAGGGCATGCGTTCTTCCACCCAATATGCAGCGCTTCCCTCAACTATCTGCCGCAGGCCATCAGGACCATAAACAAAATCCGGATGAACAACGATACTGCAGGAAAAACGCAAACCGGAAAAATCCAGTTCAGACACATTTTCACTGAACCAAAAAACATGACCTTGTGTGAGCGAACTGGCATTTAAGACATCAATTAAGTGGTCAACCTGCTTTTGACTATTGACCAAAAAAGCAAATCGGATGGCTTCGTCTCCAACTAACTGCAGAGTCTCTAAACTATCTGGCTCAAGTACTTTGATCTCGATAACGTCTTTAGTGAAGAAACGTTCCTTGAACTGATTAAATATGTGCTCTTGATGAATATTGGTGAGGTAAACAGTCTTTGCACTGAAACGCTTTAGGTGAGCCACTTGCCTGATGTCTCCAAATGACTCGGAAGTATCGAAATTGACATCTAAATGATGGACCAATTCTTTTACTTCGGCCAGAAAAGCTGACCACTGCTGCAAAACCCCTTCGGCATAATTCAGTAAAGTCTCTTCCTGTTTTATATTCTCGCATTTGCTGAGCAGTACATTGCAGTAATTCATACTTCCATAGAGGAGGTAGAACAACAATGACGAACCATTTTTATAGGATTCAAAGATAGTGTTCTTTTGCTTTTCTATTAGCGTATTGACCTCTTCGACAGACACTATCGGCTCATTGATCAGGGCTAGCAGATGATCCAATTCCGCTAACAGAATATCCTGTCGGTATCTCGCAGCAAACTGCGCTATGTAATGCCTGTGGTTAGCAACGGGCTTAAACACGTTACGTTTAATTACCTCCACCACAGTTGAGGCATCTTCTTCTGTACTGACCAATAAAACGTCGTCGCATTTTAGCGGTAATGTATCTTTGATCTTTGCACCATTGCTGCAGTTAAAACAGTCTAACGACTTATTCGATAGTGTTTGCTCCAGAATATCTTTAGATACTTTAAATTCATGCTTGGTAAAAACAGTCTTTTCAAAATTACCCGGTACAACAATAGAGGTATTATTTTTCTCACTGTAATCGTACATCTCCTCGCCATCACTCTCATAATAGCCGGACTGAATGGAATGATGTTTTTTACGATCAGTAAATCCAAGATCAACACCAAACAAGTAGATCTGGTTAAAGCCTATCTTAATGAATAGATTCAACGCAAAATTCGATACTGTCGGGAAGGCATAATCCAGCTCTTCGTATGCAGCACGACCAATAATGTTAAGAGATGATACGGTCGATGATTCACCGGATTTAAAAGCGACGAAAACCTCTTTGAATAAATCGCAGGTATCGGGATGTATTCCATTACAACTAAGAAGACTGACGCGTTTTAAAAAGTCAAAATCAGCAATGCGACTAACCCAATCGAAGGTGGAGCGATTTTGCTCAATTTCAGCATGAAAATCAGGAATAATACCATTCTTATATAAAGGCATCAGTGCAGTACCACATGACACAACTATCGCTCTCCCCTGCCATTCCTTGATGGTAGCAAGACAATCATCCAGAGATGGGCCATTTCCTATCAGAAAGACTGGGGTCTCCTTTTGCTTCAAGCTTAACTTTTTAGCAGGGTTAGCTTCTAACAGCGGATAGCCACGGTTGATCGTTTCAATGGTGTGAGAAATACCATACAGCGCATGATCAAAATACTCACCCATCGAAATGACAATTTGCAGTTGCTCCCGAAGTTGAGCCAGGGCGTGTACTAAATGCGCATTGTAGTAAGCCTGATAGAAATAGGTACTTGCCAGAATGTAGGGACCTATTGAGTAAAACTGGGCCAGTAAGTCTCTGAACAAATGCGAACCATCGTCACCAATATTGATATATATCCGGCAATTATCTTTGTCTGCCTGGTTCAGAATAGAATGCCAATCAATGGCATATAAGGAGGCATAGAAAAAGTCGCGGTTAGGCTCACACAGGAATAATTTTTCCACACGGCGTTGTTTAAAAAGCGCCTCGACCTGATAACCAAGCCCGATACCGAACATAATCAAAGATTTTACGGTTGCTGGCAACTGGCCTGCTTCCTCCGCAATGTCGTTAAGCAGCGATTCGGTTTTCTCCACAAACTGATAGTGTTTGTATCGTTTAAGCTTAGTACCGGTATAGCCCAGAACAAGACCGTCTTTTTGTGGGAACCGTTTAAAGTGGTTAAAACTTTCATCAGCATCCTGCCTGGGAGCCTTTCCTCCGAAGGGGGCCAAAGATTGTTTCTGAATAAGGTTTATCTCGTCATGCTCGTTTCTTACTGGCAGCCAGTCAGTCGGACAATACGCCGCAAACTCTTTATAGATATCTGGAAAGTATTTTTTAAATGCAGATAGATTGCGGTTAAACAACGTGTCTGATTTATCAACGGAGTGCACCATTTCCAGTTCGATACTGCCTGACCACACCGGCAAAAAGAGATTTGGATTGCTATTCGGAGTTAAATCAAATCCGTCCCTAGACAATTGAGACCAGGATTTGTCTCTTAAACCAACCTCCAAACGATCAAAAATTGCATGGTTATAGTGCTTGTAGTAATAAAAGCCATCAACGTTAACATGTTGGGTCAGTTCGGTAATATTCTCAATAAGATCCCGTCCATCCTTTTCAAGGAGTAAAAATACAGCTGTCCCTTTGGCCTCCATCGTTTGCAACAAACGTTGCCAATCGAGCGCAAGGACAGAACACTGAAAATACTGGCGCTCTGGCTCATAAATGATCAGGTGACTGATGTTATGATGTTTTACCAGTTGCTCAATGTGGTAACCCAGTCCCAGTCCCATCACCACCATTACATTGACGTTTTGTGGTAATGCTGAATAGCCTATCTGCTTCCTATAACCAGGTAAGTCAGCAACCTGTGCAATGGATTTCAGCGAATTATCGCCTTCTTCGCTACGCTCTTTTTCGTCACAATGTAATGCTATGAAGGGCGCATGATTTTTTATGTTCTGATATTGTTGGAGGATCTCAGCCTGGGGGGTAAGCCCATATACAGTTCGTCCTGTTCCGTAATCAACAATATTGTATTCCCCGTTTTTATTGGCAAAGATCGCAATATTCTCAGTCGCAACATTTTGTACTTCTGGTAATAACGAGGGAATATGACGGGCAAAAGCCATGATACTGCGACGGTGATTGGAAACGATATGCCTGGAAAGCGCCTGCTCGAGTCGTTCCTGCTCGGCTTCCTCTGCAGCCAAATGAATACGGATATCTTTTAACATCCAATAACCTCTTGTTGTAACAACTTCATTGACCAAATGCCTGAATTAAATTCACACCGTCCCACACTGGCGCAAATTCCAGTGCTTTACCCACAGGCACAACCCGCTTAAATTGTCCATTTGGGTCTTGCCAATCTCTGGCTACGGCATAACCGATAGTTTGCAACTTCGACGAACAAGCAACCTCTTCAACGGACGCTATGTCTTGCTCAAGCACCAAACCATTGCCGTCATGTGCTTCGAGCACTCCGGCAGTCAAGCTTTTGACTTTACAGTGACTTAGGGGGCCCACATTCTGGATACGGGCAAAAGAACCATGTTTATTGCCCGTATGCTGCCATAATGTCATCCCGTAGCTGGCAGCCAGTTTTTGCAACTGGATATGCTGCTCTACCTTATGGCTCATTTCAAATTTATGCGATATCGATTCCAAAGCTAAACCTACCTGCAGCCAGAACTGCGTCTGACTTTCAACATCAGTATTTAGCCAATAGATCGCTTTAGGTGAAGAGCAGGCTTGCTGTGTAAAAGGTACAACATCCGCCAGAAAAGCCCTCGCATGTTTAGCAAAATCAGCCTCCCTGGAAAGCTCAAGTACAGTGACCGAATAACGATCCGGAAAACAAATTTGCGGTGTTTGTGGAACTATCCCAGAAATGGCGGTGATAGCGTTGTCACCCCCCCATATAACCCGTAAGTCACACCAATGGCTTAATTGCTCGGTAATCTGCTGATGCAGTGCATCATATTCCAGTACACCTATCAGCGGAGCAAGGTCGCTCCCTTCCGCCAGTGTCAGATAATTCCTTAGCAAGGCAATTAATAACCAGGTAGCATCGCCGCTTCGCTGGCTGACTCTGACAACGTTTTTATTACCGCATAACGCCGACAACAATACTGAATACATAAAAACTGTATCCACATTGGCCGGTGCTATATGAAACACTCGTTTGACCTGTCTGTGGATTTGGTGACATTTCAATTCCACAGTTATCTGGTCGAGATGCGCCTGACGGAACCAAAATGCCAACGCGACTATTTCCGGAAACTCGCGCGCTGTGGGATGTTTAAACAGATAGGCCGAAAATCCCGCCACCGCAGTTTTAATCGCGTCTAAAGGTGCAGCGGAGTGATCCTGCGCCTGCGAATCAGGTTTGATGTGCCAGTTTATCTCAGATGATAATGAATCAGCTAAATGTATCACTGCATCCCTTCACTTGCGCTTTAGGAACTCGCCCGTGCACATTAAAGTATTTACCCAAACGACCACACTGACAGTCATCTTCCCCGATAATAGTGCCTAGATCCTCCGTTAAAATACAGTGCCCCGGATAACTGGTGGGCAACACAGAGTTAACCTGAATAAGACCACTTTCTCCGTGCTCAAGCGGGGATAAATCATTGGCATTTCGGATAATAACATCAGACCATACCGGCGTATGTAAGTACCCGTTTTCGCATTGCACATAAATGGTACCCGTTTGTTCTACCATGCCATAATAATCATGGACACTGACATTGCCTAGTGTAGTGCGTATGGCAGCTTTAAATGTTTTATCAGTGACCGCTTGCTCCTTCATTTTTTTCCAGCCACCGCCGTGAATCAAAATGGCATTACTGAAACTAACACGAATACCTTGTGTCATTAACGCCTGTATAAACCGTTGCCAGACAAGAAATGTAAATCCAAATATTAATACCGGTTGCTGTTCGTATTGCCTGCAAAAAGCCAGCACCCGCTCAACATTGAGTTGCATATCATCATCCAGTGCATAACAATGGTGACGCCCAAACAGAGACACCCCTTGCAAGCCTGCGGCTCTGGCGGTCATGCTACCAGCTTTTTTAATGGTGGAAGGCGCGTCAATCAGCAACATAGGACGACGTTGTTTCCCCAGCCAGCTTTGCAGGATCTTCACAAGCACCTGACTCTGACGTCTAGCTGACTCGCCATCCAACGCTATCTTTGATGCCTGCCCACTGGTCCCCGAAGAGCGCATTTGGCGAAATACCTGTGTTGGGTGAATACTGGCAAGCTCAAGATCCTTAAACAATCTTGCTGCAACGGGTAGTTGTGCATCACCAGCAGCATTGCGGAAATCGAAAGGACTGCAATCAATCATCTGCTGATATGCCTGACAGTGCCGGTAATGATATGCAGTGAGTTGCTGCAGTACGCCATTAAGCATGGCTTGTTTTTCGGCACGGGCCAGTCCGTAAACTGGCAAGTCGAAAAGGTCAGTTGGATAACCCGGAAACATAATCAGTCCTCCCGTGCCGCCAGTCGCTTATTTAACTGTGCATAATCGATTTTACCATTGTCCAGAAGCGGTAACGCATCGATAACGTTTAACTGCAAATTGCGTTTTGGCAAAGCGAGGGATTTAACCAATGCTGCAAGCACATTCTGACGACTACCGTCAGCCAGAAAACCGGCATAAACGGCAATAATCTTGTCATCGGTACCAATCACACATGCCGGTGAAGTTAGATTAAGAACAGCCAGCTCTTTTAAATAAAGCTGCTCAACCACATCCAGATTTATCCGTTCGCCAGCCAGCTTAATCATGCGCTTATTACGCCCAATAATGGTGTAATCTCCCTCCTCATCACACACTGCCAGATCGCCGGTTGCCAGCCATTCACTCGGTTCAAAAGCCTGCAAATCTGACACTGAGGCCACATATCCGAGCATCACATTGTCACCACGGTAATACAGCTCCCCTTCAGTACATTCACTGGCTAAGCCATCAACCAGTTTAAACTCTCCGCCAGCTATTGGTTGTCCAATGGATTGCGGTTTTTCCAGTACTTTTTCTGGCGCCAGGTAGGCCATACGGGCCGTGGCTTCAGTCTGGCCGTACATCACATAAAATGCTTTATCGGTTTGTTTGGCGTACTCGGCCAGACCGGTCACATGGGCTTCAGCCAGTTTACCGCCAGCCTGAGTAAAATAGCGAAGGGCCGGCAAAGCCATGCGGGTAAAGCGCAGTCGAAGCAGCATTTCGTAAAAAGATGGCACACCTGCCAGCGACGTCACCGGACGGTTTTTTACCAGTTCCCAGAACGCTTTATCGAACACGCTGTGGCGGGTAAAACAAATTGCTGCACCTGCTTTGAGATGCGTGTGCAATACCGACAGTCCGTAAGAATAACTGAGCGGCAGGGTAGCCAGCGTAATATCCTCTGCCACAATGGGCAGATACGCTAAAATGGCGTCACAGTTCGCCATCAGATTATGCTGCGAGAGCGCCACGCACTTGCCGGCGCCAGTGCTACCGGAAGTCGATAATAACAGGCTTAGCCGCGCATCTGTTGGCAATGGCTCGTTATGCAAAAGGGTAACGGTGCCATCACCAATTACCGCATTGGGTGTTAATGCCTGTGAATACTGTTCACGGGTAACAAGCGAGCACGCGGGGTTAAGCAGCAGCACCACATAATCGAGGCTTAGCGCGGTTAAGTAATCCACCACACTGGTAATACTGTTATCAATAAGCATCATCACCAGCGGGCGATGAAGGGTAACAATTTGCTGCCAGTTTTGCGCTCGACGTTCTACTGCCTCACTTAACTCGCGGTAAGTGAGACTGTCGGTATCATCCATCAATGCCACGCGTTCTGATTGCCGGTGGGCTTTAATAAACGGGATCGCCAGCTCTGCATAACTCATGGGCAAAAGTGTCCATCAACAGGTAGCACATGCCCGGTGGTATAACCGGCTTGCTCGGAGAGTAAATAGAGCACTGCGTCAGCCACTTCTTTTGCAGTGCCGGCACGCTGCAGCACGGTTCGCTGCAGCACTTTTTGTCTGGCTTCTTCTTCGTAATGTTCGGTAAGTGGAGTATCGATAAATCCGGGCGCTACCGCATTCACCCGAATACCCACCGGTGCCAGTTCTTTCGCCAGGGATTTGGTTGCGCCGGTCAGGGCTGCTTTACTGGCCGCGTACGCGCTCATGCCTTTACTTCCCTGCTCACTGACCTGCGATACAATATTAACGATACTGCCTCGGCGTAGGCGGCTCATTAGTCGGCTGGCCAATTGCATATGCTGATAAGGAGCGAGAAAGTTAATATTGAGCTGCTGTTTAAGTTTGTCCATGCTGGTTACCGATAACGGCGACTCCAGCATCACACCGGCATTATTTACCAGGCCAAATAACGGCGGGGACAGCCCATCCGAAACCTGGCGCTGCAGTTGCCGGAATGTGTCTTTCACCGCATGCTCGTCGGTAACATCGTAAACAAGCGGCCGTAATACTTTGCCAAAGGTCTCCTGCATGGCGCTCAGCGCCTCTTCGTTGCGTCCGCCGGCAAATACGGTGGCACCGCTTTCTATGCAGGCGGCCACAACCGCCTGGCCGATGCCGCCGCTTGCTCCGGTAACCAGTACAGAAGCATTTTGCAAAACAGTATTAGACGAAAGTGACATCGTATTTTTGTAAAATTAATTTAGCCTGAGCCACCGAGCTCATATCAATAATGTCATCGGTATCCAGCATCACATCAAATACATTTTCTAATTCTGCGATTAACACCATATGAGCCGTTGAGTCCCACTCAGGGATGGTATTGTAAGTGAGTCCGTCGGTGACCTTTTCCGGCGGGATCCCCAGTGCATCACTAAAGGCCTGTTGTAATTGTTGTTGCGTATCCACGTGTATCTCGTTCCTTATTTCGCGTTGCGAGTGCGTGATAAAAACTGTTTAATCGGGGCCGTTGCCTGACGATAACTCTCTAGATCCAGTTCCAGTACACAAAGGTCGTTATCTTCGACAATGGCATAACCAAGCTTTTGATTGTAACTCATTGCATTATGATTACTACGCTTAACCACCGCCCTGAATCGTTGCGCGCCTAGCTGGTCAAAACAAAAGTCATACATAGCCAGGGTTGGCGCAAAAGCCACGATATTACCCTGGTAACGCCGCTCACCGATATATAAGCCAGGCTCCAACAAGTTAGCCTGTTCAGCCGTTTTACCGGCTTCCAGCGACTTAACATTTGTCGCCCCGATTAATTGATCGCGAAATTTGATGACCCAATGCAATTGTTTAGGGTCGAGGTGCGTTTTTTTAAACCACGCCTGTTGTTGTTCTTCAGTGATCAACGTCGCCGACAACATTTGCCGGCGAATTTCATCCTGATTGCGCCAGCTACGCAGCAACGCCTGATGGGCCTGTGTCATCGGCAGTAACTCAACCTGGTAGGCACTCAGAGTAAACTGATTTACCGGTTCGTCGCTCAACATGTTACCCCACCTGATCGTTGCGCCATTGAGCAATGGCATCCAGAAGCTGCCAGGCGCCATCGGTGACGGCAACTTCAGAGGCTGCCTGAGACATAACTTCCAGGCGATTTTCATCCTGCCAAAGCGCTTTTACTCTGGCTGTAAGAGCGGCGAACTCCAGCTTTTCTTCTGCATTCATGACCTCACACCAGCCCTGTCCGGCAGCTTGCTCACTGGCCTGGCGCTGATTATCGGCCACAGTAAGCAATAACGAAGGCGTTAAGCACGCAGCCAGCTCGAACTGACTGCCTCCGGCAGCAACCACCGCAAGACGGGCATTGACCCACAGATCGGCCATATCCTGACAATTGTGCACGTGCTGAATAGCACTATCACTCTCTGTTATAAAGCGAGTTAATGCGTTAAGCGCTTCCACCGTCATGCCCGGGCCGGTGACTACCCTGAATGGCGCGTCCGGCAATGCTACGGTTAGCGCTTCGAGTACCGGTAAGGTTAATCCGGCGGGATCGCTGCCTCCCATATTGATGGTCAGACTAAAGCGCTGATTTATCGGTAACGGTTGAGTGACTGAAAACTCTCGTCTTAGCAGGCGGTATTTTGCACCTAAACATAACATGGCGACAGGGTTCGCCTGAACGTAACTCTCACGCCATGCCTCGCCTGCCGGATTACACAGTATATCCGCATACTGAAATCCGGGCTGGCGAATATCATCCAGCAACACCAACGGAGCCCCGGCGGTACTAACTTCACGTAGCAACGTCTCACTGAAATCGTAACCATCGAGCACGATAGCTATGGCGGCACTTTCACTGGCCAGCCGCATTAGCTGGCTGGCCAGTGCCGGCGCAGTATCCTTAGCTAATAGCAGCCGTCCGCTCCAATCATGACGTTGCATTATGAACTGCCGGGCTGCCTCGTTTACCACAAACAGGCTTTCCAATCCCTGTTCCTCGGCTACCTGGGCAAGCGCCTGGCAACGCATAATATGGCCAATGCCCGCTTTATGGCTACCACCGGTACAAAAAAGCACGGCACTCATTCGCCTATGTGCTCCCAGCTCAGTGCTGTCCCTTTGCTGATAAACCGGGTAGCTTTTTTATGTAACACTGAATCCCAATGCTTTGGCGCGAGGCCGAAGGCCGGGCGAACTATTTTCAGGTTTTCAGGACTGAGCGGCTCACCAGGTTGAATATCCTGACTGACATAAATTGAACGGCGATATTGTTTCGCTTTATCTTCTGCAACAGTGCCACCATATTTAACCTGCCCTAAGGCCTGCCAGGCCCGCTCTGTTTCTGTTACCAGCGAGGTAAGCTCTTGTGGTTCCAGTGAAAAGGCCGCGTCTACCCCACCGCCATTACGATCCAACACAAAGTGTTTTTCGATCACACTAGCACCTAACGCAACGCTGGCCACTGCCGCGCCGATCCCGCCAGTATGATCACTTAGGCCCACTTCGCAGCCGAAAGCCTCACGTAGATGAGGAATAGTGGTCAGGTTAGTATTGATAGGTTCAGCAGGATACGTGCTGGTACATTTAAGCAGGATAATGTCGTTACAACCTGCCGTTCTGGCGGTCTCTACTGCCAGCTCAATTTCACTCAGGCTAGCCATGCCGGTTGACATGATCAGCGGCTTGCCTTTGCTCGCTGCTTTTTTGATAAGTGGAATGTCGGTTAACTCGAAAGAAGCTATTTTAAAACACGGTACGTTCAGTTCGTCTAAAAAGTCCACCGCCGACTCATCGAAGGGTGAGCTGAAGGCCAACATTCCCAGCGATTTAGCATAGTCGAACAGCTCACTGTGCCACTCGTACGGGGTTGCGGCTTTCTTATATAAGCTATACAGGCTGGCACCATGCCATAAGCTATCGGTTTCCTCGATAACGAAACCGGCTTCCATCACATCCAGTGTCATACTGTCAGCAGTATAAGTTTGCAGCTTAATGGCATGAGCGCCACTTTCGGCTGCGGCTTTAACCATGACTCTCGCCGTTTCAAGCGACTGACTGTGATTACCGCTCAATTCTGCAATCACAAAAGGGGGAACATCACGACTAATTTCACGGTGACCAATCATTATTTTGCTGGCCGGCCCTTCGTTATGCATTATTTCCTCCTTGGACATAGGCCAGATACATGAGTTCTGCACGCGTCCAGTCTTCCATGGTATCAATATCCTGTACCAGATGACGGGGCAACACTACCGGGATGCTGTGTGCAGCAAACATCGGTTGATGCGAAAGCCAGGCACTGCTGTGCCCCCAGTAAAACTGCCCGGCATCATGATAGCACGCTTCGAGATCCTGCGAACGCTTGCCCATGTTTTTGGCATCCACAGGTTCAACCCCCTCACCTGCCAACCGAATGGCGCGCTGAATAGGAAAACCAAACGTGGTTACCGAAAAGGCGTAGTGCATAGCCGGAGCAGCTTGCAGACGAGATAAACCATCGGCCAGAAAGTTAGCCTGTAAAAACGGAGCAGTGGCATAAATGCAGCACACAAATTCAGGCTTTTCAACGATTTCGCTGTAGCCGTCTATTGCATGACGAACCACCGGAGAGGTGCCGGTATGATCATCAGACAGCGCATCAGGTCGCTCAATGATTAAGGTAGCGCCCCAGGCTTTAGCCACCCGGGCAATTTCAGGCGAATCGGTCGAAACTACAATATCGTTGAATACACCGGCCTGCTTCGCCGCCTCAATGGAATAAGCAATTAATGGTTTACCGGCAAATGGCCGGACATTCTTTCCTTTGATCCGTTTGCTGCCACCACGGGCCGGAATCACTGCAATATTCAAGATAATACCTCGCTTAACTGCGTAATAACCTCCATTTGGTTATCGGCAGACAGAGCTGGAAATAAAGGTAAAGTCAGCGCACGTTCGTAGTAATGCTCGGCATTAGGAAAGTGCCCGGATTTGAAACCCAACTGCTGATAATAGGGATGCAAATGAATGGGAATATAATGAACATTCACCCCAATCCCCCGCGCCCTTAGCGTCTTAAATACCTGCTTACGATCATGGTCAGTCAACTCAATCATATACAAGTGCCAGGCACTGTTAGGGTCGAGCACCGGCCTGATGACCGGCAGATCAGCTAATGCTTTGTCGTAAACCTGCGCAAGTGCATACCGACGAGCGACAAAGCCATCAAGATGTTTTAGCTGAGAAAGGCCCAAAGCCGCATGAACATCACTTAACCGGTAATTGAAACCCAGTTCAAACTGGGCATAAAACCAGGGTTCATCCAGATGGGCATCCCCCAACATAGCGGGATCGCGAGTTATACCATGGCTGGCATAACGTCTTAACAACGATGCCTGCTCATCATCATTGGTCAGCACAGCTCCGCCTTCGGCACTGGTTATGGACTTAACCGGGTGAAAGCTTAGTACCGTCATGGTTGAATATTTACCTGCGCCAACGATATGGCCCTGACTATCTTTTGCCCCCAACGCATGCGCTGCATCTTCCACAAGGGCAATGCCAAATGGCTCGGTAATGGCTGCAATTTCAGCCATATCACAGCTACTGCCGGCAAAATGAACCACGATAATAACTTTAGGGATTTTATTTGCCGCGGCGGCCAGGTGCAGTTTATCCACCAGTGACGCCGTGCACAAATTGCGAGTAACCGGGTCGATATCCACAAAATCGACCTCTGCACCACAATATCGAGCACAATTGGCCGATGCGGCAAAGGAATTTGGCACAGTCCACACCACATCACCGTTTTTTACACCTGCGGCCAGGCAGGCGATATGCAAAGCAGAAGTGCCGCTGTTACAAGCAACGGCAAACGCTGCACCGGTATAATCACAAAGCGCCTGCTCAAAGGCGGGGACCTGTTCTCCCTGGGTTAAAAACCCCTTTTTGAGCACTTCCGTGACAGCACTGATATCATCCTCAAATAGAGTATGTTTACCATACGGTATCATAATGTGCTCTTATCCAGGATCTGTAATTCTTCAACCGTCAGAAAATGCGGGTTTGTACCTGAATGATACTCAAATTTTTCACAGACAGGCTGGCCCTGCTCTGATAACCGATTCAGCTGATAATTAATGTTTTTGTCAAAAAATACAATGGCTGGCGCAATCACATAATGATCATCAAATTCAATAGTGTGATGTGCCATTTCTTCAGGCACCATCACTTCATGTAGTTTCTCTCCCGGCCTGATGCCAACTACTTTGTGATCAGGTTTGCCGCTCATTGCAGTGACTAAATCGGTGATACGAATCGAAGGGATCTTGGGTACGAAGATTTCGCCCCCCTGCATACGCGAGAAGTTTTTAACAACGAACTCCACACCTTCATCCAAAGTGATCCAGAAGCGGGTCATTTCCGGATGAGTAACCGGTAACTCGTCGCACCCTTCAGCCAGCAATTTGCGGAAAAATGGCACCACTGAGCCTCGCGAGCCTACAACATTGCCATACCGAACCACCGAGAAGCGTGGCCCCCTAGCACCAGAAATGTTATTAGCCGCGACAAAGAGCTTATCTGACGCCAGCTTTGTCGCCCCATACAGGTTAACCGGGTTAGCCGCTTTGTCTGTCGACAATGCAATCACTCTGGACACATCATTAAAAGTAGCGGCATCAATCACGTTTTGAGCACCATTAATATTAGTTTTGATGCACTCATTAGGATTATATTCTGCTGCCGGCACCTGTTTCAATGCAGCGGCATGAACAACATAGTCGACATCTTTCATGGCGATCTTAAGTCGTTCATTATCCCGAACATCACCAATAAAATAACGCATGCACGGTGCGTTGTAATGCTGCTGCATTTCGAACTGTTTAAGTTCATCGCGAGAATAGATGATCACTCGTTTTGGTGAGGCATTCGCCAGCAAGTAGCCTACAAAGCGTTTACCAAATGACCCTGTGCCACCTGTTATCAGTATCGTTTTACCATCAAATAGTGTCATCGTATCCACCGCTTCTAGTTAAGTTATTGTTGTTCACGCGTCGGTATATTGCTGCTTGACACAGCCAATATAATGAGCTGATACCAACCAGTGTCAAATCCTTGTCGTTATAGTCTAATAACGCAGCCTGATAAGCTCATGACAACACCAGGTTCTTCAACCTAAATACCGCAAAAATATGCGAGCCTGATTGCTATTTGTTTATAAAATAAAATACTTGCATTACAGACGGTTATAAAGACAACGTCAGCAAATATAGTCATTCACGCCAGAAAAATCCATTTTATAGTACAACTAACAACAGTCGCCGTTGCTTATTTGTACTTTTTGATCGCGGCCTGACTGCGAATAAAGTGACTCGCATCGTCTTTAGCTGACTTTAGCAAGGTTTGCGCCACTTCCTTTAGTTTGTCGTTAACAACTAACTCTTTCTCGGCAAATGAACGGGCAAAAGCGGGATCGGAATCAGCCAAGATGTGCTGAACAAGCTCATCTCGCTGAACAATGAGTGCATAGAACAATGTAAAGCCCGATGATTGCTCTTCGGGCTTTAACGAGTCAATTATCTGAGAGTTGACGTCACTGAGGGCGTCAGGGGTTAATTCATGATTAAGTTCGTTTAAATTCACACAGCTTGACGTTTTTGACGCTGGGCCTCAAAAGCTTCCTGCTTAGCTTCTTCAGGTATTTGCACCCAGGCATCACGAATTGGAGTCAACAGATTAGTCACTTCATCCAGCATCTTCAAGTCATTCTTGACGTGTGCCTCATTGAGTCGCTCAATCATATAGTCGTAAAGAGCAAAAAGGTTTTCAGCCGTTTCCCCCCCGGTTTCAATATCCAGCGTATCCCGTAAATTAAGCAGAATCGCGGTTACCCGGGAGATATACTGTGACTTTTGCTCGTATTCGCGGCGCTCCATCGCGCCTTTGGCATAAGCAATACGGTCCAGCGCGCCCTGCATTAGCATCAGGGTGAGTTTATGCGGGTCGGCATTCGCAATATCCTGCTTAAGATTACCTTTGCGATAAGCGTTGATTCCGGTAAGAGCCATGAAAAGTCCTCGTATAATTATGTCAGTTACTAGCCTAGTGCCGCCAATAAAGCAGAACCGGTTTGATTTAGTCTCGCCACCGTCTGGTCGAGGTTAAGGTAGCGATCACGCAGAATTTGCTCGTAATTCACCATGCGTAATTCGAAAGCTTCACGATCATCTGCAATCTGGTCTTTGTCGTCTCTTGCCGCCCGCTCCCGTAAACTTATCAGACCACTGTAAGAAGTATACTGCTTGGTCAGTTCGTGCATGCGCACGGCTATCCCGCCATTCTCGTCTGTAAAAAGCTTAGCGATTTCATCAAAATTATCTTCCAGCGCGGCGGCTAAACGTTCTTCACCCGAACCCAAGCCAAAATCAGTGGCTGGAATTTCTAACTTTCCATCAGAGTTCAGTTCGACCCCGATAGCGAATAAACTGCCGAGCGAGGAGTTGGCCACACTGGATCCGGCAATACCGGCCAGACCGTTGCTGATACCGCGTAACAATGAATCGCCAGCCAGGGCACCGTCCTCTTCCAGGTCGGACTCTCCGTAACGAGTTAATGATTTGATTTCACTAATAATTTTATTGTAATTATCGACAAAATCGCGAACTTTTTTTTCCAGCCCTTCACGGTCATAACCGATTTCAAGAGTAGAGGTAAGGCGGGTAGTGCCATCAACATCAAATGGGGATGTGCTGGTCGCCTCAAATGACACATTCTGGATAGTATTCTCAAACTTATTCGTAGCACTCTCTACCGGGATACCATCGATGGTTGCCTTGGCATTACCGGCATTTTTAACAGGCACCAGATTGTTAGTTGTCTCATCAGCTTTCTTGGTGGTTAACGCATCCAACTCACCGCGGTCGCCGTCGTTGACGATCATCAGATCATTATTCAATCCAGTCACTGAGGAAGAAATAACTAATTTCGCACCTGATGCCGTGCCGGTATCGATAATATTGGCATTCACGCCGAAGTTATCAGCGTTATTATTGATTGCCTCGCGCAACTGAGCCAGGGTCATGCCTTGCTTGACTGTCACGGCAAAACTATCGCCGGTATTATTAATTTTAAATGTCATGGAGGCATCACCGAGTCCATCGGTGAGCACTTTATCGGTTCCGCTGGAAAAGGCGGCATTTGCAGTTTCAATACGCGAGCTGGAAGCCAGATCAGAAACGGCTATTTCATAGGACCCTCTCAATGCAGAGTTTGACGCTTCTGCAGTAAAGATATCCTTGTCTTCGGATGGATGCGTTATGCTAGGCTCACGACCGTTAATATCACTGTCACGACGCATTTCATCAACCGTATCCTTAAAGTCAGATAGTTTGGATTTAATCTGTCCGAGCGCTGAGATCTCTGCCTCAATTTTTTCTTCTTTGTCATTTAAGCGCTTTTCTTTTGGTTCACGCTCGGCACTGAGCAACTGCGTTACCAGATCGTCAAGCGCAAGCCCGGAACCAACACCTAGCGATTGAATAGACATAGCTCACCTCTAAACTTGTTTATTAAATAACACCCCCACACTACTTCCGATGTCTTGTTGGAGATCTTTAATTCTTTCCGCTAACCTCAACACCTCGTCAGACGGGATTTGTCTGATAACATCGCCCGACGAGGAATCTTTAACAGTGACTACAGACCGGTTGGTATCCTCATCCACAGAGAAAGCCAGATTACGGTTTTGCGTCTGCAAAAACGACTGAATTTCCTGTACTGCACCATCCAGTGCCGGAGCCTGTTCCTCTCGATTATAGTTATCGGCAGATTTTTTCTCAGCTTGAACATCTTCTGCAACAGGCTGCACATTTTTTTGTGCACCTTGCGATGAATTGTCCAGGGCGACCTGATCCGAGTCAACCTCGGGTTTTGGCTGCTCTTTGGGTATATTTCCAGCAAAATTCTGGCCAATTTGTGTTGATGAAATTTCCACAACTAACCCCCTGTTTTAAAACGCATTAAACGGGCCTGTTTACACAGATGCCCGTTTACCCGTTGACTTAACCGGCAACACGTTGCCGGTAAACTTTCCAGCTATTAACCTAACAACGACAACGCTGTCTGTGGACGCTGGTTAGCCTGACTCAGTACCGAAACAGACGCCTGCTGAATGATCTGGTTACGAGTCAGTTCAGCCGTTTCTGACGCAAAGTCTGTATCACGGATACGAGAACGGGCAGCAGATACGTTTTCAGAGATGCTGCTTAAGTTACGGATAGTAGACTGGAAGCGGTTTTGCAAGGCACCCAGGTCAGCTCGTGCACCACCAATGGTAGAGATAGCTGAATCAATAGATGTCAGGGCTGCAGAAGCACCGGAGACTGATGACACTGACAGGTTAGCCAGTGACAGACCCGAAGTACCATAACCGCCACCAGTACGTGACAGATTAACAGAGATGGTCTGGCCACCATTTGCGCCTACCAAAAACTTAGCGGAATAACTACCGTCCAGAAGATCAACACCACCAAACTGGGTGTCAGTAGCAATACGCGACATTTCAGTTTTCAGTGCTGACACTTCTTTTTGCAGTGCAATACGGTCAGCAGAGCTGTTGATACCGTTTTGCGACTGAACTGCCAACTGACGAATACGCTGCAAGCTGGTCGTTACCTCAGATAAGGCGCCTTCCGCTGTTTGCGTGAGTGAAATTGCATCGTTTGCATTTCGCACAGCCTGGTTAAGGCCCTGGATTTGCGACGTCATACGATCTGAAATTTGCAGACCGGCGGCGTCATCGGATGCGCTATTGATTCTGAAACCTGAAGACAGACGCTCAAATGATGTGCTTAGCTTGTTGCTCACATCGAAAAGCTGACGCTGTGCATTCAGGGCCGAGACGTTTGTATTTACATATAAAGACATTATCTAACCTCCTGGGATTATACCTGTAGCCGAATCCCCCCGGACTCTGCTAAGCTATAATCTTTCGTACCTGATTTAGCACTGAATCGTTAGTTGCGATATTCATCACAACAACAATTGCTAAACCACCTCATTTTGTAGCGCTTCTCAGACACTACGCAATTCATCAAATGAATTACCCCTCAACTAAAGGTATCGGCCTAACCTTGAGAATCTTTAGTTTTTTTTCGAAAAAAAATTAAATAAGTTTAAATTTAATCGTAAAATACTGATTTTAAACATATATATTCATCTACCTTTTTACGACTTTCGTGCTAAAACATCGCTGCCAGTGCCTTTTTAAGCGCAGCCAAGTTGCTTTGTAAGGCGTCGGTGAGTAAAAGTCTGTGGGTGAAATAAAGGTAGATATAAACCGCACTTCAATCGCTATAGCCGGTAATGATTTAAGATCGGCGCAACCTTGGCAAAGATAGCAGGCGGCAAAATCATCCGCTCGGAGCGGCATTAACTGGCAAGCATTCTCCGCTTTTGCACGTCAATAATTTGTCAGATGTGAACAAGTAAGCACCGCCAGCGTCACTGAAGGCTATGCTGAAAAGCCGCAAAATAAGGGCTGTACGGTGAATGAGTAATAAAAGTGAAAAGCTGGCACCAGTGTTGCAAAGCAACTTGGGTAAGTGACGGGAAACGATTCGGTAATAAAAATAAAAAAGGCCGAGTCAAATAGTGACCCGGCCAACTTGCTCACGTTAGGAGTTTGAGCAAATTCAGTTTCAGTCGGCTGGCGGAAATAGTAGAAATATACTGGCCTCTCAACCTTAAATTCTACACTCTCAATTCTGCTAGTCGGCGTTTTAATCCTTGTTGGTGGCCTTACGGCCGCCATCCCTGGCAAGGGTTGGCCTCTCAATTCCTACCCTCTATGGTATTTCTTTAAGTCTAGCCCAATAACGACAATGCTGCCTGCGGTCGCTGATTAGCCTGGGATAGTACCGTTGTACTTGCCTGCTGTATGATCTGGAAGCGGGTAAGTTGTGCCGTCTCAGTGGCAAAATCTGTATCCCGGATGCGCGATCTTGCCGCTGAAACGTTCTCAGAAATATTACTTAAGTTTCTGATGGTTGACTGGAAACGGTTTTGAATCGCACCTAAATCAGCCCGTTTGGCATCGATGGCAGAAATAGCAGAATCAATGGTGGTCAATGCCGCCGAAGCTGTTGCCGCTGAGGCAATCGACAAATCACTCTGACCATTGGTGAGCCCAGAGAAGCCGTAGCCGCCGGTTCGTGAAATATTCACGCTGATAGTTTGTCCGGCATTGGCGCCGACCAGGAACTTAGCGGAATAGCCACCAGTAAGAATATCTACCCCACCAAACTGGCTGGTAGTCGCAACCCGTGAGATTTCAGTTTTTAACGCTGACACTTCTTTTTGCAGAGCGAGGCGGTCTGCAGAGGTGTTGATACCATTCTGGGACTGGATTGCCAGTACCCGAATACGCTGCAGCGCGGTGGTGATCTCCTGCATCGCCCCTTCAGCAGTCTGGGCCAGAGAAATACCGTCATTGGCGTTTCTCACGGCCTGATCAAGACCCTGGATCTGGCTGGTCATACGGTCAGAGATTTGCAGACCGGCTGCGTCATCGGCTGCAGAGTTAATGCGAAAGCCTGAAGACAAGCGTTCAAAAGCGGTATCCAGCCCGTTGCTTGAGCTAAACATCTGACGCTGAGCGTTCAGAGAGGACACATTGGTGTTAACGTATAGACTCATGGATTACTCCTAACAGTTAAAGTTAGCGTTGTTGTTTTTATTATTTTCAACGCGATTTAAAAATCACTTCAACGTGTTGGCACAGCCTATGCATTGTTTATGGCGTCAGTGATAAAAAACTGACGCTTTGCTTGGCGTATGCCTGGTTAAGCAGTGCTAAATTGAGCACAAGCTCATGCTGACTGCAGGTATGATGTTCAGACCTCATACCTCTCACTACCTCCTGGCTTCATTCCTGTCAGTCGGCAGCTTAGCTCAACACACAAAACCCACTGGTTTTGTCATTTAGCGTTAACCAAATACCACGTTGTCTTGCAAATACACTCTACTCACCGGTCGATTGCAGTCTGCCCCCACATATTGCAACTCGACCGTTTTTCTTTTTATCTACTCATCGTTATTCGATTACCGAATGCAGTCTGCCCCCGCGTTTTGCATTCGTAAGCTTATGCATAGGATTAACCTTGCAGCAGCTGTAGTGCAGCCTGAGGCCGCTGATTCGCCTGGCTCAGTACCGTGGTACTGGCCTGCTGGATAATCTGCCAGCGAGTCAGTTCGGCAGTCTCAGTAGCGAAATCAGTATCTCTGATACGTGACCGTGCCGCTGAAGCGTTTTCCGAAATATTGCTTAAATTTCTGATAGTTGACTGGAAGCGGTTTTGAATCGCACCCAGGTCTGCACGCTTGGCATCGATGGCTGAAATGGCCGAATCGATAATAGGTAACGTGGCTGACGCCTGTCCGGCCGTCAAAACACTGGCGTTATACCCGTTGGTTAAGCCTGAGAAGCCATAACCGCCGGAGCGAGACAGATTGAAGTTAATAAATTGCCCTGCCTGCGCTCCTACCAGGAATGCAGTAGAGAACGTACCGGTAAGAATATCCCCACCCGCGAACTGAGAGGTCGACGCAATACGCGAAATCTCAGTTTTCAGAGCTGACACTTCTTTTTGCAGTGCCAGACGGTCAGCGGAGGTATTAATACCATTTTGTGCCTGGATAGCCAGAACACGGATACGCTGTAATGCGGTAGTGATTTCCTGCATGGCGCCTTCGGCAACCTGAGCGAGAGAAATCCCGTCATTGGCGTTACGAACGGCCTGATCCAGGCCCATAATTTGGGATGTGATACGGTCTGAAATTTGTAGTCCAGCGGCATCATCTTTGGCACTGTTAATCCGGAAACCGGAAGACAAGCGCTCAAAAGCGGTACTCAAATGGTTATTTGAGGTAAATAGTTGCCGCTGAGCATTCAGCGACGACACATTCGTGCTAACGTATAAGCTCATTTTTTAATCTCCTAACGATTTTGTATTACCCAGGTTTTTATTGTTTTTGTTAACCTGGTCTGGCCGATCATATTGTTATTATTGGGGCGATCAGCCTGGCACTTTTGCGTATTTATTTTTGTTATTCGCAGTGCCTTTGTAATAGTTATCGTGCGGGCAGGAGAAATCCTTTAGCCTTTTTTTACTAAATTTTATTGAGCTTAAAAATCAATAAGTTACAGCCGTTAAAGCGCCGGACTTTCGTCCGGCTAATGCTCATTTTTAATTGAGAGTGAGCTAACTCCCGGTGTCAGGCGGATACCTGGTTCACTACCTCCTGGCCCCATTCCCTGACTTGGGTGTCATAACGGATTATCCTAATAGCTGTAGTGCAGCCTGCGGACGCTGATTTGCCTGAGACAAAACAGTGGTACTCGCCTGCTGGATAATCTGGTTACGCGTTAGTGCTGCAGTCTCTTCCGCGAAATCAGTGTCTTTGATTCGTGAACGGGCTGCAGATACGTTTTCTGAGATATTACTCAGGTTACGAATAGTCGATTGGAAACGGTTTTGCAGTGCACCAAGGTCGGCACGCACACCACCGATTGAGGATATTGCGGCATCTACTGAAGCCAGTGCTGCAGAGGCATTTGAAGCCGTAGCAACAGACAGTGAGCCAACGCTCAGGCCTGAGGCTCCGAAGCCACCAGCGCGAGACAGGTTGACTGAGATAGTCTGACCGCCATTGGCGCCCACCAGGAACTTAGCAGAGTAAGTACCGGTTAACAGATCAAGGCCGTTAAACTGTGAATCAGTAGAGATACGTGAAATTTCGGTTTTCAGTGCCGACACTTCTTTTTGCAGGGCAACACGGTCAGCAGAGCTGTTGATACCGTTTTGAGACTGCACTGCCAGTTGGCGAATACGTTGCAGAGCCGTAGTGGTCTCGTTCAGCGCGCCTTCTGCGGTTTGGGTGAGTGAAATTGCATCATTAGCATTACGTACAGCCTGGTTCAGACCTTGGATCTGAGAAGTCATACGATCGGTAATTTGCAAACCTGCAGCATCGTCAGCAGCTCCGTTGATACGGAAACCTGATGAAAGACGCTCAAATGAAGTGCTTAAAGCATTAGATACATCGAACAACTGGCGTTGCGCGTTTAATGCAGACACATTGGTATTGACGAACATAGACATAAAGTCTCTCCTACACTCTCAATCCAGCCAGAGCTGGCTACCGGGTGACCCGGTGTTTTTCAATTTAAATAGTAGTCACCAACACCTTGAGGGGTAATTGATGAACTGGCTCTCTCATCATCTTTATCGACCCATGCAAAATTCCCTTTAATAAAAATTCACTATTTTTTTCAGGGACGGCAAAAAGTTGCCAGGCAGAACGTGGTAACGTACTGCCAGGATAAAGAATTCACGGTGTAAACTTTATTATGAAAGTACAATTAAATCGCCTGACCCGGGTATGCCGGGGCGCTGCGCATAATGCCTTTGGGGATATCGTTTTATTTAACGACCGACTACTGGTGTGTTATCGCCAGGGCACCCATCACATGAGTAATAACGGCATTATTGTGGTGGCCGAAATTAACGACCTTGGCCAACCGGTACGCTTTCAATGTCTGACAAGTCCGGAGGGCGATCTACGCGATCCACATTTTTGTATCGACAACGACCGCCTTTATCTTCTCGCCCATCAGCGCTGGCTGACCAGCCTGGGCGCGGCGAAAACTTACACCTGGTTTAGCGGTGACGGGCTCAGTTGGTCGTCACGTCACGATCCGGGGCCGGATAACTGGTGGTTGTGGCGCGCTACTACTTACCAGGGGCGCCACTGGGGGCTGGCTTATCACCGCCCGTCAGAACAACTGGATTTGTATGCTGGCAGTTTGCGCGGCAAGATGCACAAGGTGGTTAGCGCCTGTTTGTCAAAAACTCACCATCAATTGGGCTATCCCAACGAAACTGATTGTTATTTTACTCAGCAAGGTGAACTTATTGCAGTGGCCCGGCGCGATGCCGACAGCTTCACGGCACAGCTGGGCCGGAGCAAGCCGCCTTATACTCAGTGGCAATGGCAGGATCTCGGCGATTACATTGGCGCGCCGGTATTATTACCGGTTGATAATGATATGGCTTTAGTATGCGGGCGTCATTTTAACGGACGAAACCTGGTGACACAGCTTTGGTCACTGAATATTCACAATGGCGAACTGGTTAAGCTACTGACATTGCCCAGTGGCGGCGATAACAGTTACCCCGGCATGATTCGCCAGGGTGACAAACTGTATATTGCCTACTACTCCAGCCATCTCGACAATCAAAGCAGAATGTATCTTGCCCGGCTTAACTATGAAATATAATTAAACAGCGACAAATTGGAAATTCGTGGAAAGGTGGTCAGCGCTGCGGTTAGTGCCGCCTCCTGCTTAGCAAATTCGGCTGAGGCTTCGGCATAATCTACGTCCTGAATAGCGCTACGAGCCTCTTTGGTCGACACTTCCAAATCCAGGTTGGTTTCATAAACCGATTGAGCCACATTCAACCGAGCACCAATGGACGAGGTTTCAAAGGCTATTTTTTCCAGGCCGTTGTCAATGCCCACCAAGGCATCACTTAACGCTTCACGGTAGGCGGCATCACTCAACTCATCGTTATTCAGCGCCTGCTGTAAGTCATGCAGCGTGGTGGCAATATTTTTCTTTTGCGGCGCATCTAACTGAAAATCCAGAGTATTACCGGTTCCGCCCTGCAGGTTAAAATCAATACCGGCGAAATTGAATGGCTCACCTGAGGTGAAATCTTTAGTTGCGACTACGTTACCAGTACCGAGATTCTGGATCTCTACCTGGTTAGGTGCAGTGATGGTAATGCGATAATTATTATTGGCAGCGGTGAGCGGATCGTAGTTATTCTTATAGAAAGTATCAAAATCGCCCTGCCCGGCCACCACCGCTTCATCCACAGTAATCCCGGAATTATTGGTGATGGTGAAGTTGCGCCGCGCCGGTACATCTTCGAATAGCGATTGCCCTGATGCGCTGCTTCTCACCTTGACACTATTAGAAAGCTGTACTTCGTTGCTACCGCTATCGCCCTGATAGGTATACGCGTTGCCAGGACCGCCCGCATTCAAAACGAAAGGTTGAGATTCAGACTGATAACCCGAAAAGTAGTAGTCACCCTCAGCATTTTGCGAGTTCATCAGATCGAATACTTCGTCTTTGATCTGGCCTATCTCTGACGCCAGCGCTTTACGATCGGCATCAGATAACAATCCGTCACCGGCCTGAATAGTGAGCACCCTTGCGCGGTTAACTGAATCGGTAATGTTACGCAGAATGGTTTCCTGTTGCTCCAACGAACCGGTTACCAGGTCATTATTACGTTGATATTGCTTTAAGCTGGCCAGTTCTTCGGTCATGCGCAGGACTTTGGCAGTGCCCACCGGATCATCCGACGGCCGGTTAATTTTCTTACCGGTACTCAACTGCTGCTGGGTGTCAGCCAGCCCTGACTGATTATCCATAATCGCGCGGATATTCTGATCATAAAGTTGATTGGTGGAAATACGCATGTCTGTTACCTAACCGACGATAAAATAGTATTAAACAATTCCTGAGCCGTGCTCAAAATTCTGGCTGCTGCGGCATAAGACTGCTGATAACGCACAAGGTTCGCCGCTTCTTCATCCAGACTCACTCCCGACACTGAGTCAAACCACTCGGTAGACTGCACTTTCATGCTTTCGGCGGCTTGCAGAGCAATACTGGCAGAGGATGACTCTTCGCCCACCCGGCTTACCAGGGTGGAGTAACTCTCGTGCAGCGTGCGCGGCTCACTGCTTGAGTTAGTGCTCAATTGAACCAGCGACGCTTGTTTCAAGGAGGCCAATTCCAGTGCATTCTGGTTATCAAAGCTACCATTGGTATTGTAGCTGATCGAAAAGGTGTCACCAGCAGCGGGGATCCCTTCAAGACTGATATCGTAACTGCCGTTTAAACCAGCGCCGGCCTGGGCCAGCAGGTTATTAAAATCAGTGGCCCCGGTAACGGTGGATAACACCGTGCCGCCGCTATCGAGCACTTCATAACTGTCGCCTGCAGTAAACCGAATCTGTGCAGGAGCGCCCGCATCCAGTCCACCCGCGCCATCAAAAAACGACGTAGTAACATCGGTATCGTACACCTGAGTATTCACTACCGTAGCATCACCAAGATTATTGTTACCGGCATCACCACGTACCGGGCTGGCAAAGGCTAAGTCTTCTGGCCGGGAAGTGGCCATAGTAATATCCGATGCACTGTATTTGACCGGTTGAACCAGAAACTGGTTGCCTACGCTGTAGCCACCGGCAGACTGAAATTCAATTTCAATGCCGCCCGGAATTTCGGTATAGCCGGCGTTTAGCGTAATGTTACTGAACAGCACCGGCTGGTTGTTTTCATCCAGCTTAGGTGTGCCATCGCCATTTAGCAGCTCCACCGATACCTCACTGGGCACACCGGCGCCGGTAACGTTGGTAACCGAAACGCGAATATCGGCATCGGTAAGCTCGTTGCCCTTACCAGGGGTAAATTGCCCGGATAATGCCAGCGTGGGTGGGGTATTGCTATACGGCAGGCCGCTCAATTCCGGCAACGTGAATATGTCACCGCCAAGCTGAAAATCCAGATCCATCCCCAGGCGATTTTGCGAGTTAACCGCATCGGCAAAAGCCACCGCCATCTGGCCTATATCCCGCTGCGACGGGCCTAATACCTCGTCCCGGTAGCGAAACAGGCCCCCCAGAGCGCCGCCAAGATCTTCTTCAGCAATGTTGATATCGGTATTGGGTTTGCTGCCAGAAAAGTTAGTCGCCAATTCCAGTTGCTTTTGCATGAAATCAGCATTATCGCTGAGCTCGAAAAGGTTAAAACTGCCGTCTTCCAGCACTAGCGACTCGCCACTCGACAGGTTGACCAGCAAAGAGCCGTTGGCATTTTTACTTTCTCGCACGGTGATATCCATGATCTCTGCCAGATCATTAATCGCTTTGTCACGCTCGTTAAGTAACGCCGAAGGTTCGCTGTCTTTGAAGTTGCCTTTGGCTACCAGAATGGCTTTGTTCAGCTCGCCTATGGATTCAATCAGGCTGTTGGCATGCTTAACCATGCTGGTAAATTCAAGGTTAAGTTCTTCTTCCTTGGCTTCCATAAAATCAGACAGTGACGACATGCGGCGTAGCAATGCTTCCCCCTCTGACAGCACCAGCTGGCGTGAGGACAAATTCGTTGGATCATCAGCTGCGGTCTGCACTGAGGCAAAAAAATCACTAAACCCGGTCGACAGCGAATTGGCTTCGTTGGCCAACAGATTATCTATTGCTGAGGTCTTTTCAGAAAACGTCTCCCACTCTCCCACCAACGTGGTATCACGGCGCAACTGATTTTGCGCAAACTGATTGATAACCCGTTCTGTGGTTGCGCGGCCGACACCGCCATAAAGCTCATTGGTTACCGATGTACGCTCGCGCACATAGCCTTCAGAGTTAACATTGGCAATGTTATTACTGGCAGTCGCCAGCAGCCGGCGGCTGGCATTGACGCCGCTGGTGGCAATTGAATATAAATCAACGTTGCCGCTCATAAGCAAGCCTTAGCCTGATAGGGCAACATTACCGGGCAACTCTTTTTCATGGCAGATAGCTCCGCAAAGAATCACTGTTATAAACGGCCATCACCTTATCCGCATACTGTGGATCCGTGGCGTAGCCTGCATCCTGTAAGGCTTTAAAATAGGTCTTGGGATCGCCGGCATTTTCTACTGCCGGGCGGTACCGTTCCTGGCCACGAATAAACTGCACATAATCTTCAAAGCCTTGCTGTAAATTATCGTAAGAGCGAAACGCGGCGCGCTGCTGACGCGCTACCGTTCCGTCAAACTCCATGGTATTGACCGTCGCCGACTCACCCTGCCAATTGCTATTGGCCTTAATACCAAACAGATTATTGGCACTGTTGCCACTGCCATGATGAATAACATGTTGACCCCAGCCGGTTTCCACTGCCGCCTGCGCCAGTAATGCCCTGGGTTCAATCCCCAGCTCTTCCGCCGCTTTGCTGGCAGCTGGCCAGAGTTGTTCGACGAACTCCTGAGGGTTACTAAACGCGGCAGTTTTAAAGGCCTGTTGTGATTGCGGATCGCTGAGTAGTTCGGCGGTTTGTTGTGCCTTCTCAATGCGGAATTCACGTTGTCGGTTCAGCGACGCCAGATTACCGTCGTTACGGGCCACACTGGCCGGAATATAATCGTTGATATCATGCTGCCCCAACTGCTGAACAATAATTTCAGCCAGGCCAACACCACCACCGCTGGACAGATCCTGGGCGAGCTGTTTATCGTGCATGTCACGATAGAACTTTACTTCTTCGGTATTAAACGGGCTGTCTTTGTCGGCCATGGCATCCTGGGCTTTACGCATGGATTTGAGCATCATCTGAACAAAAATCGCTTCGAACTGCTGCGCTGCTTCTTTGAGCGCTTTGTCATCTTTCGAATAGGCAGCTTCACGCAAACGGTTCAGACTGGATAAGTCATGAACGTTGCGGGCCGACTCTAACTGCGATTTTGTATTCAGTACGTCCATCAGATCACCACCAGTTCGCCCTGTAACGCGCCAGCCTGTCTAAGCGCTTCAAGGATAGCCATCAGATCGCCCGGCGCGGCACCAACTTCATTCACCGCACGAACCAGTTGATCAAGGGTTACCCCGGGTTCAAATTTAAACATGCGACTGTCGGCCAGATTAACGTCAATAATCGACTGAGTGGTGACTGCGGTTTCACCATCGGCCAGCGCATTAGGCTGAGTTACCTGCTGATTTTCGCTGATCGTCACCGTTAGCCCGCCGTGAGTGATTGCGGCCGGTAATAAACGCACATCGCGACCAATAACAATGGTGCCGGTACGGCTATTAACTACTACACGCGCCGGTGCATCTGCAGGAGTAAATTCAAAGTTTTCCAGGGTGGCCAAAAAGCCTACCCGCTGACCCGGATCCCTAGGTGCAGTAACCCTTACTGACGCCGCATCGAGCGGTTCAGCAATGGCATAGCCTTTTTCAGGCTGAGCACCCAGGCGCTGATTAATCACATCGGCCAGCGCTTGGGCGGTAGAAAAATCCGGATAATGCAAGTTAAGGGTCAGGCTGTCGCCGCTGGCAAAACCGCTCGGTACTGCCCGCTCAACCAACGCACCGTTAGCGATGCGGCCGACGGTTGGCGTATTCACCACCACTCGCGAGCCATCGCCACCTTCCGCACCGAAACCACTGACAACCAGACTGCCCTGAGCCACGGCATAGATATTGCCGTCCACACCTTTAAGAAAGGTTTGTAGCAAGGTGCCGCCTTGCAGACTGCTGGCTTCACCGACCGAAGACACTGTTACATCGATGGTTTGACCGGGTTTAATAAAGGGTGGCAATTCGGCATGCACGGCCACAGCGGCGACGTTCTTAATTTTGGGTTTAATATTCGGGTCCAGGCTGATGCCAAAATTGGTCAGCATGGTTCTGAAACTTTGTTCGGTAAACGGGCTTTGCTCGCCGGTGCCGGGCAAGCCCACCACCAGACCATAACCAATTAACTGGTTACTACGCACGCCCTGAATACTGGCAACGTCTTTGATGCGCTGCCCATGAGCGCTGGTAACCAGACACAGGCAACACAGTACGACACTTAATAATTTACCCATGTTACCCCCTAGAAAGGCCACCATTGTGATGAAAAGAATTTAGTCAGCCAGCCTTTCTCCTGAGAGCGGGCAAAGCTACCGGTACCACTGTACTGAATGCGGGCATTGGCAATACGGGTCGACAGGATTTCATTTTCCGGTGAAATGTCTGATGCGCGAATAATGCCGGTTAAACGGATGTATTCATCACCGTGGTTTAATGTCAGCCATTTCTCACCGCGTATTACCAGGTTCTGGTTGGCCAGTACGTCAGTGACGGTAACCGAAATACTGCCGTTCAGACTGTTACTCTGATTCGCCTGGGCATCTCCGGCAAATTCGCTGGAAGAATTTACCCCAAGCTGAATGGACTGATTACCTATGTTCAACGCGTTGCCGCCTAAGCCGGTAATGGGCTGCACGTCAACACCGGTTTCTTTAGACGTAGTGGTGCCGGCAGATTTGGTAGCATTGGTATTTTCACTGAGAGTCACCGTGATAATGTCACCCACCCGCCGGGCCGTTACATCTGAATACAGACTATTAGCCATACGCGGGCGAAACAGGCCGCCGTCCTCAACAATTTGCTCGCGCGGCAGTTCAGGAATGACCGGCGCGAAGGACGGATCATTCGCCTCAACGCGTTCGGGCGAAGTACTGGCACAACCGCTAAACAGGGCAACACAAGTAAATACCAGTAATACACGCATCATGAGATCACCTTAGATTAAAGCTGCTGTATAACCTGACCAAGCATCTGATCAACCGATGAAATCACTTTGGAGTTCATTTCATATAGCCGTTGGCTTTCGATCAGATTTACCAGTTCTTCGGTCACATTCACGTTGGACGTTTCCAGCGTGCCCTGCACGATAGTCCCCAGGCCCTGCAGACCTGGTACACCCTGCAATGGCGCGCCGGATACTGCCGTTTCAACATAAAGGTTCTGACCCACAGGCTGTAAGCCGGTCGGGTTAACAAAATCAGAAATATTGAGCTGACCAAGCACCTGAGGCTCAGCCTGACCACGCACCGATGCAGACACCTCTCCATCCTGAGAAATGGTGATTTGCTGGGCATCTTCAGGAATAGCGATTTCTGGCTGCAACAGGAAGCCGGCACCCGGGGTAACAATTTGCCCTTGATCGTTTAACGTAAACTGACCATTTCGGGTATAAGCAATGGTGCCGTCCGGCTGTAGAATCTCAAAAAAGCCGCGCCCCTGAATAGACATATCCAGTGCATTGTCGGTGGTTAACAGGTTGCCCTGAGTGTGGGCTTTTTGGGTGGCGACCACTTTAGAGCCGGCCCCCACCATTAACCCTGACGGTAATTCGGTATCCGCAGAGGAACGACCACCAGGCTGATTGATGTTTTGATAGAGCAAGTCTTCAAAGATCGCCCGATCCTTTTTAAACCCAACGGTAGACGCGTTAGCCAGGTTGTTCGATACCACGGCCACGTCGGTTTGTGCGGCATCAAGTCCGGTTTTACTGATCCAAAGTGCTGGATGCATAATTGTCTCTCCTCTGCCTTGTTAGTTGCTGGCGGCAAATTATTAAATAATGCGTAATAGCATGTTGCCGCGCATATCTAGCGTGTCGGCTTTCTTCATCATCTTGACCTGCAGCTCATAATGACGCTGCAGGTGAATCATACTGACCATCTCTTCAATGGCGTTCACGTTTGAGCCTTCGAGCATGCCGGTCATGACGGTCACGGTTTCATCGGCCAGGGCATCGGTGCCATCTTTCTGGCGGAATAGCCCATCGTTACCTCTTTCAAGATTGCTGTATTCCGGGTTAACCAACTTGAGCCGGCCCACTTCTTCACTAACCGCCTCAGGTGCGCCCTGAGGACGAATGGAAATGGTGCCATCGGCGGCAATGTTGAGGTTATCCAGCGGCACCGGCAAAAACAGCGGGCCGGCATCGCCCATCACGATATTACCGTGGACGTCTTCCAGCACACCGTCCTGGCCGAGCTGGAAATTACCATCGCGGGTGTAGGCTTCGTTACCCTGCCGATCCTGTACGGCAAACCAGCCATCACCCTGAATGGCCACATCAAGATCCCGGTGAGTCTGAATCAACGGGCCGGATTCATAGTTATTGGTGGGGCTTTCGGTCATGGCGAACACCCGGGTCGGCAAACCTTCGCCGTATACCGGCATCGACCTTGCCTGTTCCAGCTGCGCTTTAAAGCCGTTGGTTTGTGCGTTAGCCAGGTTATTGGCCCGTAAAGACGTACCAACCAGGTCCTGACTGGCGCCACTACTGGCGATATAGAGTAATTTGTCCATGACTGCCTTTTGACGCTTTAATAGTAATTACCAATTACTCTGCAAAGGCAGTGCCAAAACGGCGAATACGTAGGCTAAGAGAGGATAAAAGAAGGGCCGCATACTGCGGCCCGGGGGATTAATGAATAACCTAGCGGATATTCAGGATAGTCTGATTTAGCTGGTTGTTAACTTCCAGTGCTCGGGAGTTTGCCTGGAAGTTCCGCTGCGCGATGATCATGTCAATAAGCTCAGTGGTCAGGTTCACGTTAGCCTGCTCCAGGGCTGAAGAGTTAATTTCACCAAAGGTCCCTGTAGTCGCTTCACCCGCCAGCGCTTCACCAGATTCAATGGACTCTTTCCACTGGGTATTGCTCTGCTGGGTCAGGCCCTGCTCATTGGCAAACCGCACTAACGCAACGCGTACCACCGGTTCTGAAGTACCGTTAGAGAACGTCGCTCTGACCAGGCCATCTTCACCAATGTCGACGCCGGTTAATCGCCCTACCGGTAAACCATCCTGCTCCAGCGAGGTGACTTCAAACGCAGAAGCATATTGAGTAGGCTCGTTAATAGTTTGTCCGCCCAGCGGATCCAGGTTGAAATCGATGCCAATCGTTTGCGTCTGATCGGCACCACCGGTTAACGCTATAGCGGCGTTGGCGGTACCGTCATCACCCAATGGCACAGTAACGATGCCACCAGCTGGAATTTGTGACGTAAAGTCACCGCTCTGGTTAAATGACAATCTGGCGGGCAACCAGGGCTCAGGAGTCCCCGGGTTTTGTGGGTCGTCTCTGGTTGGCAGCGGTACACTGTTATCACCGTTAGCAATATCTACCGGCGTATCATCAAGGGTGGCAAACATTAACCAGCTATTGAGCTGATCCGGGCCAGTCGGTGCCGCCTGATCGGTGCCATCTTTCACAAAGTAGTAAGTCATAATGTGACTTTCACCCAGTGAATCATAAACGGTTACCGAGGTGGCCGCGTTATACGTCAGCGTATCATCCGGATTAAACGAGGCAGGATCGAGATAATCATCATTGGCTGGCAGGTTCATACGCATGGTCACTTCCTGCGTTGCCTGCGGTGAGCCTGAAGAATCCGGAATACGCACAGGTTCGGTCGTACTTAACGCGACTGACGAACTGGTGCCGTCGGGGTTAACCGGAAAGCCAAGCAGGTTATCGCCGCTGCTGTTAACCACAAAGTTATTTTCGTCCAGCTTAAACTGACCAGCACGGGTAAAGGAGAAGTCCCGCGAGGTGATCTCTGGCACCGTGGCAAAGAAGCCGTTGCCGGTAATCGCCAAATCCAATGCCGTATTGGTAAATTGCAGGCTACCCTGGCTGAACTGCTGGGCGACTTCCTGAGTGAGCACACCATCGCCCACTTTGGTTTTACCACTGGCTAACAGTGAGGCGGCATACACATCACCGAACTCGGCCCGCGACTCTTTAAAGCCTACCGTGTTTACATTGGCAATGTTGTTTGCGGTAGTGTCTAAATCTTTCTGTGCGGCAGAGACGCCACTTAATGCAATGTTAAAAGACATGTGCTTTTCTCCTACTAACTGCCGATCTGAATGACGTCGTCAAGATTGATACTGACATCACCTTCTAAATTCAAAATAATGCCCTGGTTGCTGCCAGCCAGGCTCACACTGCTAACATGGCGATGGATAGCGGTAGAAATTGCCACCCCTTCCCCGTTAACCTGGCCGTTGGCACTGACCAGGTATTCGCCGGGCGGCATTAAATTGCCGCTGCGGTCGGTACCATCCCAGCTAAACTCAATGTTGCCGGCGCCCTGGGTACCCGCATCAATGGTTCTAATCACTTCACCATTACCGTTGGTAATGGTGATTTCCATATTCTGAACGGTCTGCTCGTTCACCACAAAGCCGCTTATGCCAGCACCTTCGCTGCCCATATAGCCTACGTTGGCTTCAACCAACACGTCCTGACCAATCAGACCAGAAGCTTGCAACGCCTGATTAGACGTCATCGATGTGGCAAAGTTTTCAAACTTTTCGTTAAGTTTGCTTATGCCATCGGCGGTGGTGAACTGGGTCATTTGCGAAACCATCTGATCGTTATCCACCGGCTTGGTGGGATCCTGATTGGATAGCTGCTCCGTTAACAGGGCAAAAAAGTCTTCCTGAGACAGGTTCTGTTCCGAGCCATCAGAGACTTTGACCTTCTCTTCCTGCCAGTAGAGGTCGTTATTGAGACCCTGCGTGTTGGTTATTATACTCACGTTTATATCCTCTTACTGGCCGCTATTACTGGCCACGGCCAAGGGTTAATACCCGACGGAAAATGCGCTTGGTGGTATCGGCCAGTTGCACGTTGGTTTCGTAAGCTTTGGAGGCAGACATCATATCGGCCATTTCTTCAACGATGTTGACGTTAGGCTTATAGATGTAACCATTTTCATCAGCCAGGGGGTTGTGCGGGGCGTACTCAGTTTGTAATGGGCGGTCGCTCTCGACAACGCCCAGCACTTTTACTTCCGACCCCTTGCTGTAATCATTGGTTGCACGGTTCAGTTCCGCAGCAAATACGGCGTGGCGGGCACGGTATGTATCCTGTTCACTGCTGCTAACTGAGTTGGCATTGGCAATGTTACTTGCCGTGGTGTTCAGGCGCACGCTCTCGGCATGCATACCTGACGCAGATATTGACATAACATCAAACAGACTCATTGACCTTGTCCTCCACTTATCGCTTTCTTCATGCCTTTGACTTTTCCGTTGAGAAACTCAATGGTGGCCTGATAGCGCATACCTGTATCTAAGAATTCATTACGTTCACGCTGGACTTCGACGGTATTGCCGTCGCCGGTGTCCGGCTGCGAGGGGATCCGAAAACCAATCTCTGTTGAGGAGACCATACCTCCGCTCATGTGTTTATCGTGAGTGCGCGTCATTGACTGACCGCTGGAGTGCTGGGCGCGTGCCATTGCTTGCTGAAAATCGATGCCACGGGATTTGTAACCCGGGGTATTGGCATTTGCCAGATTACCGGCGATGACTTCCATTTTATCGTTGCGGACCTTCAACGCGTTCTGATGAAAACCGACGAGCTTATCTAAATTAATGGCCATAGCACTTCTCCTCTATCGCAGAGATAAAAGCAAACTAAGTGCCAATCAGGCATTAAGGTAGAGGATATATTGAATAGAAAGACTAACTAACTATTTTAATTAGTCTTTTTTGCTGTAGTACAACCCGGGATTGCACTTCACCATGCGGTAACATTCGGCCGCTGCGGCCACAGATTCCGAGGCACCGAGAAACAGGATGCCGCTTGGACTTAACTGGGCGGCAATTTGTTGCAGTATTTTTTGTTTCAGCTCTGTAGAAAAGTAAATCAACACATTGCGGCAAAATACAATGTCGAACTTACCCAGCGAGGAGTAGCTGTGAAGCAGGTTCAGGCTGCGAAAACTCACCATCCGGCGCACTTCCGGTTTAACCTGCAACATACCGCTGGCGTGTTGCTGAAAATACCGCTGGCGACGATCGGCAGATAGCCCCCGGGCCAGGGAGAGTTCATCGTAAACCCCTTCTTCACATTTTCTAAGCATGTTACTGGACAGATCCGTGGCGAGAATCTCAGCCGAGATCGAACCTGCACCAGGGTTGTTACGCTGATACTCCAGAATTGACATGGCAATAGAATAAGGTTCTTGTCCGGAGGAGCATGCTGCACTCCAAATTCGAATGCGCCGCTGCCGGGTGGCAAGCTCAGGCAGTATTTGCCGGATCAGTAATTCAAATGGATAGCTATCACGAAACCACAGTGTTTCGTTGGTGGTCATGGCATCGATAACCTGCTGTAGTAATCCCCGATCCCGACCGGATATGGATTGCCTTAACAGTTCATCAATGCTGGTTAATTGCCGCTCGTGCAACAGCCCGCCGAGGCGACTGCGCACTAAATACTGCTTATTATCACCCAGCACAATACCACATTGCTGCTCCAAAAACTGCCGGAACTGACGGTAGGCGTCAGGCGATACATCCTTATTAATCAATCAGTTAGTACTCCGCTTGATTATTCTTCAGGGCCCAGCCATTTCTGAACCGCAGAAGCCAGTTCATCAGGATGAAATTTAGCAATAAAGTCGTCAGCACCCACCTTTTTAACCATCGCCTGGTTAAACACACCGCTTAAAGAGGTATGCAGTACTACATGGAGTTTTTGTAACTCGGGCGTGTTTTTAATTTCCGCTGTCAGCGTATACCCGTCCATTTCAGGCATTTCAATATCAGATACCAACACCCCGACCTTGTCGGTCACATCGCCGGTTTCGGCGGCGATTTCTTTCAATCGCTTGAGCGCTTCCAGGCCATTTTTGGCCATTTCTATTTCAAGTCCCAGCGTGGTTAACGCTCGCTTCACCTGATTTCGTGCTACTGAGGAATCATCTGCAATAAAAATAATTTTATCTTTAAAAGCATCGGTATTTAAGGTCGATGCCACTGCCTGGCTCACTTCTGTATTGAGTGGCGATATTTCGTTAAGGATCTTCTCAACGTCGAGAATTTCTACCAGCTCACCTTCAACTTCGGTCACAGCGGTCAGGTAACTGGCGCGGCCGGTGCCCTGTGGCGGCGGCATAATGGCATCCCAGTTGGTATTGATAATTCGCTCTACTGCGCCTACCAAAAAGCCCTGCACAGAACGGTTATACTCGGCGATCACGATGAAAGCGGTTTTAAGATCTTCAATTCTACGCCCGCCGGTAGCCATACTCAGGTCGATGACCGAAATTGTTTGACCGCGAATGTGCGCAACTCCCCGCACCAAAGGATTAAGTTTGGGCATCGACGTGAGCGCCGGGCACTGTAGAACTTCACGGACTTTAAATACGTTAATGCCGAATCGCTGCCGACCATTCAAGCGGAACAGCAATAACTCCAGCCGGTTCTGGCCGACCAGTTGCGTGCGCTGATTAACCGAATCTAAAATTCCAGACATACTTCACCTCGATATTTCAATGTGGGCATAGAGTTTGCGTATTTCCTGTTTAACAGAGGTGGCGTCAATAAACTGTCGCGGCTTTTCTGATTAGCAAAACTCGCTGATTTGTATTTAATAATAGTCAAAATGAAAACATCTGAACATGAAAATATTGAAAACATTACTTTTGCCTGCGCACCTGGCTTTCATATTGACTACAGGTATCACCTTAGCTCACTTTAGCGCAATTGCCCAACAAAACGCCACGACGGAGCATGAGCGTCTGACCAATGCCGTTAAAGCGTTTTTGAAAACCCGGCTGGCGCCCACCCAAGCCAACGACTTAGCCGATAATCTGAGCGTTGAAGTAACCCCCATAGACAGCCGCATTAAAATACCGCAGTGCACTGTGCCGTTTAGCTTTGATGTGGATCCTGCCACGCTGCAGCAGTCTTATTTAAATGTACGGGTAAGTTGCGACAGCAACAGCTGGTATCTGTTTTCCAGTGCCAAAGTCACCCGCACCCGAACTATCGTTGTTACCGCCAGTATGATAAGTCCGGATACGGTGCTTTCGGCCAGTCACTTGTCGTTGGCAGAGGTCGACATCAAACAACTCAGGCACACCCCTTTTACCTCATTGCAGGACGTTGTTGGGGCACGGCTAAAGTACCGCGTCAGAGAAGGTCAACCGGTACAAAGTAATATGCTATGCTTTATCTGCAAAGGTGATAGAATCACTATCAGTGCCAGAGCAGGTACTATGAAGGTAAAAACCTCAGGCATTGCCCGTCAGGATGGCGTAATAGGTGACACTATTGAGGTGGTGAACAGTAGCTCTAACAAGTCAGTTATTGCTGAAGTTGCCAGCACTCAGGAAGTCGTGGTGAATCTGTGATAGAGTTGCTGTAAATAACGCAGTTTTTATGTGAAAAAGACGCGATTGAGCCTAAAGAAATTCTGCCTGCAGCCGATACATATATTGAGGTTTAGAAGGTAGTGGAAATTAATTATGGCAATTAACAATGTAAACAATGGCTTACCCAAAGCACCTGTTGACAATAACAAGGTCAACAGTCAGCAACAGCCACAACAAAATAAAACGGCTGCGCAGCAGGCCGCCGCATCAACAGCTCAGGCTGCTAATGTGCCGCGTCAGGATTCAGTATCTCTGACTCAGTCTGCTCAGCAATTAAATCAGGTACAAAAGAAAAGTGCCGAAGCGCCGGTTAACCAGGAGAAAGTGGATAAGCTGAAGAAAGCCATTCAAAGTGGTGAGTATAAGGTCGATCCTCAGTCACTGGCGAAGAAAATTGCGCGCCTGGAATCGGAAATTTTTGGATTTAAGTCCTGAAGCGATAAATAATGACGGCAACACTCACTGAACAGTTAACGCAACAAACAGACAATCTGGCATCTTTGAAGACGATGCTGGACAAAGAGTTGCACCTGATTAGTTCCAGAGATGCCGAAGCGTTAATGACGCTGCTCAAAGACAAAGAACTACTGCTCGGTACTATCCAAGACCTCGACGAAGCCATAAACCCGCAGTTGTTGGCGCTTCAGCAAGAAGCGCCTTTGCCAGAAGCCATTCAAACACAAATCGATGAAGCGAAAAGCTTACTAAGCGAATGTCAGTACTGCACGCAGGTAAACCAGCTTGCTGTGGAACAGGGTCAGTTACGCCTGGTGCATTTACGCAATCTGATGATGGATGTGCGGGCCAAAGAATCACTGACTTACGATAAAGCCGGCAAAAAGAAAGGCGGCTTTTCAGGTAAAGGCGTCAGCGCTTAAGTTTCACTCTACTCTACTGACTTTCTTCAACTAGCTTCACCAGATTATCCAGCCCCATCTGCCAGGCATTTTCCTGCCATTGATACGCAGCCAACCAGTTTTCAGAACTTCGCCAGCCGCTATGAACCAGATGAATCTGGCAATCGCTAGCGTGCTCAACAAAACTGACGACCACATGCGTAAGCGGATCAGCCTGGTTAGCAAATGCTTTAAATTGCACCGGACTTTTCCATTCAAACGCGAGTAGCTGATTTTCACTAATGGCGGTCACTTTACAACCGATGGTGGAATCATTCTGCCGATCATCCGGTTGCCAGAATAATTCGTAGGGCCCGCCGGTTTCGGCACTGACATTGGCATCAGCCGTTAACCAACGGGTAAGCAGCGCATTTTGCGTAAAGCAGGCAAAGGCCTGAGCGACTGAGCAGGATAATCTCCGTGACTGATGTATAACGCGGTCCATGTTGTCTCTCCCTGAGTGTGCCGGCGCCTGGTAAAATGGAACCAGCACCGTTGTGAGATCGTCAACTACCGGGCACCAATAGCTTAATCCTTTTAGTAGTACTTCACTGTTTTTAAGCGTTGTGGCCGGGCCGTCGATACATAGATGTTATACACCTGCTGCATGTCAAGTTCCAGTTCGGTGGCGTAGGTATCCTCTCCTACCGGATAAGCTTTTACTACCCTCGCGCCGCGTATCACCCCTTCAACGGATGCCTGCAACTGAGCATTATTAATCACCATGTTGGCCAGTGATTGTTGGCCATTGATTCGTTGCCCGTAGACCTGTTCAGCCAGCTCCCGGTATGCGTCAAGCTTAGAGGCTTTCATCGCCATAATATTTTTCTCTGAATCGGAGCCACCATGCTGAGAGGCAATCGGTGCATACCCCACCGCGGTTAGCACCGGGTACTCCTCCGGCTCGACAGTCTCCCACTCCACATGTTTATCAAACATGGAAGTACAACCACTTACGAGTAACAGGCAGCTAAAAACTGCAAACGCCTGCTGAATGTGTTTTAAAACCGTCATAAAACCACCGTATTTTTGTGCCGTGTGGCCTGTTTCGCTGCCCACTGCTAAGGGGAAGCCACACAGCCACTTTTTGATAACCGTAAGATAGCAATATTTGTGCCCAACGATTGATTGAATTTTGGGAACGATATATGCAAAGACAACCACAGGAACGAATTCGCAAGTCAGATGATTGACGCAGGGCACGCAGCCCCACCAGTCGGGACGCAGCATAACCAGTGCCAGCCCTTAACCGGCTCATTGCAAACCAAAAGAAGTGGTAAGAGTGACACCCATGAAAACAATGTTTACCCTTATTACCCGGCTTACGGGATTTCTGTCGGCGACAACCTGCCTGTTGTTCGCTCTCACAGGGCAAAGTTATGCCGTCTGGTATGAGACACAGGGACAGTCTGTGGTGCTGAACGGCAATAAGATCCAGGCAAAAAATCAGGCAACCGAAGAAGCTCTTCGACAAGCCATGCTCTTTGCCGGCGCGTCGGTTCGCAGCGTGCAACAACTCACTGATGGCCTGCTCAATGATGAACGCCTTGAAGTCAGCGCGTCGGGCGAAGTACGCCAGTTAGAGCTAATCTCTGAAACCTGGCACGACAACGCCGTGACGGTGCGGATCCGCGCAGATATCTTTCCCGGTCAGCAGCAATGTTCTGCGGCCCCTTTCAGTAAAACCATTGCGACCAGCTATTTTCCGTTACTGGAACGCCAACACGCTCAGGATGGTCAGGTCCAGGAACTGGGGCGTCTGGTCACCGCCCGCTTAAAGCGGGAATTCGATCAATCCGCGCAACATGCTGTGATCAGCAGCATTGAGCCTTATGTAGTGCACTGGCAGTCCAGACAAATTCGTGACCAGGCTACCGCCCTGGCCACTCAAACCAAAAGTCAGTTCGTCCTGACCGGCGTCATTGAAGATCTCAGCGTTTACCGGCCGGAAGGTAACACCCTGGCTTTCTGGCAGGACGATACAGCAACCCGAAGTTTTCGCCTGAAGGTTGAACTGATAGACGGTATTAATGGCGCACCGCTGTTAAATAAAACCTATGAGACCGAATCAGAATGGGAATTCGATCGCTTCGCCCAACTGGATGCGTCTTCCAACCAGTTCTGGCAAAGCGCCTATGGCCTAGCCCTGCAAAATCAGCTACGGCAGTTACAAAGTGATGTGGACTCTGCACTGGCCTGCGTACCGGCAACCGGACGAGTGATCAGCATCAACGGTGGCAACGAGCTGAGTATTTCTCTCGGTCGCCAGCACGGCCTGAAACCCGGCGATACGCTCTCGATCTATCAAATACAGGAAGTAACCGACTATCGCGGTGTTAAGTTCACCCAATACCATTTGTATCCGGAAGAAGTCACCGTTATTGAAGCTTATGCCGATAACGCACGGGTAAAAGCCGCCGAAGACGGCTTACTGGCTAATATTCAGCCAAACGACTTCGTTGCCAAACGTTAAGGCTTTAGATTTTCGCCGGCCTATCTATAATGGGGGTTCGTGTCCCCATAGTTTAACTGGATAAAACAAGAACCTCCTAAGTTTTAGATCTGCGTTCGAGTCGCGGTGGGGACGCCAAGCAACTTCTACAGCTTCGATAAGTACTGAACTTTAACGCCAGTCGCGCGTAATACTATTCAGACACTTAGTGATCGGGGGATTTATGCGGCACGACGATCAGGATTTTGAACAACTGGATAGCTTTCAGGATTTCCTGCAGGAACTCGGCGATGTTAAACCGATAAAGTCTGACGACAAGGTTCACCTTCAGCAAACCCAGCAAGCTATTGAAAAACAAATGCGCCGGGAAGCTCTACTCGCTCAGAAACCCAAAGAAAGTCCGCTTACTTTCGAAGGCGTAAAGCCAGTGAAGCCAGATGATTTTCTGGAGTTTAAACAAGCTGGGATCCAGGATGGGGTGTATAAAAATCTGCGTCAGGGTAAGTATCCAATTGAACAGAAAATCTCGCTGGCGGGTCTTTCTTTGCGGGATTCGAGCATCACACTGTATCAAAAAATCAATGCCGCTCACGAACGGGGGGTAAGAACAATACTAATCCAACACGGTAAAGGCGAACAAAGTCAGCCCTTTCCTGCTTTGAAAAAATCTTACGTAAATCATTGGTTGCCACAGTTTAATAACGTGATTGCCTTTCACACCGCCCAACCTATGCATGGCGGACTGGGAGCGACTTACGTATTACTGAAGAAACACCCTAATCAAAAGATGATAAATCGCGAAAAACAGGCAAAACGATAACCTGCCACGAATGACATAATTATCGTTAACTAATTAATTTTATTAATTATTCTGAAGTGATTTGTTGAACTTCGGTAGATAATTCAGCTGACTGGGCGGAGGTTCCAAACGCTGCTGTAACGATCATAAGCAGCACTGCAACAGCCACGCCGGTTAAGCCGAAACCTTTTGAAGAACGATTCATATTCGTCTCTTATTATTTCTAGACCACTGTAAAATTGAGCACAGCGATGTTAACCCATCCCCTACAAGTCCTTGTAACCACACAGCATTCCATACTGCTTGCACTACTTTAATGCAGTAGAAGGGCGCTGGCAAGGTGTCAGGACAATTATTTGACACCTTGCCGTCATTTTTTTGAAATTAATCAACAAAACGCCGTGCGTTGCGGAAAATACGCATCCACGGAGAATCTTCCTGCCATTCATCGGCGCGCCATGAGTTGGCTACTGCTCTGAATACCCGCTCAGGGTGTGGCATCATGATAGTACAACGGCCGTCATCAGTAGTCAGGCCGGTAATCCCAAGGGGTGAGCCATTCGGGTTAGCCGGGTACTGAGACGCCACTTCACCGTAATTATTCACATAACGCAGTGCCACTTTGTCCTGCACAGACTGTAAATCAGCCTCCACAGCGAACTCCGCCCGCCCCTCACCGTGGGAAACCGCGATGGGCATTCTTGAGCCAGCCATATCAGCAAACAAAACAGATTTGGACTGCTGTACTTCTACCATGGCTACACGTGCTTCAAAACGCTCCGACTGATTGGTCACAAAATGCGGCCAGTGAGCCGTGCCGGGGATCAAGGATTTAAGGTTCGACAACATCTGACAGCCATTACAAACCCCGAGGCTGAAGGTCTCGTCGCGGTGGAAGAAACCTTCAAACTGTTCACGGGCTCGCTGATTGAACAGGATAGACTTCGCCCACCCTTCACCAGCGCCAAGCACGTCACCATAAGAGAAGCCACCACAGGCCGCCAGGCCTTTGAAGTCTTCCAGAGAAACGGCTCCGGACAGTACGTCACTCATGTGCACATCAATGGCGGTAAATCCGGCCCGGCTAAAGGCTGCCGCCATCTCCAGATGAGAGTTAACGCCCTGCTCACGCAGGATAGCAATGCGTGGCTTAATGCCTTTGGCAATATACGGTGCAGCCACATCATCGTTGATATCGTAACTCAGTTTAGCGTGCAGCCCCGGATCCTTAGCGTCTTGTTTGGCCTTATGTTCCTCGTCTGCGCATTCTGGGTTATCGCGCAAACGCTGCATAGCGTGAGTTGTCTCTGCCCACATTGCACGATAGGTAGTTCGAGCTTCGCTGAGCACAACCTCGCCGCCACGGGTAAATTCGATGGTATCAGTAGTATTTAATGTCCCTACTGTATGCACCATCTCACTCAGGCCATTTGCTGCGAAGACCCCAAGAACACTCTCCACATCGTCAGCAGAGACCTGCAATACCGCACCAAGCTCTTCGCTGTAAAGCGCCGCCAGGTCGTCATCGCCCAGCGTATCAAGCGCCACACTCACCCCGGTTTTACCGGCAAAAGCCATTTCCGCTACGCTTACAAATAAACCACCGTCAGAGCGATCGTGATAGGCCAGCAGTTTGTTGTCGGCCAGTAATGCCTGCACGGCGTTAAAGAAATTAAGCAGTAACTCCGGCGCATCCAGATCAACCGGCGTTTTACCTAACTGGTTATAAACCTGCGCCAGACAGCTGGCGCCTAAGCGATTTTTACCGTTCCCCAAGTCAACCAGCAATAAGGCTGTCTCGCCTTTGTCGGTTCGCAGTTGAGGGGTTACCGTTTTGCGAATATCCGTCGCCGCGCCAAAGGCGGTAATCACCAGTGACAGCGGTGCAGTGACAGATTTATCCTGACCATTATCCTGCCAGGCGGTTTTCATCGACATAGAGTCTTTGCCCACCGGAATGGTCAGGCCCAGTGCCGGACATAATTCTTCACCTACCGCTTTTACCGCTTCGTATAAACCAGCGTCTTCACCAGGGTGACCGGCAGCCGCCATCCAGTTAGCTGACAGCTTAATACGTTTCATGTCGCCAATGTGGGCGGCAGCGATGTTGGTAATTGACTCACCTACCGCCAGTCGCGCAGAAGCGGCGTAATCGAGCAAGGCTACCGGCGTACGCTCGCCCATCGCCATTGCTTCACCATGATAGGTATCAAATGCTGATGCCGTTACGGCAACGTCGGCAACCGGTACCTGCCAGGGGCCAACCATCTGATCACGGCTCACCAATCCTGTTACGCTGCGATCGCCAATCGTGATAAGGAATGTTTTCTCAGCAATGGCCGGTAAACGCAGTAAACGTTCAGCAGCATCAGCCACATTGATTTCAGTGCAATCCAACTCAGCTGAGCTCTGACTGGCGCTCGCCACATCGCGATGCATTTTCGGCGGCTTACCTAATAAAACTTCCAGCGGTAAATCGATAGGCTGATTATCAAAATGCTCGTCGTTCAATAACAGGTGCTGCTCTTCAGTGGCTTCACCAATGACAGCAAATGGCGCACGTTCACGCAGACAAATGGCTTCGAACACGGCCAGCTTATCCGGCGCGACCGACATTACGTAACGTTCCTGGGATTCGTTACACCAGATTTCCAGTGGTGACATGCCCGGCTCGTCTGATAATACTTTACGTAATTCAAAACGCCCGCCTCGACCACCGTCGTTCACCAGTTCAGGCATCGCATTCGATAAACCACCGGCACCCACATCGTGAATAAACTGAATGGGGTTGTCGTCACCGAGTTGCCAGCAGGCATCGATAACTTCCTGACAACGACGCTCCATTTCCGGGTTGTCACGCTGAACCGAGGCAAAGTCGAGATCTTCGCTGGACTGACCCGAGGTCATGGAAGACGCCGCGCCGCCGCCCAGGCCAATGTTCATAGCCGGACCGCCAAGAACGATCAGTTTAGCGCCAACCGTAATTTCACCTTTTTCGACGTGATCCTGGCGAATATTCCCTAAACCACCGGCCAGCATAATGGGTTTGTGATAGCCACGCACTTCGGTGCCGTTAAAGCTGTTTACTTCCTGCTCGTAGGTACGGAAATACCCTAACAGATTAGGACGGCCAAACTCGTTGTTGAACGCGGCACCACCAAGTGGTCCATCAATCATAATGTCCAGCGCGCTGACAATGCGGGTAGGCTTCCCATAATCGACTTCCCACGGACGCACAGCATCAGGCAGTTTCAGGTTCGACACGGTAAAACCAACCAGACCGGCTTTCGGTTTAGAACCTCGACCAGTAGCACCTTCGTCACGAATTTCACCACCAGAGCCCGTTGCAGCACCAGGGAATGGTGAAATTGCTGTGGGATGGTTATGGGTTTCTACCTTCATCAGGATAGCAATATCTTCGTGATGATAAGTGTACTCATGAGACTGTGGCTCAGGGAAGAATCGGCCAGCCTGCCAGCCTTCCATTACCGCGGCGTTATCTTTATAGGCTGAAAACACATATTCCGGACACAGTTCAAACGTGTTCTTGATCATCTTGAACAGTGACTTAGGCTGCACTTCACCATCAATGGTCCAGTCAGCATTAAAGATCTTGTGTCGGCAATGCTCAGAGTTCGCCTGAGCAAACATATATAATTCGATGTCGTTGGGATTACGCCCCAGCTTCACAAAGTTTTCGAACAAGTAGTCTATTTCATCGTCAGCCAGCGCCAGACCCAGGGTTTGGTTAGCCGACACCAGCGCGTCTTTACCTGCGCCTAAAATATCAACCGAGTTAAACTCCCGGGGCTGATGCTTATCAAACAACACCGCGGCCTCTTCCGGCGCCGCAAAGACGCTCTCAGTCATGCGATCGTGCAGCGCTGAGGCAACCAGTTTGTGCTGTTCAGCAGAGAGAGGCTGAGCTGTTACCACATAAAACGCGCAGCCACGTTCAACACGGGCAACGGCTGAAAGTCCGCAGTTATGGGCAATATCGGTGGCTTTACTCGACCACGGCGAGATTGTTCCCGGCCGGGGAGTAACGAAGAAACATTCGCCGTCGGCAGCTTCCTGTGCCTGCTTAGGTCCATAGGTTAACAACTTATCCAGCACAGTTAACTGTTCTTCTGTCAGCGCTTGCAGAGTATCAATTAAATGAACGTATTCGCTGTACAGGTGAGTAACTTCGACGCCAGATTGCTGTAGTCGCTGGATTAATTTAGCTGTGCGGAAGTCAGATAACGCCGGAGCGCCACGTAGGACCAACATAGTTTGCTACCTAATTTGTGAGAACCGCCGGGGAGAAAACGCCAATCTTCCGCCAGTCCTGGTTGTGAACTTGTTTGGCGCGGATTATAGTGGAAAAGCGGCGGCTTGATAACCTGCAAGGGTTATTCAGGCGTAATTTTTTTAGCCAGATAAGCCAATCCTGTGGTTTTAGCACTGACAGCAGTAATTAAAGAATAATAATGAATCCCCTACTTCACCGGCTAACCAGCAAAATACTTTTCATCACCTGTGCAATTGGCTGGTTGTTAATGGCCAGCGCGCAAGCGCAAACCACGCTTAATGCCATCCTGCAGGAACAGGTTTTGAAGGTCGGCCTGATAAATGACAGGCACCATTACCATCTGACCGGAAACGGCCCGACGGGCTTCGATTACGGCTATGCCCGTGGCTATGCTGACTACCTGGGAGTAAGTTTGCAGATCGTGCCGTTTTACAGCGAGGCAAAGCTTTACCAGGCACTTAGCAATAACACTATCGATGTTGCAGCGCCTCGTTTTCGCCATACCGATCCCGAACCAGACCTGAGCTATGGGCCGGTTTTGTTTACGACAACGGTAATCGAGATTGGGCCAGAAAATGCGGCCAGCCCCTGCTCGGCGCCCGGGCCACGGCAACGATTGGTACTCCCCTACTTACAGGATGTGGTAACGGCCATTACCGGTATCGACTGGCAAAAATCTGACAGTGCCGATAGCGTAACGCTCTTGGCTGAGATGATCAGTCAGGCCGACTATTGCACCATTCTTCCCACCACCTGGCGTGCTGCGCTGAAAGGTTATTTCCCATCCTTAGCCGAACAAGTAGTGCCTGATGCGACCCTAACCAAGCAGTGGTTGGTACGTGCTGAGGATACAGCGTTGCTCAGTACGTTATATGAATTCACTCACTTAAGCCGCACCAATGGTTCGCTTGCCGTGCTGACAAAGAAAATGCTTAAACCGGAAAAAGTGTTAGTCAAACCCAATCCCAGAGAGCTGGTTGAGGATATCAATACCCGCTACCCGGCCATACAACAGGCTGTTGAAGAGAGCCAAAGTACGCTGGACGGCGCTTACATCGCAGCTATCGATTACCTCGTTAATGACTGGCGTTCAGCGCAGCATGAACAGGCAAAAGACATAGACAAGCCAGCCATAAGATTGGCGCAGATAGGCCGTAAACTGGACTTATTGCAAGCGCAATTACCCGCCAGGATCCAGGGTATAGATCGCACCTGGTTTATTCTGGCTGCCTATTATCTTGGCGCCAGCCACGTCGAAGATGCCCGGCAACTGACTTCACGGGCAGGTGCTAACCCCGATTTATGGGTCGACGTAAAACAACAGTTACCCCGCTTGCAAACAGACTATGTGTCTACCCGTGCCGGCTTTGCCGACGGCGCACAGGCGGTGACTTTCGTTGATCAGGTACGTTACGTAGCAGAAACGTTAACACTGTTAATGAAAGCCTCTTGATCTTTTGTCACATCACCTTCATATAACTCTATTAGAGTAAACAAAGTAAATACCGGGTTGGTAGAAGACAAAAAATGCAACCCATTCATAATCAAGGAGATTAATATGAAAAACACAAACAGAAGACGACATCAGGTGCGTAAAACCAGCCAGAAAATTTTTCAGAGACGCCGTCAGTTTTTGAATTTTGACCTGGTTCAAATGGCTAAAGCTAATTAATTTTTCGTTTTTGCCGCTTTCTTTTCAGCCCTTCGTCGTTTAAAAAACTCAGAAATAATTCCCCCGCACTCATCCGCTAGCACACCACCGCTTATTTCAAGCTGATGGTTTAGCTGCGGATGCTGACACAGTTGCATCACACTGCCGGCCGCACCGGTCTTATTGTCAAAAGCGCCGAACACCAACCGATTGATACGGCTATGGACCAGCAGACCCGCGCACATTGGGCAGGGCTCAAGCGTGACATATAAGGTGGCGTTAACCACGCGGTAATTCTCAATGGTGCGAGCGGCCTTACGGATAGCTTTCATCTCTGCGTGAGCGGAAGGATCGTGATCCAAAATCGGCGTATTGTACCCTTCACCGATTATCTGATCATCGGCAACCACCACCGCACCTACCGGAATTTCGTTCATCGCTTCGGCCTTTGCCGCCAACGATAATGCATACCGTATCCAGTGCTCGTCTTGACTAACTTGCTCACTCATTAGTGAAAAAACCCAATTCAATGGTCAAAATAGCGATAGTAATTATAGTTCTTCACCACAAAAAAACATAACCACATGTTTTTAAAGCACTTTAAGTTTCTGGCGAAGTACTTGCTATACTATTTCCAAACGATGCTAGTCGTCACATCACCAACACCGATATACTGGCTCGGTAAATGCGACGTTAAGTGTCTGATTATACGAAACTGATTAACGAAGGGAAAATATTATGAGCTTTTGGACTGCAGTAGTTGTGATCGTTGCCATTTTAGCCGGCACCATCATTTCCACCTCTAAACATAAGGCAAAAAATAATAACGCTGATAATGACAAAACCAATGAGCTGGAAAAAGAAGTAGAAGCGCTCAAAGCACGTATTGTCACCCTGGAAAAAATTGTGACGGACCCTGGCTACGACCTGAAAAAGCAATTTAAAGATCTGGAAGACGACCGGGTTGCGTGATTGCCCATCAAAAAACTAACACCAGCAGTAAAATGCTGGTGTTTGATTATTAGCACGCCAAAATCACTCACACCATACCTGTTGTACCTGACTATCAGAGAAACTCCGTAACTCAACGCTAAACCTCCCGAATAATAGGCCATTATTCTTGCCAACAGCGGAGCTATAGAATATCTTTGCTAGCGGGTTTTATCGCGTTGCAAGCTGTTACATGGAGTTGTTGTATGCGTCAGTCATCAGGTTTTACGTTAATCGAACTGATTATTGTTATCGTACTAATTGGCGTATTGTCGGTAGTGGCCCTGCCAAAGTTTATTGATTTTTCCGGTGATGCCAGCCAGGCGACATTTCGTTCAACTGCCAGCGCGTTTAAGTCCGGGGTCGACTTCATTCACCTCAAGTGGCAGGTGGCGGGAAACAACGAAGCTCAGCAGGATTTTATTGCCATCGCCGATCCGGCGGTAGGTGGCGACCTTAGTGTAAATGCCAATGGCTTTCCTGCTGATACCCGAGGCTCCAGCCTAACGCTCAATAGCGACAACGATTGTCTGGATGTATGGCGAGCGGTTCTGAATAACCGTGATGCAAGCGTTGCAACCAACGACAGCGCGCTGTACGAGGCGCAGTACAATAACAACTTCACCTGCACCTACTCATTGGTAAGCAATCCGTCATTAACGGTTGATTATGATTCCACCACCGGTGATGTGACTATTAATTTCTAACCGGTTAACGTATTTCAGTAACCATCCAGAAGGTACCGCTCAGCACGTTCGATACGTCTCGGCTTGCCTGCAATCACCAGAATATCCCCCGGCGTTAAACGCTCATGAAAATCCTCGGCAGTAAATTCCTGACCGGCGCGCCGCACCGATTTAATCTTAACCTTATCAATCATCGCGGTCAGTTCATGCAGTTGCTTATCTACCGCAAACGCGTCGGTGCCCAGCGCTATGGCATGAATAAACTCCAGTTTATCTGCCGTGTTGTAGCTGATTTCTGTCGTTTCTCCGGGATAAAACCCATGCAGGTGATCGTAGCGGCCCTTACGCTCTTCGCGTACGCGCTTAAGAATTTTCGACATGGGCACCCCGGCATAATGCATCACCTGCGAGATAAGCATCAGGCTGCCCTCCTGAAGTTCCGGCACTACCTGACTTGCCCCGGCGCTGTAGAGCGCTTCCAGTTCCACATCGCGTGGGGTTCTGACCATCACCTCTACATCATCCTTTACCTGGCGTGCAGCGCTGATCACCAGCTTGGCCTTGTCAGCCTCGGCAAAGGTCACTAACACCAGCTTTGCCTGTTCCAATCTGGCACTGTGGAGTAAGTCTTTCTGGGTGGCGTCACCATAAATTACGTGTTCGCCGGCGCTGCGACTCTCAAACACCCGTATCGGGTCGACATCAATCACCAGATACGGCACGTCTTCCATACTGAGCATTCTGGCAACCGATTGCCCTACCCGGCCAAAGCCACAAATAACCACATGATCGCGCATACCACTTACGTCGATAACCGGGACTTCAGGCTCAATATGATTGTGTGTGGCCGGGCTTAATTTCTGAGCCAGCTCAAGGCTGTGTTCTACTAACCAGGGAGTTAAAGCCATGCTAATAACCCCCATGGAGATCAAAATAGAAGATTGTACCGGGGTGATAACGTCGTGACTGCTGGCCAGTGAGGCAATAACAAAACTGAACTCTCCCACCTGACACAATTTAAGTCCCGCCGACCAGCCATCAATGGAAGAAATGGCGAAAACACTGGCCGCCAGACGCACGAGTATGACTTTAGTGATCATTAATAAAACAACGCCCAGCACAATCCAATGGCCGTAGCTCATGAGCACTGACAACTCCAGCTGCATTCCCACGGTAACAAAAAACAGGCCCATCAGAATATCGCGGAAGGGGCGGATATCGGCTTCTAATTGATACTTATACTGGCTTTCACCAAGCATCATCCCCGCCAGGAAAGCGCCCAACGCCATCGACAAACCAAATGCGTAGGTTATTCCGCCCGCCAGCAAAGCGACTAATATAGTGGTAAGAACAAACAATTCGTCGGTGCGGGTTCGCGCAACTTCCCGAAAGACCCAGGGTAGAACCCATTTACCGGCCGACATTAACATACCTACAACCAGTATGCCTTTTACCAGTGCCAGGGTCAGCGCCATGGCCAGACTGGTATCACTCTGGCCGGATAGCAGCGGAATGACTATCAAAAATGGCACTACAGCCAGATCCTGAAACAACAGAATACTGACCGCCAACTGGGTACGGACATTGTTTAAAATGCCCATTTCGGTGACCTGCTTGATCACAATAGCGGTTGAGCTAAGCGCCAGCATACCGCCAATAACAATTGCTGCAGAGAGGGTCGTCTCCACCAGTACCCACACTGCCAGTGAGCCCAGTACGGTGGTCAGCACCATTTGCATCAGCCCGGCGCCGAACACCAGCGATCGCATTGCCATCAGTTTGGGTAATGAAAATTCAAGACCGAGAGAAAACAACAAGAAAACAATCCCCACCTCAGCGGCCAGATGCATGTCCTCCGGATGAGAGTAGAGAGCAAAACCACTGGGACCGGCAATAATCCCGGCAAACAAATAAGCGAGAATGGGCGGCAAATGAATGCGCTTAAACAAAGCCACACTGACCACTGCAATAAGCATCAGCAGTACAATTTGAACGAAACCGTGCTCTACCACTTAAATTCCCCGTAATGCATTTTGGGCATGTGTTTTGCTTTATAAATGGAAACGATACTATTAAGTCTAATCAAAGCACACATTTTCACAAGAAACGACATTTTTTTGTCATCCTTAAAGTGAAGTGAGTGTAAGACGTTGAGTCAAGGGGCAGCACTTGGATATATCAATGATTCAATTTGAGCAAGCTACAGCAGAAAGCAGCTTTCTTGGCACCATAGAGCCTGAAGTGCTGACCAGTGAGCAGGTCAATACTGTGCTAAACCAACTGACCTCGACGATTGAAATTTATACACTCGTCTCGCTCTATTTTACACAGGTAAACAGATATTTACCCTTGGTAGGTATCGATATGTCAGAGTTTGATGAGCAATTAAATGCCGGCTTACTACACAGCCACTCCGCGGTTAGTCTACCGGTTAGCGCTGTGCGTCTGGAGCAGGGTAAGCATGCCGCGTTTGTGCGTTATATTTTTGACGAAAACCTGTCGCCCTCTCAGCGTCGTGTACTGGCAACTCTGCATCAGCTTTTTACCCGCCCCTTAACTCACGCGATGGAATTCCAGCGTTTACGGTTGATGGCCACTAAGGATCCACTTACCAACCTGGGGAACCGAAATGGCTTTAATGAAGCGGCCCAGCGCCTGATAAACCGAAATACGCGCAACGGCCAGACCTTCGGACTTCTGGTGGTAGATTTAGATAACTTTAAACAGGTCAATGACAAGCACGGTCACCAGCAAGGTGATGTGGTGTTAGAAACCACCGCGTCAATCCTGACCGACACCATTCGTGGCCACGAAGAAGCCTATCGCTTCGGCGGCGATGAATTCTGCTGCTTACTGGATGTCAGTTGTCCACAAGAATTATCGGCCATTGCAGGCCGGATCCACGACGCCATGCATACCCACCCTCTGCTAAAAGCGCATCATGTCACTTGTAGCATAGGCGGTACACTGCTGCGCGAGAACGACAGTATGGGCGACCTGTTCGACCGTGCTGACAAAGCGCTTTACGAAGCCAAGGAAGACGGCAAAGATACCTATCAGGCAGCCTGAAGCGGCAACGAATTGCCTCTGGCAAAGCGGGAATTAGAGTGGTCTCAGCCGGATATACAATGAATACTGCCCCGCGTTAGACAGCGGTATTACCTTTTCTTTGCTTATTAGTACCAGTGGCTGCTGTGCAGCGCTGAGTAATAACCACTCACTTCGTTCCCAAGGCGGAATATTCCACTGCTTTAACCACTGCTTCAAAGGCTTATGGTGTGCTGCACCGGCAGGCTTGAGTGCCACCGATAACACCGGCCTTTGCAATAGAAACTCGCTATGGGAGACAGCAGTATTCAGCACGAGCGTGGCGTCATTCGCCTGATGGCGGATGGATAAGCGCTGACCGACCGGGGCAATCCTAACGTCTTCCCCCACGTTAAATTCAAGGGACTCAAAAGACCAGTCACTTACCCGTTTGTGCAGGCAATGCAATTCATTCTGGTAACGTCGTAACTCAACACGCCCAAGCACCAGATGTGGTTGAGCATCCGGCTTAGCCCTGAGCATGTACTGAATTTGTTCCAGTTGCTTTGTCCCCGGCATGGCCACCTGATTACGCTCAAGCCAGCGGCGTAATAAGGCCCGTTGCCAGCGCGCCGAAAAGCTTTTGAGCTGCGTCACACTGATACGATCAGGTTGATAACACAAACCGTTGTTCAGGTGATCGTCACAAACCTCATCTAATAGTGCCTGCTGTTCGGCACATAAACCGGCACTGCGTGACACTGTCTGACCCACCGCTGGCCAACGGGCACTCAGCGAAGGGATAATTTGCTGACGCAGAAAATTACGGTCAAAACTGTCGTCCATATTGGACTCATCTTCAATCCAACGTAATGAGTGCTGTCTGGCGTAGGCAACAATTTGTTCTCGGCTAATCGCCAGTAACGGCCGGCTCAATATCACCGAATGCATCGTGCTGATAGCCGGTATTCCGGACAGCCCTTTCGGACCCGCGCCACGTTTTAACTGTAACAGCACCGTTTCCAGTTGATCATCCTGATGGTGGGCGGTCAGGATAGCGCCATTTGCTGACTTAGCATGCCGGGTTAATGCCGCATAACGTTGCTCTCTGGCGCAGGCTTCCAGGCTCTCCCGAGGCCCGGGTGAAACGTCCACCGGGTATGCGGTAAAAGGGACTCGTACTGACTCACAAAAAGTCGAACAAAACTGCTGCCACAGATCAGCATTGGGACTTAATCCGTGATTGATATAAACGGCGGAAATTTCAGGCAAGTTCGGTTCGCAGCGCTGTACCACACTCAGTGCATGTAATAACACCACCGAATCAACACCACCACTTAACCCCACGATCAGGCATTGCGGATGATGCTCCTGCACAACCGTGGCCAAATGCGTTTTGAGTGCGTGATAAATGGGATCCATAAAGGCGCTGTAACCTGATTAAAACAGAATAAAAAAGGGCCGATACGGCCCTTTAGTAAAGTAATCGATTTAATGTGGCCTAGCAATAACCAAATGACATCAGGCGCTCATAGCGCTCATCCATCAGTTTATCCACTGGCAACGATTGTAACTGGCTTAATTGCTGTTTCAGCGTGGCTTTCAGATTAGCTGCCATACTGTCGTGATCACGGTGCGCACCGCCTAATGGCTCTTCAACGATAGCATTGATTAGCCCCAGTTCTTTAATTTGCTGCGCGCTAACCCCCATGGCTTCGGCCGCCTGTGGCGCTTTATCGGCGCTCTTCCACAGAATCGACGCGCAACCTTCCGGCGAAATCACCGAGTAAGTACTGTATTGCAGCATATTCACGCGATCACCTACGCCAATGGCCAGGGCACCGCCAGAACCACCTTCACCAATAACGGTACAGATGATAGGCACTTTCAGCTCGGCCATTTCTTTCAGGTTACGGGCAATCGCTTCACTCTGGCCACGCTCTTCTGCGCCAACACCAGGATACGCCCCGGGGGTGTCGATTAAGGTAATAATGGGCAAATTAAAGCGCTCTGCCATTTTCATCAGACGCAACGCTTTACGATAACCTTCCGGTTTTGGCATCCCGAAGTTACGTTTAATCTTCTCCGGTACATCACGGCCTTTCTGATGACCTATAATCATTACCGGCTGGTCGTCTAATTTCGCCAGGCCGCCTACAATCGCCTTGTCATCCGCATACGCGCGATCGCCGGCCAGTTCGTCAAATTCCTGAAACGTGCGGCCAAGATAATCCAGCGTATAAGGACGCATGGGATGGCGCGCTAACTGAGAAATCTGCCAGGCACCAAGATTCGAAAATATCTTGCCGGTTAACTCAGCACTTTTCGTGCGCAGACGGGTGATCTCTTCTTCGATCCCCACATCAAACTCACCGCCCTGATTTACCAACCGCAGCTCTTCAATTTTTGCTTCTAGTTCGGCTATTGGTTGTTCAAAATCCAAAAACTGTATACTCATTACGTGTCCTACTTTTACTCCCTGATTAGCCCGACTTTCATCGACTAATGAAAGGTTAGCTTAACCGACTGCTCACCCAGGCACTGTTTTAAATCGTGCAATAATTGATCTTCGGGTGTAATAAACCAGTGCGCGTCACATTTTAATGAAACCGCCACATCCGGATGTAAAATATCTAACTGAACCGGGCAACTACCGCCCGCATAATTACGTAAAATCGACTGCAACGATGATAACTTATCTGGTTTACACCATTGTGTGTCGACTTGCAACGCCAGAGAACGCGCATTTTTCTCACGCGCCTGCACTATATCCATAGCATCCCGGGCGGTGATTGTATTGCCACCCGAGAAATCATCAAAGCTGACCTGTCCTTTGATGACCAAAATACGATCAGGTTCGAGCACTGATTCAAAAGTTTCATACATTTCAGGGAAGAACCTGACGTCCATTCTAGCACTTTTATCGTCAAGTGTAACAATTGCCCAGCGCCGGCCTTTCTTATTGGTCATTACCCGTACACCCAGCACCAGACCAACTGCCGTAGCCATTTGATCTTTACCGGTCGGACGCAGATCAACCAACCTTCCATCTACATAGTTACGAACTTCTTCGGCATATTGATTAATAGGATGGCCGGTTAAATATAACCCTAAGGTTTCTTTCTCACCATCGAGCCAGACTTTTTCCGGCCACTGTGGCACTTCAGCAAACGCCTGGCGTACCTGCTCAGGTTCAGTCGTCAATAATCCGAACATATCTGACTGACCGAAAGACTCGGCTTTAGCATGCTGATCGGCCGCTGCTATGGCTTCTGGCAACGACGCCATAATGGCCGCACGATGCGGGCCAAGGTTATCCATTGCGCCCGCCAGTACCAGCTTTTCCAATACCCGCTTATTCACACGCTTAAGATCAACTTTGGCACAAAAATCAAACAGGTCAGAAAATTCCCCCTGATTCTCACGGGCTTCAATAATCGCTTCAATAGGACCTTCGCCCACGCCCTTAATAGCACCGATACCATAAACAATCCGACCTTCGGTATCGACAGTAAACTTATAACGACCTTTATTCAGATCCGGCGGAAGTATCTTCAGGCCCATACGGCCCACTTCATCCACCAGGGTAACAATTTTATCCGTGTTATCCATATCGGCAGACATAACCGCCGCCATAAATTCAGCAGGATAATGCACTTTCAGCCACAGCGTTTGGTAAGACACCAACGCATAGGCAGCAGAGTGAGATTTGTTGAACCCGTAACCGGCAAATTTTTCTACCAGGTCAAAGATTTTCATGGCCAGATCCGGGTCAATATTGTTGTTTTTTGACCCTTCGGCAAACACCGCCCGTTGCTTTTCCATTTCTTCGGGCTTTTTCTTACCCATGGCCCGACGAAGTAAGTCTGCTCCACCCAGCGAGTAGCCTGCCATTTCCTGGGCAATCTGCATTACCTGCTCCTGATAGAGGATAATGCCGTAGGTGGGTTCAAGGATTTCCTGTAAGCACTCGTGCTGATAATCGGCATCCGGATAGGAGATATCCTCACGGCCGTGCTTACGGTCAATAAAGTTATCTACCATGCCCGACTGCAGAGGTCCCGGACGAAACAGGGCCACCAATGCGATGATATCTTCAAAGCAATCCGGCTTAAGGCGTTTGATGAGTTCTTTCATACCGCGGGATTCAAGCTGAAATACCGCAGTGGTTTCGGCGGCCTGCAATGACCGGAAACTCTTTTTGTCTTCTAACGGAATGGCGGCAATATCAACGTCTTTGCCCTGCCCTTCCTTAATCATATCCAGGGCCCACTGGATGATGGTCAGGGTGCGTAACCCGAGGAAGTCAAACTTAACCAGACCGGCGGTTTCCACATCGTTTTTATCGAACTGGGTAACCGGGTTTTTGCCCTCATCATCACAGTAGAGCGGTGAGAAATCGGTAATTTTAGTCGGCGCAATCACCACGCCACCGGCGTGCTTACCGGCGTTTCGGGTTACCCCTTCAAGGATGCGCGCCATATCGATAAGATCGCGGACTTCTTCATCCTGATCATACAGTTCGGGTAAACGCGGCTCCGCTTCGAAGGCTTTGCTCAGAGTCATGCCCGGATCCGGCGGAATTAACTTTGAAATGCGATCAACAAAACCATAGGGATGACCCAGTACACGGCCCACGTCGCGGACCACCGCTTTGGCTGCCATGGTACCAAAAGTAATAATCTGCGATACCGCATCCCGGCCATACAGCTCAGCAACGTGGTCGATAACCTCGTCACGCCGGTCCATACAAAAGTCAACGTCAAAGTCGGGCATCGATACCCGCTCAGGGTTAAGGAACCGTTCGAATAGCAGGTCAAATTCCAGCGGATCAAGATCGGTGATCTTCAGGGCATAAGCCACCAGTGACCCAGCACCAGAACCACGGCCTGGCCCAACCGGAATGTCGTTGTCTTTACTCCACTGGATAAATTCCATGACGATCAGGAAGTAACCTGGGAAGCCCATCTGATTGATTACGCCCAGCTCAATTTCAAGCCGTTCGTCGTAGGCGGGTCGCTTTTCCCGGCGCTCATTTTCATCGGGAAATAAGAACGCCAGACGCTCCTCAAGTCCCTCTTCTGAAACCTTCACCAGAAAGTCTTCGGTAGTCATTCCGCCGGTAGGAAACTGCGGCAGAAAATACTCGCCCAGACGAACCGTTACATTGCAGCGTTTAGCAATCTCTACGGTGTTTTCAATAGCCTCGGGAATGTCCTCGAACAGCGCGACCATTTCTTCGCTACTACGTAGATACTGCTGTTCACTGTACAGTTTCGGGCGACGCTTATCATCCAGCGTGTAACCATCATGGATACTTACGCGGATTTCATGGGCGTCAAATTTATCCCGATCGATAAAGCATACTTCGTTAGTGGCTACTACGGGCAAACCGCGTTCTTCCGCTAACGCAAAGGCGGCATGATTGTAGTCTTCTTCGCCCCGTCGCCCGGTGCGAACCAGTTCCAGATAGAAACGATCGGCAAAATGGGAAGTATAAAATGCCAGGTTGTCTTCCAGCATTTTAGGGTTGTTTTTAGTCAGTAACTGGCCAACATCGCCTTTGGTTCCACCAGAAAGCACAATCACGCCATCGGCATGTTCCGCCAGCCATTGTTTATCAATCATCGCCCGATGATGGACATGGCCTCGCAGGTACGCTTTCGAAATTAACAAGGTGATATTTTTATATCCCTCGTTGTTCATGGCCAGTAAGGTGAGGCGGAACGGCTCGTCGGGAAAATCTTCGCTTTGCACCCAGAAATCGGTGCCAATGATGGGTTTTATCCCGCGGGAGTGCGCCTCTGAGTAATATTTTACCAGGCCACACATATTCATCTGATCGGTGATAGCCACCGCCGGCATGCCCAGCTCTTCCACTTTGGCCAGAATAGGTTTGACCTTATTCAGACCATCCATCATGGAAAAGTCACTGTGTACCCGTAAATGAACAAAGTTCGCTGACATTTTTTATTAACCTTTAGTTGTCACCGAGGATTCTGCAGCAGTAAGTAATGCCTGAACCGGTTTAAAACTTTTGCGATAACACGATAATACACCGTTGTCGGCCAGCGCTGCAAAGTGCGCTTTGGTGGGATAGCCCTTGTGCGCGGCAAATCCATAAGCAGGATATTGCTGATCCAGATCCAGCATATCGTTATCCCGCTCCACTTTGGCCAGAATCGATGCGGCCGAAATTTCAGGATGCAGACTATCGCCTTTTACCACTGCTTCTGCAGGATAAGACCAGGGCGGTAATCGATTACCGTCCACCAGCACGTAGTCTGGTGTTAGTAACAGGTTATCTACGGCGCGGGTCATGGCCAGCATAGTAGCGTGCAGAATATTTAGTTTGTCGATTTCGGCTGGCGTTGCACGGCCGATAGCCCACGCCAGCGCTTTTTGTTTGATTTCTGCCGATAAAGCGTTGCGCTTTTTCTCACTGAGTTTTTTAGAGTCCGTTAACCCGTCTATAGGGTTATTCGGATCGAGGATCACCGCAGCCGTGACAACATCGCCCACTAAAGGGCCCCGGCCAACTTCATCTACGCCGGCAATATACTTACTACTCATTGATTACTTCCAGAACGGCTTCTGCCGCACGCTCATCGGCGTTTTGCTTTAACGACTGGTGCAATTCTACAAACCGCTCCGTTAACGCCGTGGTATCGGCATCGAACAAGTTGAGCAATTCGCTGCAAAGCCGCCCGGGATTCACATCTTCCTGCAACAGCTCGGGCACCAGTGCTTCGTTAGCCAGAATATTCGGTAGTGAAAAATACGCCGGTTTGTATAACCGCATCATCATTTTATGCGTTAACCAGGATAGCAGGTAGGCCGATACCATGGGCCGCTTGCAGAGCATGGCTTCGAGCGTAGCCGTGCCGGAAGCCAACAGGATCACATCGCTGGCAATCATGGCTTCTCGGGACTGCCCCGCCAGCACCTGTACCCGACTGTCTTTAAGCCAGTCCGGATTATTGGCCTGCAAGTATTGCCCGATTTGTTGCAAACGTCTGTCATTGGCGGCCGGGATAACAACCTGACATTCAGGCTTATGCTGCCACAATTGCTCTACTGTAGCGGTAAATACCGGCAGCAATTTTGCCACCTCGCCGCCCCGGCTTCCGGGCAACAGTGCCAGGCACTGGTTGTCGTTGCTCAGGCCTAGCGTTGCTCTGGCTTCGGCCTGATCAGGATGCAGCGGAATAATGTCGGCCATGGTGTGACCCACAAAGCTATAGGGCACCTGGTATTTATCGTAAACATCCTGCTCGAAAGGAAAAATCCCCAGTACCCGGTTAGTGGCCCTGGCAATTTTAAAAATACGTTTTTCCCGCCACGCCCAGACAGTTGGACTAACGTAGTGCACGGTTTTAATCCCATGCTGTTTTAAAGCGGTTTCTACACGCAGGTTAAAATCAGGCGCATCTACGCCAATGTAAACGTGTGGAGGGTGCTTAATAAAATGAGCGATAAGTTCATTTTTAACTTTCAGAATAGGGCGGATGCTGGATAGCACTTCCACCAATCCCATCACCGAAAGAGTTTCGATATCAAACAAACTGGTGCAACCCGCCGCCTGCATATGCGGCCCGGCAATGCCTTCGAATATCGCGTCCGGGTAGCGCGTTTTCAGCGCTTTGATGAGTCCGGCGGCGAGTACGTCGCCGGACGCTTCACCGGCAACGACGGCAATGCGTAGCGGTTTTGCAGTCATCGCTTAACGTACGATGCCGCGTTCTGACTCCGCCAGAAACGTAATTAACATGCCAACTTCGGGATGACCTTCCGCCATCTCGGTGAGTTTCTTAATTGCTTCTTCAACCGTGTTGTTATCGCGGTAAATCACTTTATACGCGCGTTTTATGGCCATGATGGTTTCTTTGCCAAATCCGCGACGACGAAGGCCTTCAGAGTTGATCCCCTGAGGGACGTGCTTAGTGCCGCTAATCATCACAAATGGAGGGATATCGCGCAGTACGATAGCGCCACCACCGGTAAAGGCATGCTTGCCTATTTTACAGAACTGATGAACTGCTGTGGTGCCGCCAAGGATGGCGTAATCACCGATTTCCACATGACCTGCAACCGCCACGTTATTGGCCAGGATGGTGCCATTACCAATCACGCAGTCATGCGCGATGTGCGCATTCACCATTACCAGATTATCATTACCAATACGGGTAACGCTCTGATCCTGAACCGTACCACGGTGAACCGTAACGCCTTCACGAAAGACGTTGTTATCACCAATAATTAGCTCTGTGCGTTCGCCGGCGTATTTTTTATCCTGGCAATCTTCGCCAATCGACGTGAACTGGTAAAAATGATTACCTCGTCCGATACGCGATGGCCCTTTTATCACCACATGCGACTCCACCCGGCAATCATCGCCAAGTACCACGTCGTCTCCAATCACTGAAAACGGGCCAACGGCTACGTTGTTACCGAGTTTGGCATTGGGGGAAATCACAGCAGTTTCATGAATCACGTTAATCTTTCTCTCTCATTGCACACATAAATTCTGCGCAGCAGGCTTCTTCGCCGTCGACACTTGCGACGCCTTTGAACTTCCAGATCCCACGACGCTCTTTTACCAGACACACATCAAACTCAAGTTTGTCACCTGGGGTGACCGGGCGCTTAAAACGCGCATTATCAATGCCGGCATATAAGTATAGCTTATCGTTTTTCCCAATGGTCTTGAACCCTAAAATGCCTGCAGCCTGGGCCATCGCTTCAAGGATAAGAACCCCGGGGAAAATAGGATAATCGGGGAAATGGCCGGTAAAACATGGCTCGTTCAGTGTAATGTTTTTATAGGCTTTAATACTGACACCCAGTTCAAAATCCGTCACTCTGTCAATCAACAGAAACGGATACCGGTGGGGCAGCAAATCCATGATTTCACGGATTTCAATGGTATTAAGTGGGTTGGCCAAAAATTATCTCCTTCGACACGGTATAAGCAGACAGCTCCCTATATGGTGCCTTGCCGCTATGACTTTTAATGGGCCGCAACCTTACGCGTTAATCACTTAAAAACAAATCAGACCAACACACTGCGCTGGCCTGATTGATTACGATTAGATACTAGTTGTTGCTGTAAGTACCTGCTGACGACTTACAGAACAGTATTAAACTCCTGCTCTGTAGTTACCAGCCGCTGACTAGTTTAATTTACTCAGTTGATCCAGTACTTTTTGTGACAGGTCGTTGCTTTCGTCTGCATAAACCACAGCCGGTGCATCCAGAACCAAATCGTAGTCGTTGTCTGCAGCAACTGAATCGATCGCTTGCTTGATAAGCGCTAAGATTTTGTTGCGCTCTTCATTCTGGCGACGCTGGATATTTTGCTGAAGTGGCTGAACTTTCTGAGAAAGTTGCTCTCGCACGGTCAGAATTTTTTCTTCCAGCTCTTTCTTTTCGGTAGCGCTCATGGTTGCTGCGTCACGCTGTAATTTTTCAGCATATAACTGGCCATCACGCTGTAACATGTTAACTTCGTCAACCTGCTCTTTGAATTCCATGGAAATGGCATTCTGGATTTCCGCCGCTTGCGGCAGCGCCTGAAAAATACCCTGCACGTTTACCACGCCGATCTTTTGTTCTGCCATTGCTGCAGAACTAAACATCGCACTACCTAACATTGCCGATGCAATTGCGTATTTTGCCAACTGTTTCAAAAGGTGCTCCTTTTATTTTCTGGTCTGTGCCAGCTACTATTAAAATGTTTGACCAATATTAAATGTAAAGAATTTCGCATCATCACCTTCGCGCTCTTTAAGTGCTCGCGAAAAGCTAAAGACCATTGGGCCCATTGGTGATATCCATTGTACAGAAATACCGGCTGAACTGCGAAATAATGTCGGATCAGAATAATCCAGTAGTTCATCACCACCGATTCTATTTAACTGAAGATATTCATCATAATCAAACTCTGTGTCCCACACATTACCTACGTCCATAAATATACTGGTACGAACTGAGTTAGACGAATCTTCTTCGACAAATGGGGTCGGTGTAATTAATTCCAAGCTACCCAGCGCCATGGCGTTCCCGCCCAGGCTACGACGTGAGAGCACGTACGAATCGAAAACCGGACTTCCAGGGAGCTGAGTTCCATCAGGTAACGTAATCGCATTTGAACCGGGACTACGCTGTATACCTCTGGGGCCTACAGTGTTGTTCTCAAAACCACGTAGCGTATCCGCACCACCGGCTGTGAAGTTTTCTGTAAAGGGTAGAATCTGATCTTCGCCGTTGATATCACCATAGCCATTACCATAACCCAGCCTGACCTTGGTTAGCACCGACCAACGCTGATCGCGACTGAGCGGGAAGTAAAAGCGGCCGTCGTAAATGGTTTTAAAGAAATTCACGTCTGAGTTTGGCGTGGTAATACTGAATGATGCACGCTGCGACGAACCCGCCGTTGGGAACAAACCACGGTTTAATGTACTGCGACTCCAGGCAACCGAACTTTGCAGGCTGGTATAGGAGATCGGCGCATCCGGATTCTGATCGTCAGTAAACTGACTGTAGAAACGGTTAGTTTGCTCGTAATACCCCCGGTTAGACAGCTCTACATCAGAGTACGTCAAACCAAAGTTAATCCGGTTAAATTCGTCAATCGGGTAACCAATATTGGCACCGACTGACCAGCGCTTGGAATTGTACTGAATAACGTTAAAGCTGGAGCCATCGAACTCACTGAACGCTACGGTTCCACCTAAGCTGATGCCGTCTATGGTAAAGAACGGGTCAGTATAAGACAGCTGTGCCGACTTCTGATACGAAACAGTACTCACATTAACGCCGATGCGCTTACCGGTACCCAGGAAGTTATCCTGCTGAATACCCGCCTGCAAACCTAACTTAGTCTGATCACCATAGCTGATACCCGCATTAAATGAACCAGAAGGTTGTTCTTTCACTTTAAACTGCACGTCAACCTGGTCGTCTTTACCCGGAATCCGCACGGTCTCAAATTCTACCTCTTCCATGTAGGTTAAACGCGACATGGCGTTTTTCGAGCTTTCCAGCATATCGTTGGATAGCCAGGTACCTTCCATTTGTACTACGTTTTGACGTAACACTTCATCGGCCGTAATGGTGTTGCCGTTAAAGTTAATCCGGCGTACATAGATGCGTTTTCCCGGATCTACCCGCAGAGTCAGCTTAACGGTTTTATCTTCATCGTTAATTTCCGGCACGGTGGTTACCGTAGGATAGGCATAACCAAAACGGCCCAGATATTTGCTGATAAATTCTTCGGTGTAGGTCACTTCCGCCTGATTGTATAACTCGCCCGGCGTAAGTGGTAATACCCGCTCAATGTAGTTCTCATGACCCAGCATTTCACCCACCAGCTCAACTTCTGAGATGGTGTACTGCTCACCTTCGGTGACGTTCAGTGAAATATAGATACCGTCTTTCTCGGGGGTCATGGCCACCTGAGTGGAATCCACATTGAAACGCAGGTAACCGCGGTCCATGTAGAAGTTAGTCAGAGTTTCCATGTCACCCTGTAACGTTTGCTGCTGATAACGGGTTTCTGACAGGAAATCATACCAGGCAGTATTAAACTGCAACTCAAAGTCTTCCAGCAGTTCCTTATCTGAGAACAGCTCGTTACCCACGATATTGATTTGTTTGATATCGGCAGCATCGCCCTCTTCAAACAATAGCTTCAAATCCACCCGGTTACGCGGTAGGGGCGTAATGATTGCGGTGACGTCAGCGTTGTATTTACCAATACTGTAAAAGAAGTCCTTCAGGCCATTTTCAATGGAGGTCAGA
>NZ_CAJXQY010000009.1 GCF_913058315.1 uncultured Alteromonas sp. | reverse complement strand
CGAATAACTACGACAACTTAAGCTTCGAAGAGCGACTGCAATTACTGGTCGATGCTGAGCATCTCGAACGCGGCCAGCGAAAACAACAGCGCCTGCTAAAGGCTGCAAAACTCAAATTACATGCTACCGTCAGGGACATTGATTACACCCATCCGCGCGGTTTAAAGCAGGCGCACATGGCCAGCCTGCTGCAATGTGAATGGGTACATAAACACCAGAACTTACTGCTCACCGGGCCGTGTGGTTGCGGTAAAACGTATCTGGCCTGCGCTATGGCTCACACCGCCTGCATGAAAGGCTACAGCGTCAGGTATTACCGATTATCCAGGCTGATGCTCGAACTGAGCCAGGCAAAAGCCGATGGTACTTACAGCAAAATGCTGCAACAGCTGGCCAAAATAGACATCCTCATCCTGGATGACTGGGGCCTTGAGCCACTGAAGGCTGCTCAGCGCAACGACCTGATGGAAATCATGGACGACAGAAACAACCACAACTCAACCATTATCATCAGCCAGCTACCCACCGACCAATGGTATCAATCCATCGGTGACAACACGCTGGCCGATGCCATCCTCGACCGCCTGATGCACAACGCGCACCGGATAAAACTAAAGGGAGAATCAATGCGGAAAACACGCTCAGAGTTGACTGATGGTGAACACTTAGCGTAAAAATGGGCTTCGCCCAATGCGGGAAATCTTAGGTGTTCACGATGCTCCAGAATCAGCGTTCACGTTCAGCAGAATACGCACTGTAGGCAGCGCAACACCAAACTCCAGAAGTAATGCGCCTATGCGGGACATGCACGCTGTTCGGTCCTTAATGTAACCGTGCCTAGCTTTATGAATAGCAGAAATGACTTGGGCTTCTTCTGACTTTACGCTGACAAAGCGCATATTGGGTCTTGTTGATGCTTCGCATATCGCTTCTGCATCTATGAAATCGTTCTTGTTACTTTTAACGAAGGGCTTTACATATTTCGGAGGAATAAGCCTAACTGTAAGTCCCATCGACTCACACTGCCTGCCAAGCCAATGTGCACCACCACACGCTTCAAAAGCGATTATGCATGGCGTTAACTGATGAAGATAATTGAATAATGCAGAGCGGGATAACTTTTTACGGATGACTTGTTTATCAGAGAAATCACGGCCAATCACGTGAAAACATGACTTGCCTAAATCGATACCAAGAACTTTAATAGTAGACATGATGGTTCGCCTCTTTGATTGCCTAACTCTAAGACTAGCTTAGAGGTGAGGCGGACCATCTAATTAAACCGACTTGCGTCGGTTTATGTTCACATCTAAAAATGGTACCAGAGGCCGGACTTGAACCGGCACGCTATTTCTAGCAACGGATTTTGAATCCGTCATGTCTACCAATTTCATCACTCTGGCACTTATAGATGTGCAATGACTGTAATTCAGTCAGGCTGCGAATTATAACGATGTCATAGAGACTGACAAGCGTTTTTTTAGTCATTCTTTAATAAGCGGCTAAATAATATGCTGTTTTGAGTTCAGTCCTAATGGGGGCGGAGAAATCCTTAGCGGTGAGTTGTCTATCACTGGTTTTTATTTGTACATGATGAGTTAGTCACGGAATGATTCGAAAGGGGCTGTGTAAAAATATTTTTAAAAAGTTTAAAAAATAACCTGACACAACTGAATAAGGGTGCTAGGATCCATTTGCCTTTGAAAGGTTCTATTATATTTGAAAATTGCTCGTTCCGTTGATCCATTGTAAGTCCCTTGCGCGATTCACATTAGATACGATTACTGAATCAAGCCTGCCGCAAAACAGATAGCCCTTCATTGCAAGACCGGTTTTTTAAACCACATTAAATTAAATACTTTTTGGAGTTATCTATGTCTACTTCTACAGGCACAGTAAAATGGTTCGACGAAGCTAAAGGTTTCGGTTTTATTTCTCAAGCTGACGGCGGCAAAGACGTATTCGTACATTTCCGCGCTATCAAATCTGAAGGCTTCCGCACTTTAGCTGAAGGTCAGAGCGTACAGTTCACTATCGAACAAGGTAACAAAGGTCCACAGGCTGCTGACGTAGTAGTACTGTAAGACAGTTGTTCTTATAAAACAGGCACCTTCGGGTGCCTGTTTTGTTTCTGCCGCAAAATATTTATTCCTGCTGTTTCCGTTCTCTACTCCTTCTGCGCTTAACCGTCTACTTTTGTCCTGATCTGTGGCACACTTGCGCCCATCGGTGTCAGACACACAGTTAGCCATGGTTAAAAAAGTTAAAAGCACGATAAAAAAACAACCTAATCAACCACCTCAACCACCTCAACCGCCGGAGCAATCTGCCCGGGCTGGATTTGTGCGGCGCTTGGCTGCCATGATTTATGATGCGCTGGTGGCAACTGCTGTGGGAATGTGCGCGGCCATGGTGTTGATCGTAATACTGGTTGTTTCGCTCAAAAATGGCTGGCTGGATTTACAAGGTTACAGTGAGCCAAATGAGTTGCTTGGTAAGTCTGTTTTGTATAAAACCGTTATTCAGGTGTGGGTAGGGCTCTGGGTTGCAGGGTTCTTTTTGTGGTTCTGGAAGCGGGGCGGTCAAACCCTGGGAATGCGCGCCTGGCGTTTACGTATTTACAGTATCACCGAAGAGCCGGTGGGGTGGGGGCGTTTAGTATTGCGTTTACTTGCTTCACTGGGTGGTCTCGGAACCCTTTTAGTCCTGTTTGACGTAAAAAACAAACAGTCTCTGCAAGACCGGGTCGCGCAAACCGAAGTGCTTAAACTGACCAAAGAACAGAACAATCATAAGAGCTGGTAACTAATAAGCAGATAAAGGGGTAAGAGTACATTAATCAACGTCATTAATGCACTCTTACCCCTTTGTTTATCTGGAGAGTAGCGCCGTAGCAACGGTCGCAAAGAGAATACTTGGTAGCAAGGCCCCTAATACCGGCGGAATGTTGTAAACCAGGCTCAGAGGGCCAAATACTTCATTGGTAATGAAGAAGCCGAAACCGGTTAATACGCCCATGATGATTCGAGCACCCATGGTCACACTTCGCAACGGGCCAAATATGAAAGACAGCGCCATTAATAGCATTACACTTATGGTAACTGGCTGCAGTACTTTACGCCAGAAAGCCAGCTCATAGCGGCTGGTATCCTGCTTATTATTGGCCCGGTAGGTGATATATTCCTGCAAACCCTGAATCGATAATGCCTCGGGCTTCACTGTTACGATACCCAGTTTGTCTGGCGTCAAAGACGAATCCCAGCGCCAGGTGGGCTGTACATCGGCGGTAATGGCGTCTGCACCAAAGTAAGTGTGTGTTACCTGAGTCAAAGTCCAGCCGTTTTGTTCGTAGAAGCCGCCACTGGCATTGGTGATGCTGTCCAGTTGTAAGCCATCATTGAACCGGTAGATGGTAACTTCCTGTAATGAATCGCGGCTCATTACCTGGCCAATACTCACAAAATGATCGCCGTCTTTGGCCCACACATATTTATCCGAGGAAAATAGCGAGCCCCCGGTAATGGCTTCGGTACGCAGTTCTTTAGCACGGGATTCACTCACGGGCGTTATCCATTCACCCACTGCCATCACCACAATAATCATCACTAAGGCTGATTTCATGGCCGAGTTAATTAAATTCCAACGGCTCAGCCCGGCCGCCTGCATGACCACCAGTTCGCTATTGCTGGCCAATACCCCCATGCCTATCAGGCCGCCCAGCAGCACTGCCATGGGGAAGAACTGTTCAAGATCGCGAGGCAAGCTAAGCAGCACGTACACCAGTGCAGCCAGCATATCGTAATTGCCTTCGCCCACTTTACGCAGCTGCTCCACAAACTTAATCAGGGCGCTAAGACCAATCAGTACAGAAAGGGTTACCGTGACCGTGCCCAGCAGTGTTCTGGCGATATACCAGTCGAGGATGCGGATCATGATTTCCTCCGCTTGAGCATGGCTTTAATCTCGGTGCCGAATTTGCGATCCCGGGCGAGTAGGGTAAAGCCAATGACTAGCATAATGCCGTGTACCCACCACAAGCCGAGCTGGATAGGTATTTTGCCGTCTTCCAGCACTCGCCGGCTGGCCAGTAACAGCATAAAGTAGCCAAGGTACAGTAAGATAGCCGGGAACATTTTACCAAACCGCCCCTGGCGCGGATCCACCGCACTGAGCGGCACAGCAATCAGCACCAGAAAAGGAATCGATAGCGGTATAGCCAGCCGCCATTGCAGTTCCGCCAGGGCTTCTGTGGAACCATCCTCAAGCAATTCCACGGTGGGAATAACCGAGACTTTTTTGCGCTTTTGTTGTTGCTCCGGATCGTCTATCTGAATCTGATATTCGTCGAAAGCGACTACCCGAAAATCGAGGCGGCGTTGCTCGCCTTCGTACTGATTTCCGTTGTTCAGAATCAGTTGGCGGGTACCGTCCGGCTTTTTGTTTACCGTGCCTTGTTCGGCATAAACCACCCGAACCTGCTCGTCACCTTCATTTTTTTGCTGTGCCAGAAAGACTTTCTGAAGTGAGTTGTCACTACCAATATCATGCACGAAAATTACGGCTTCCTGGTTGCCCGTTTGTTGAAAACGGCCGGGAATAATGGCACTGAAACCAGCTTCTGCTTTGGCTTGCTCTCGCAGGTTATATTCACTCTCTGCGGCCAGCGGGGCCAGGTAAAGAGTCACCACGCCGGTAACGATCATTATGATGAATGATAAAAATAACATTACGCGGGTGACGTACCATTCGCTGATCCCGCAGGCGCGCATCACGGTCATTTCGCTGTCTACATACAGCCGGCCGTAGGCCATCATAATGCCTAAAAAAGCGCTGATAGGGATCACCAGCGAAGCGAGTACCGGGGCGTACAAAGACAAGAAGCCGAGCACCAGACTGGCCGGGATATCGCCCTCAGACGCATCCCCCAAAACACGAACAAAACGCAGCGTAATAAAAATTGCCATCAAAATTAAAAATATGGCGATTTGCGATTTAAGCGTTTCCTTAAGCAGATAGCGGAATATCAGCATATCTGGCCTATGCAAAAAGTCGGAATTTTAGTGAAAGCGGCTATAATTTTGAGTAAACTTACCATTTTTACAAGTTTTGCCAGTAATAACTAACCGTTGGCTCCGGAAGGCGTGTTTGCCTGAACCGTGATTTATCACGTTGACACGCCCTACGCAGGATTGAATTCGTGCGTATTAAACCATAAAGCAAGGCAAAACGGCATGTAAAATTGTTTCGGGCCAACCAGACAGAACAAAATGAGGTGATACAGTGGAGTTTAACGTAAAGAGCGGCAGTCCAGAGAAACAACGCAGTGCATGTATTGTGGTGGGCGTCTATGAGCCGCGACGTTTGTCCGGCGTTGCCGAACAACTGGATGCAATTAGTGAAGGATACATCAGCAACTTACTGCGCCGCGGCGACCTCGAGGGGAAAGCCGGTCAGATGTTGCTGCTCCACCATGTGCCAAACGTACTGAGCGAGCGGGTACTGCTGGTTGGTTGTGGCAAAGAGCGTGAGCTGGACGAGCGTCAGTATAAACAGATCATTGCTAAAACCATTCAAACCCTTAACGAAACCGGTTCGATGGAAGCCGTCTGCTTCTTAACTGAGTTGCACGTTAAGGGTCGCGATACCTACTGGAAAGTACGCCAGGCGGTCGAAACTTCACAGGATACCCTGTATACCTTCCTGCAACTGAAAACCAAAAAAGGCGAGCCGCGCCGTCCGCTGCGTAAAATCGTTTTCAATGTGCCCACCCGTCGCGAACTCACCGTGGGTGAAAAAGCCGTTGAGCATGGCCTGGCCATTGCCAAGGGCGTTAAGGTTACTAAAGACGTGGCCAACATGCCGCCAAACATTTGTAACCCGGCGTACCTGTGGGAGCAGGCGCAGCAAATGGCTGAAGAATATGGCAGCGTTAGCGTGGAAGTGGTTAACGAAGCCAACATGAAAGACCTGGGTATGAATTCTTACCTGGCGGTGGGCCGTGGCTCTGAGAATGAATCGTTAATGAGTATTATTCATCACAAAGGCGGCGCTGATGATCAGGCACCACTGGTGCTGGTGGGTAAAGGCCTTACCTTTGACTCAGGCGGTATCTCATTAAAGCCAGGCGATGGCATGGACGAAATGAAGTACGACATGGGCGGCGCTGCCTCCGTACTGGGTGTTATGCATACGGTGGCGGCGTTAAACCTGCCAATTAACGTGATAGGCGTACTGGCCGGTTGTGAGAACATGCCGGATGCCAACGCTTATCGCCCTGGTGATATTCTTACCACCATGTCTGGCCAGACGGTTGAAGTGTTAAACACCGATGCTGAAGGCCGTTTGGTATTGTGTGATGCGCTGACTTATGTTGAGCGTTTCGATCCGGAAACCGTGGTCGATGTAGCCACCCTAACCGGTGCCTGTATCATTGCGCTGGGTAAACATGCTACCGGCCTGATGAGCACGCATAATCCACTGGCTCACGAGCTGCTGAATGCCTCTGAGCAGGCATCAGACCGTGCATGGCGTTTACCGCTGTGGGATGACTACCAGGAGCAACTGGAAAGCCCGTTTGCCGATATGGCTAACATTGGCGGTCGTCCGGCGGGTTCAATTACCGCAGGGTGCTTCCTGTCGCGCTTTACCAAGAAATATAACTGGGCGCACCTGGATATCGCAGGTACCGCCTGGAACAGTGGTAAAAACAAAGGCGCAACGGGTCGTCCGGTACCTATGCTGGCGCAGTTCTTAATGAACCGTGCCGGTTTAGGCGCAGAGGATTAAGGGTTAATGCCTGCCGTTCGATTTTACGCATTGGCTGAGGCGTCAGTTTCTCCCGCAGGGCACGAAAGTGTGCCTGCGGTGTGCGCCAAAGCCTGCGAACTCACCGCCGAACTCTATTCGCAGAAGAAAAAGAGTGTGGTACTGTGCGCAGACCAGGCACAGGCCGAAGCTGTCGATCAGCTTTTATGGCAATTGCCGGCGGCGCGTTTTGTGCCGCATAACCTTGCTGGTGAGGGCCCCAATGGCGGCGCACCAGTAGAAATCGTCTGGCAGCCTCAGTCGCTGCCACGCAAACAATGTCTGATTAACGTTAGCGGGAAAATGGTGAGTAACTTCAACCAGTTTCAGCAGATCATCGACTTTGTGCCGGTGGAAGAAACGGCCAAACAGCAAGCCCGCGAACGTTATAAACAATTTCAACAAGCCGGTTGCCAAATGCAATTTCTGCCGGCCTAAAAAGAGACTTTTTGAGACACTCCATGGACAAAACCTACGAACCCCAAACGATCGAAAAACAGTGTTATCAGCGCTGGGAAAACGAAGGCTTATTCAAAGCCAAGGGCGATGAAGCGCCAACGGGGAACCCTTACTGTATTTTACTGCCGCCACCGAATGTTACCGGTAGCCTGCACATGGGGCATGGTTTCCAGCAAACCATTATGGACGTGCTAACCCGATACCACCGCATGAAAGGCGATAACACGCTGTGGCAGGTGGGTACCGACCACGCTGGTATTGCAACCCAAATGGTGGTTGAGCGTCAGTTAAATGCCGAGGGCAAAACCCGTCACGATCTGGGTCGCGAAGCGTTTATCGACAAAATCTGGGAGTGGAAAGAGCACTCAGGTGGCACCATCACCAGTCAGATGCGCCGTTTAGGTACCTCGCCAGACTGGGACCGTGAAGTATTTACCATGGATGACAACCTGTCTAAAGCGGTAACCGAAGTCTTTGTACGATTACACGATGACGGCCTGATATATCGCGGTAAGCGATTGGTAAACTGGGATCCGGTTCTGCACACGGCGGTGTCCGACCTTGAAGTACTTAACGAAGAAGAAGCCGGCCACATGTGGCATATGCGCTACCCGCTGGCTGACGGCAGCGGTAGCATTGTGGTGGCGACTACTCGCCCTGAAACCATGCTGGGCGATACGGCAGTAGCGGTACACCCGGAAGATGAGCGTTACCAGGATCTCATTGGTAAAGACATTAAATTACCCATTACCGGCCGTTTAATTCCCATCATTGCGGATGACTACGTGGATCCGGAATTCGGTACCGGCTGCGTTAAAATTACCCCGGCGCATGATTTCAACGACTACGACATGGGTAAGCGCCATAGCCTGCCGATGATCAATATCTTCACGCCAGATGCCAAAGTTAACGACAAAGCCCCGGAAGCCTATCAGGGGCTGGACCGCTTCGATGCGCGTAAGGCAATTGTAGCGCAGCTCGAAGCCGACGGCGTTCTGGTAAAAATTGACGACCACAAACTTAAAGTGCCCCGTGGTGATCGCACCGGCGCTGTTATTGAACCTTACCTCACCGATCAGTGGTACGTGGCAATCGAAGAGCTGGCCAAGCCGGCTATTGATGCGGTAGAAAGCGGAGAGATCCGTTTTGTGCCCGAGAACTGGAATAAAACCTACTACCAATGGATGAATAACATTCAGGACTGGTGTATTTCCCGTCAGCTGTGGTGGGGCCACCGTATTCCAGCCTGGTACGACAATGAGGGCAACGTTTACGTTGGTCGCACAGAAGACGAAGTGCGTAACAAGTACCATCTTGAAGCCGGCGTCCAGCTGAACCAGGACGAAGACGTTCTGGATACCTGGTTCTCCTCTGCATTATGGCCGTTTGCCACCATGGGCTGGCCGGAAGAAACCCCGGAGCTGGAAACTTTTGTGCCGTCGTCGGTTCTGGTTACTGGTTTCGATATTATCTTCTTCTGGGTAGCACGCATGATCATGATGACCAAGCGCTTTACCGGCAAAATCCCGTTTAAGGATATCTACATTACCGGCCTTATCCGCGACGAAAGCGGTGACAAAATGTCGAAGTCGAAAGGCAACGTACTGGATCCTATCGATCTGATCGACGGTATCGACCTGGAATCACTCGTTGCTAAGCGCACCACTGGCATGATGCAGCCACAACTGGCCGCTAAAATTGAAAAACGCACCCGCAAGCAGTTCCCGGAAGGTATTCATGCCTACGGTACTGATGCGCTGCGCTTTACGTTTGCAGCCATGGCATCAACCAGCCGAGATATCAACTTTGATATGGGCCGGGTAGAGGGCTATCGGAACTTCTGTAATAAAATCTGGAATGCCTCGCGCTTTGTGCTGATGAACACCGAAACCGAAGATACCGGTCGTGACGGTGGCGAGTTAGTGCTGAGCCTGGCCGATAAGTGGATTTGGGCGCAGTTCCAGCAAACCCTGGTGGAATTTGAAAAAGCGCTTTCTGATTATCGCTTTGATATTGCCGCACAAACGGTTTATGAGTTTACCTGGAACCAGTTCTGCGACTGGTATCTGGAGCTTACCAAGCCGGTACTGAATAACGATGAGTCAAGCGATGCCGAAAAGCGCGGCACCCGTCATACGTTAATCAACGTGCTGGAAAGCCTGTTACGTTTACTGCACCCGTTAATGCCGTTCATTACCGAAACCATTTGGGAACGTGTTGCACCGCTTAGTGCGCTGGATTTCAATGCTGGCGACAGCATCATGGTTCAACCTTTCCCAGCGGTAGATGCTGCTAAGCAGGATGAGCAGGTATTGGCCGACATCGAATGGGTTAAGCGCTTTATCGTAGGTATTCGTAACATCCGTGGTGAAATGGATATTGCGCCGAGCAAGCCACTCCCTGCGCTGCTGCGTAATGTTAGCAGTGAAGATGAGCGCCGCTTAGGTATTTCCCGCACCTTTATCGACCGCCTGGCACGTCTTGAGTCCATTACGGTGCTTAAGGAAGGCGAAGAAGCCCCCGCCAGTGCGGCAGCAGTCGTAGGTGAGATGGAAATTCTTATCCCCATGGCCGGCCTGATTGATAAAGAAGCCGAGCTTGCCCGAATTGCTAAAGCCATGGGTAAACTGGAACAAGACGTAGCCCGCTTTAAAGGTAAGCTGTCTAACGAGAAGTTTGTTAGCAATGCGCCGGAAGCCGTGATTGAAAAAGAAAAAGCCAAGCTGGCCGATTCTGAGTCACAGCTGGCTAAGCTGAAAGCACAGCACGAGACGATTGCTGCGCTGTAAGTATTTGTACTTAAGATAATAAAAAACGCACCAGGTGAAAGCCTGGTGCGTTTTTTTATGGGTTACGTTAACTAATCGTAGTTGCGTTACATAGCAGTGGGATTAGCGAGTAGTGTTGGTATGCTTATCCAGAAACTTAATCATTTCCTGCCAGAGCTCAACGTTGTTTTCCGGCTTGTAAAAGCCGTGGCCTTCGCCGGATTTCATCATCCACTGGTAAGGATGGTTTCTGGCTTCGAGCTTCTCACGTAAAGCAAAGGCATGCTCCTTGGGCACCCGCACGTCTTCTTCACCCTGCACAATAAATACCGGCACTTTGATCTTGTCGGTGTTTTTAATGGGGGACTGGAAGTCGCGGTTTTCGCCTTTTGGTAATACCTGATTAAGGTAATTGATACCGGCATCGTTTTGCGGGATATCACCTTTTTCAAACATCATGTCCAGATCGTAAACGCCAACAAAACCAATAGTGCACTGGTACAAGTCCGGCTCGCGAATAACGTTCTGTAATGCCGCGTAGCCGCCGTAAGAGGCGCCGTAAACACACATTCTGTCTTTATCAACAATGCCTTTGTCCACCAGATACATAGTGCCGTCTGTCATGTCATCAATCATGGTGGTCCCCCAGTTACGGAAACCTGATGTCAAAAATGGTAACCCGTATCCGCCAGAACCGCGGAAGTTCGGCTGCAATACTGCGTAGCCATGTGCTGCAAGTACTTTGGCATCGCGTACACTGGAGTCTATGTTAGCAATAGAATCACTGATACCGTGCGGTCCACCGTGAGGCAGCAGTACAAAAGGTAAATCCTTAGCTTCGCCTTTAGGCAAAGTGAGTACAGCAGAAATCTCCAGGCCATCACGAGCGGTATAAGTGATCAGTTTGGACTCCGGAATTTCCACGTCGTCCAGCCAGGGCTTACTCTCGGCCAGTTTCACCAGTTTGCGGGCCTCGGCGTCAAACATGTAATACACATTGGGATTATTGGCATTACCTACCCGAATAATCATTTTGGAATTGTCGCGGGTTGCAGACGTTGCTGAAACGTCTTGGCCCTTAAAAGTATTCGCCAGACTGGCCAGTACACGTTGTTCGGCTTCACTTTTCACGCCGCCAAAGAACATGGTTTCAATGCCTTTGTACTCATAGCTGGCGCCGAATATTTCTTTAATCTTACCGTTTTCACTGTGCAGGATTGGCGATAAATCTACTTTAGGGTGTGACGCCAGTACTTCGTGCTTTTTGGTGTCGATATTATAGGTCGCCAAAGACCAGGTATCAGTTTCCAATGTACTGAGACCTACAATGGTTTTATCGTCGGACAAAAACACCAGTGGCGTGAAAGATGGTGTATAGGGTTCACTTTCAAATGCCACTTCCCATTCAGAGTCGGTGTCTTTGCGCACCATCATGGTTTGCTTATTGTCTTCGTTAGGATTGGCGCCAATCATCGCCAGCACATTGCCTTTGGTATCGGTATAAACGTTCACATTTGAGCCAGCGTAAGCTCGCAGCGGTGCGCGACCTTCGGAGGCTTTACGGCCATTGCTGACCTTCATTCTGTAAATATCGAGGAAGGGCTCTTTGGCGGTTAAATCGGTGCTGTAAACTAACACGGCATCCGGCTCATCCGGCAGAATATCAATAATTTGTGAGAATCGGCGGTCGCCGCTCTCAGCGCGCCAGCCGCTTAAGATAACGCTGTTTTCACCGTCTGCATCCATGGCAAATAATTCACCGGTGGGCAGCGGTTGTTCAAAGGAACCAACTTCCCTTGCCATGCCCAGAATCAAACGTTCATCGTTAAGCCAGTCAAAGCTGGCAACGGTTTCCTTACCCTTTCCGCGTGTAATGGAAACGACTTCCTGATCCTTGATATTCAACACGGTTAAAAACACCACGCCATCTTCGCCGCGAGAGGTCGAAGCCAGATAAGTGCCGTTGGGTGAAATTTTAATGTCCAGGTACTGTGAGTGTTTAGCATACGCTTCTAATAATGGCGTATTGATTTTAGCTTGCGCTGCTGATGTGAATGTCAGACTTCCAAGGAGTGTCGTGATGACAACTAACATCAAACGAACTTTCATAATTTTTCCCTCTAGAAAAAAAAGCCCCCGACAAGCGAGGGCTTTATTTAACTATTACAACTTAGAAGTTATAACGCAGGTTAGCAAATACACGACGACCGATGAAGTCGTACTGTGAAGCAAGCACTGTGTTACCCAGATCAAAGCCGCTGCTAGAAATTCTAGGTGGCGCTTTGTCAAAGACGTTTGCCACACCCAGAATAACATCCAGACTTTCATATTCGAAAGAACCAGACACTGTATGATAGGTAGTCCAAGGTGTCTCATCGATGAAAGTTACTGTGTTACCGTTAACCGTAGTGGTGTTGGTTTCACTGGCGTAGTACTCGTAGTCGTTAGTCGAGTCGAAGTAGTTCGCAGTCCAGGTCAGGCTGAAGTCATCGTTAGAGTAAGTTAAACGAGCAACACCAACATGTTTAGGATAGCCTTGCTCTCCTGTTCTTCTATTATAAGGAGAGTCAGAGAACAACTTGCTGTATTGTTCGATTTGCATGGTGTGTTCTACGCGGAAACGCAGTGAACCCCAATCGAAGTCGTCCTGGTAAGTGAAGTTATAATCCACACCACGAACTTCCTGAAAAGCGATGTTAACGTAACCACCGTTAACCTGATCGATACCATAGTCATTGGCACTTGAGCCGTCACGGCGAGTGAACAGATCACACAGTGGCTCGTTAGCGAAGTCTATAGAACTATAACAACGGCTTACGATGTCTGCTCCACCTAAGTTATCGATTTCGTCATTGATTTCAATGGCAAAGTAGTCAACCGATACCGCATAAGTATCTTCAGGGCTGGTCCATACTACACCAACGCTTTCAGCTACAGACGTCTCAGCTTGAAGACGGCCTGCACCACCACTGGTTACCAGGGTGACAGAACCACCAGCTTGTACGTAGTCGGCAGGTACGCCGTCAGCGATACAGTTTTGATAAACGGTGTCAGAAATTGCACCAGAGGCAAAGCCTGCTTCATAGTCTAAACATGGGTCAACGGCTAACTGACCACCAAAGCCGGTTTGTTCAGCCAGGAACAGTTCGAACAGGGCTGGTGCGCGGAACGAAGTACCACGGCTTGCACGTACACTTAAACCTTCTACGATTTCCCAGTTCAGGCCCAGTTTGAATGTGGTGTCGGTACCGAAAGTATCGTAGTCAGTCCAACGGCCAGATGCAGTCAGATCCAGTCTTTCTGCGCCCGCTACACCTTCAAGCAGAGGCATTTTAACTTCGGCATATACTGCTTTAGTGGTTTGGCTACCCGCAGTGATACCGGCACCTGACAGACCCCAGGAGTTACCGTTAAGGGTGTGGTAACCAGGGCGGTCATCGATTTCGTCACGCTGTACCTGGAAACCAAATGCTGCGCCAACTTCACCGGCAGGCATGGTAAACAGATCACCAGTGATAAAACCTTCAAGGGTTTGCTGGGTGTACTCAGTGTTACCATTGTCACGGCCAAACAGGAAGTCCAGTTGCTCTGGTGAACGGTTTCCGTACAGGAACTGTGGATCAGTCCAAGGGATGTTTACACAGGTTTTGTTACTAAACTCAGTGACTTCGCCGCTACAGCTAACGCCATCTGCAGCGTTGTACTGGGCCATCAGCATGGAGTCGCGGTAAATAATATCCTGGTTGTAGTCACCGTCACTGATACTGTGCTGGTAAGACAGATCCCAGGTCCAGAAGCCGATATCGCCAGTTAAGCCAGCCACACCACGGGTATAATTAACCTCAATATCTGAGCTGAAGTGATCAGTCAGGGCTACCGGGAATACAAAGCCGTTGCCGTCGAAGCCGTCCAGTACAGTAGCTGGCAATACGCCTACGTCTGCAGTCCAGAACTGACGATAGTCATTGGTTTCAGTAGTACGACGGCTGAAGATTAACTCACCGTACATGGTGATAGAATCAGACAGGTTGTAGTCACCTGTTGCGTACAGTGAAGTAGTAGTAGTTTCTGGTACTACCGTTTGCTTCGCCAGGTATGGGTGGTTCAGATCCCACCAGCCTTCACTGGCGTAGTCGTTACCGTAAGATACGGGGTACCAGCCATCAGGCGTGGTAAAACCAACATCTGCTTCGTTAATGCTTTCGAAGCCGTTTGCTGCGAAGAAGCCATCGTAATCGTAAGCAGCTTGTAAGCTACCGCCGTACGCGCTTGAAACGCCGCCGTATAACCACAGGCCGTAACCCGTTTCGCTACAGTGAGGCTTGCCAGTACGTGGATCGATAGGATCAGAACGTGAACCGTCTTCCAGGAACTGTAAACGCTCGGTACAGTTGAAGTAGTCACGATCGCCACGACTCATCATCGCAGTGTTACGGTAGTCAGCGGTTACACGGAATGAACCCTCTGCAAACTCTTCACCGTAAGAGATGTTGATACGCTTGTCTTCACCGCCTGACTCAAATGGCTGGCTGATATCAACCGTGATTGTCTTGTCGTCGCCTTTCTTGGTGATGATGTTGATTACACCGGCAACCGCGTCTGAACCGTACAGTGCAGAAGCACCATCTTTGAGGATTTCAACACGCTCGATAGCAGCCAGAGGAATACTGTTCAGGTCGAAGGCTGATACTGCACCACGAGTACCTGCAGGACCGGCACGACGGCCGTTTAACAGGATCAGGGTACGGTTTGCACCAAGACCACGCAGACCAACCGTCTCAGCACCGGTACCACCGTCGGTTACGAAACCAACAGTCAATGCGGCGGTGATCTGGCTGGAACCTGCAGCTGCAGTACTGGTTCTTAATAATTCGCCCAGTGTTTTCAGACCTTCCTGCTCGGCGTCTTCAACACTGATAATGTCGATAGGTGTATCGTTAGCAAACGCATCAGTACGAATACGTGAACCAACAATGGAGATTTTTTCTACTGGTTCAGCGCCATCTTCAGCTTCTTCCTGAGCGAAGACCTGTGGAGTTGCTAGCAACCCCATAGCTGTGATGACTCCAATAGATAACTTATGGAGTTTATTATCGTTATTCATGTGAATCCCTGTTTCTGCCGCATCAATGTGCTATCAAACGTGTAATCATCGATAACACATCTGTATGCAACTATAATTATTAATGTTTAAACAACCCCACCAACAAACGCGATTTTAACGTTGATACTGCGATGGCTTTGCCTGTCAACCAATTTAGAGAAATTGACACTATGGAAGTTAATTAAAAAACATTCTGCTGTCAAATAAATGGAACTTTTTCGGTTTCTCCTTGCCTTCGACTTAATTTCATTAAATATCAATGTTTTATATTGATCTATATGGCAACTTTAAGTTACAGTCAGGTTGCTTTTTTTATATTAACGTCATTATTACGATGGAATAATTTGTTTTGACTGTTTTATGACCAGAAAAAGTCGTTTGGATCAGGGGAGCGGAGTAGAATAAAGGCGTGCAGATCACACGCCTCTAAGAATGTGCAGTGATGAGCTGCACACACTGGAGCAGATTAAAACTGGTAAGAGGCAAATAGGCGCAGGGTTCTGGGCTGGCCAGGACCAACAAACTCTGTGGACTCGATGTCGTCATAGATATCTTCCAGAACTTCATCAGCCTCACCGTAGGTACCAAAGGTTTCAAACTCGGTATCAAACACGTTTTCTAAACGCAGTCCGACGGTAATGCCGCTACTGTGGGCATAAGTAGCACTCAGGTTAACCAGGGTATAGCCGTCCAGTTCGCGGTTTTCATTGGCTTCATCGCCACGGAAATACTGACCAGAGGCGTAATCCACATCTGCGCTGATATACAGATTTTCAATCACAGGATAGGTTACCTCAAACCCGGCCTGCCATTCAGGCTGGCCCGGAATATTGTCCCCCGGCATTACCTGACGTCCCGGCCCCATCGGGTTTTGTGGACTGAATGACAAATACGGGGTTTCGAACGTGGCCTGTAAATAGCTCACATTAGCGGAGATCTCCAGATCTTCATATTGCTGCAGTAAGCTGAATTCGGCGCCCTGACGACGGGTTTTATCCACGTTCACAAAATAGCCCACTGAGGCGCGATCGCCCGCTTGCTGGAATATAATGTCGTCTTTACTTTCGCTGCGGAATAGTGCGGCGTGCAATAAGCCGTTCTCAAGCGAGTAGTTTACGCCCACCTCGAGGGTGTCGGTACGTACCTGATCAAGCGGCGGATCGGCCACAAAGCCATTTGGCAATTTACACGGATCGTCTTCATCGGCGCAGCTTAGCTCTGCCGGGCTTGGGGTACGTGAAGACTGACTATAAGAAGCATAAGCATGGTAACCATCCTTGCGGTAATGCACCGTGGCTGAAGGGTTGAAACGGCTGAACTCATGATTACCGTTCAGTGAGCCTTCGCCTACTTCCACGCCATCGACCATATCAATAGTCGACTTGTTGTAACGGCCTGCAAGAGCCAGTTGCCAGTGCGGGTTTAACTCAATCACGTCACTGACAAACAGGTAAGTGTGTTTTACATCGGTATCCAGGCGTACACGTGAACCTTCGTCGAATACGCCAATACCGGTTACGCCGCGGCTGTCTTGTGGAGTATCGTTGTCGAGCACGGCAAATTCGGTGTCACTGCGAAACGAGATATCAGCGGTATCAATACCCAGACCAACTACCCAGTTGTGAGTTAACGAGCCAGATTGAGTTACGCCGGCAAGCTCAGCACTAAAACCGTAGCTTTCCTGCTCGGTTAAACTGGTATTGGCGGTACCGTCGAGGGTATCCGGGTCAGCGGCAGAAATAGCTTCCAGTGGTACCAGAGGGTCGAAGCCAACAAACTGTATGGCATCATCCTCTTCAAACTCTTCTTCTTCTTCGCCTTCCTCTTCGTCTTCGTCTTCATCGCCCTCGGCTAATTCGACTTCTTCATCTTCTTCACACAATGTTTCACCATAGCCTACGTCACATTCCTCGTAGTCACTGTCGTCACCATTGTAAGTTTCGATTTCGTTTTCGCGGAAGTAGGCGTTAACACGCACCACTAAATCGTTGTTGAGTTGCCATTCGTGATTGAGGTTAATAAAGCGCAGACTGGTAAAGGTTTGGTCCGGGCGGGTATAAATGGCATCGCGGCCTTCATAAGGGATCAGATCAACCGGAATAGCGCCGTTACCAATCAGGTCGTTATCGTTGGCCGCCAGAGTAATTCGGGTAGCTGAGACTTTACCTTTATGGGTAATGTTAGCCAGGCCTTGTTGAATATCACTGGGTGAATAGTCGCGCCAGCCGTCTTCTTCGTACTTATTAACATTAATGTAGTAACCCCATTCACCGTTGTTGCCGCCGGATTCCAGGTTAATACCCTGCTGACCAAAGTCGCCGCCCATCACGGTGACTTTGTTGTGCGGGAAGCTAAAGCCGTCTTTACTGTTTAATATCAGCGCGCCGCCCAGCGTATTCTGACCAAATACCGGGTTAGCACCGGAGACCAGGGTGACAGATTCCAGCGCCGAAGGTGGGATCAGATCCCAGTTTACCGTATCACCGAAAGGCTCGTTAAAACGGGTACCATTAAAATACACCGCCAGGCCCTGAGGTAAGCCCAGCAGTGGTGAAGCCGTAAAGCCGCGGTATTGTAAATCAGCCTGGAACGGGTTGTTTTGCACATCGTTAATCGACACACTGACCAGCTGATTATCCAATATGCGCGCCAGCGAGTTGCCATTGTCTACATCAAGTGCATCCGCATCAATCGTCTGGCTGGCCGGGGAGTATTCGGTTAAGCCGGAAACAAAACTCAGTGGTGACTGTCCATACACGGTGACTTTTTCGACATCAGTCTGACTGTCCTGGGCCTGTACCTGAAAACTGCCTGCGATACAGGCTGCAAGGTAGAGATAAGTGGTTTTTTTCATTGAGTTACTTCCAGTCCGTTTTCATCGATACATTACGCTGCTGGTGGGTATTACCAGGGTTTGTATTCTTTGTGTAATTACGTGGTTAATATGACGTAAGTATGAGAAGAGATGCGCTGCAATCCAAGGGAGCTATTCCCTTATATAACCGGGAAAAGTTCCCGGTTTTAATTCCCGCGACTTTCGCTACAGACCAAGTGATTAGCGATTTAGTGCTAAAGTAGTAATGTGTTGTCTGCAGCCGCGCAACACAGACTATCCGGCGACTACTATCCGGCGACTAAACGAAAGGTAAATTCAGTTCGTATCAATCCGTGAGTGGCGCTTTTAGAGCTTCACTTGATTGCTCAACTCAGAGTGTTTCCCGGTAGTATCTGCGGTCAGCTTTCGTATAAGATGCAAAGCCTTTTTCTTTACAAGCAGGTGCCGCAATTATGACAAAAGCCAAAATACTGGCTGTCCCTACCAATATCATTACCGGCTTTCTTGGGGTGGGCAAGACATCAGCCATCTTACATTTATTAGCGCAAAAGCCAGCGGATGAACGCTGGGCCATTCTGGTGAATGAGTTTGGCGAAATAGGCATTGATAAAAGCTTGTTTGATGGTCAGTTGAATAATCAAAGTAATGTTTTTATTCGGGAAGTGCCGGGCGGTTGTATGTGCTGTGCGGCAAGTCTGCCGATGCAGATAGCCCTTAACCAGTTATTGGCAGAATCCCGCCCTCATCGGCTTATTATTGAACCCACTGGTCTCGGCCACCCTAAGGAAGTCATGCAGGTTCTCACTGCCGAGCATTATCAACCGGTGCTATCCATACACAAAACCATCACCCTGGTGGATGCCCGTAAATTGAGTGATGCAAGATATACCAGCCACGATACCTTCAATCAGCAACTGGCTATCGCTGATGTTGTTGTTGGTAATAAACAGGATTTATATAGCGCTAACGATGGTGAGCGTTTAGTGCAATATGTAAGTGAACATTGCCAGGCGGGTACGAAACTAGTGCTGACCGTGCATGGGCAAGTGTCGCTGGCTAGCCTTGACGGGGCCGCTGCAATTTATCAACAGCCGCAACATCATGAAGAGCATCAGCACCACAATCATGGCCATCATCATGCTGCCAAAGAAAAGCCACTGGCTGCAGAGCAAGAGTTGCCAATTGGAGGGATGTTATCGGCTGAAAACAGCGGCGAAGGGTTTAACAGTGTGGGTTGGCGCTTTGCACCGGATTGCGTGTTTGATTACCACCAACTGCGTTTACTGTTAGCGAGCGTGGAAGCGGAAAGGCTAAAAGGTGTATTTATTACCGATGCCGGCATATTTGGCTACAACCTCACGGCGGATGGATTAACCGAAATAGCCCTTGATGAATGTGCTGAGAGCCGGGTTGAAATCATAGCTACTGAGCTTCCTCCTGAGTTGCAGGCTAACTTGCGGGCGTGTGTAGGTAATGGGATGAGTTAGCAAATTTTTTATAAAAGGTGGCTTTTCTACGGTTGTGAGTTGTTATGTTATACTATATCATTCGCAGCCTTTCTCACTCACTTACACATAATCAATGAAGCAGTCGTTATTATATTCATTATTCGTTTTATCTGCTGGTGCAGCAGCGCAGGATAACGTTTCAACCATGGCACAAAACCCGGCGCAGCCAAACGGTGAAGAAGTCGAGCATATCGAGGTGAAAAAGCACTATCAGCCTTATCGGGGCAATGTGCCATTAATCGATACGCCACAGGCAGTTGATAGCATTAACGCTACCTTGCTGGAAAACCAGGGGATTACCCGGTTTATTGATGCGCTGGACTTTTCACCGGCCATTGTGCGCCAGAATAACTCTGGTGGCATGTTCGATAGCTTTGCCATTCGTGGTTTTTCCGGCGATGAAAACAATCCTACCGGCTATCTGGTTAACGGCTTTAACGTGCGTGGTTACAGTGGCAACAGAAGTACTGCGAATATTCAGACCATTGAAGTCATGAAGGGGCCAGGTTCGGCTCTCTACGGGCAGGGTGAGCCTGGCGGCACCATTAACGTAATTACCAAAAAGCCGCAGTTTGACGAGCAGGGTTATATTCAGGGCACCGTTGGCAACTTCGATAAAAAGCAGGTCGAGTTTGACTATACCAACGGCCTCAACGATGAACTGGCCTATCGCCTGAATGGCTCTTATGAAGACTCTGATACCTATCGGGATCACGTTTTTTTCAAGAATCTGAATCTGAGCCCTTCTTTAATCTGGAACCTCTCGGCCGACACCAGCCTGAGTTACGAAATGGAAATTCTCGACCAGGAAAAACCACTCGATCGTGGCATATTTATTCTGGATAACCACTTTGATGACGTTGACGTGGAAGCATTTTACGGCGATGTGCGCGACGGGGCTCATGAGGTAAAGGCGGTGGGTCATCAACTGGTGGTTAATCATGAGCTGACCGAAGACTGGCACTTACTGTCTGGCCTGGCTTACCGGGATTCTTCCATGCAGGGCATGTCTTCTGATACCGAGCTTTCAGCGGGCCGGCAATTACTGTATACCGATCCGAATATTCTGTCGCGGCAGCGCAGAACCCGCGACTATCAGGCCCGGGACTTATCGATTCGGTTTGAGTTAAGCGGTGAGGTTACGCTGGCTGGCATGACCAATAACCTGTTGGTAGGTTTTGATTATTACAACTATCACCTGGATACCGATTATCGTCGCTGGCGTACAGCCTGGGACGCAGGGGATACCACATACAGCATCAATCCGGATAACCCGGACTACACCATTTTCCGCCCGGAAGTGTCCCCAACCACTTTCACGGCTGAAAAACAACAGGGTCTGGGCTTTTACGCGCAGGATCTCATTGAACTCAATGCTAAAACCAAGCTGTTACTGGGTTTTCGGGTGGATAAGTTTGAACAGGATATCCTTAATAAGATCAATGACGCAGAGCAAAGCCGGGACCAGTCTGTAGTAACTCCAAGGGTGGGCGTTGTTTATGATGTAAACGACAGCATTAACCTGTACAGCAGTTATGCCGAAGGTTTCAGACCAAACCCAGGCCTGGATTCCGACCGTAACGCGTTTGATCCGGAGGAAACCACCTCGTTTGAAGTGGGTGCTAAATGGCAGAATCTGGCGGGTATCTTCTCTGGTAGTGTGGCGATTTATGATGCTGAAAAAACCAACATGCTTACAGCTGAACCCAATACCGGGTTTTCCGCTACCCTGGGTACGGTAGAAAGTCAGGGGGTGGAGTTTCAGCTGACAACCGATGTATCAGTAAATACCAGTATCGACCTGGGCTATGCCTATACCGATGCCAAAACCGCCAATGAGGTAAACAACCTTGATTGGGGCGTGCCAATCCCGAAAGGTTCGCGCTTGATCAACATTGCCAAAAACTCGGGGTATGTGTCGCTGAATCACTTTAATGAAGTGATGGCCCGGCCAGCCTTTTTCTCCGCTATCATGCGTTATGTGGGAGACCGCCTGGGCGAGACCACGGATGCGAGCTATCTGTTACCGTCTTATACGCTGGTAAATCTCGCCGCCTCGGTAGAGCTGAGTCAGCAACTGAGTGTCCGCTTCGACGTGAACAACCTGTTTGATAAGACTTACTTTGAAAACTCCTATCATAAGTTGTGGACCATCCCTGGCGCACCGTTGAACTACAACGTCAGCGTGAAATACCAGTTCTGATTTTTTGTGAACGATAAGGATCTGCATTGCACACATGGATGTTATGTTATATTGTAACAATTGTGGGGTGGTTAAATTCATCAACCTATATGCGGAGCAATGCAGGTCCTGCCCCGGACCTTTAAGGAACAGACTATTGACTATCTATCTTAAACTATCTCAGCTTTTGCCTTTCAGCCTGCTGCTTGTTGGCGCCGTGAGTGTTACTCATCAGCCGGTGTCAGCCGCTGAAGCAGCACATGTGCATGGACAGGGGAGCTTGTTGATTGCTCAGCAAGAAAACGTCTGGCAGTTGCAATTTCGTTTGCCAGCCGCGGATATACAGGCTTTTGGACATACTCAACCAACAGGAGAGAGTGCTGATAGCATTTTGGCATTGAAGCAGACTCTGGCTTCTCCCAAAAAAGCTTTCGACCTGATCGGCGGCAATTGTCGGCTGGCTGGGCATGAGTTTGATTTCGCCAACCATGAAATGCATCACCATGAGCATGCTCAACACTCTGACACTGAGACGCACTCTGAAGTCACGTTAAGCTACTCCCTGCACTGTGAGCAAGAGCCTCAGAGAGTAAAGGTTAATCTGTTTGATATCGCCTCATCGTTAGAACTGCTGGACACGCAATGGTCCATCAGTGCCGGACAGGGAAAGGCAGACCTAACGCCATCCGCCCGATACATCAGTTGGTAAGCCGCAGCCAATGCTAAACCGGTTTTACCAGAAAAATGAGGTAAACAGTGATGTTCATCTCACTTGTCCGTGTTACTCAGTATTCACATTAAAGGAGTCATTGTATGGAGCAAACTCAATCACTGGGCGATAAACTGGCCATAGGTTTGTCGGCACTATGTGTTATTCACTGTCTGGCCATGCCCGTGCTGCTCATCATCCTGCCAACTCTGGGCGCAGTTTTAGCCGATACTCACGAATTATTCCACCAGGTGATTTTGTTTTACCCGTTGGCCTGTTCGCACTCATCGCCGGCTATCTTCATCACCATACTCGTACTGTATTGATTAGCGGATGTGCGGGGCTTGGGTTACTGCTACTCGCCGCCTTGTTCGGCCACGACTATCTTGGCGAAACGGGAGAGATCTCACTAACCGTAGCGGCATCAATAATGATTGCAGTTGCCCATATCCGAAACTTTCAGCTAAGACCCCGGAGTAGCCGATGAAGGCAGCAAAACGTTTACCGGTAACGGTGCTCTCAGGCTTTCTGGGCGCCGGTAAAACTACCGTACTAAGCCATATCCTCAACAATCGCGAAGGACTGCGCGTCGCGGTGATTGTGAATGATATGAGTGAAATCAATATTGATGCGGCGGTGCTTAAAAACGAGGTCAGTTTAAATCGCAGTGAAGAAAAACTGGTGGAAATGAGCAATGGCTGTATCTGCTGTACGTTACGCGAAGATTTATTAATCGAGGTACGCTAGCTGGCTAACAGTGGTAGGTTTGATTACCTGGTGATTGAATCCACTGGCATCTCCGAGCCCTTGCCCGTAGCCGAAACCTTTACCTTTGAGGATGAAGACGGCGTCACCCTGGCCGATGTTGCCCAGCTCGATACCATGGTAACCGTGGTTGATGCAGTGAATTTCTCTAACGACTTCGAGGAAGCGAAATACCTGCAGGAAGCCGGCGAGTCATTGGGTGAAGACGATGAGCGAAGCGTTGCCGATTTGCTGATTGATCAGGTGGAGTTTGCCGATGTCATACTGATCAGCAAAACCGATTTGGTGGATGAAGCAGCCATTACCCGGCTGAAGGCCATTTTAACCACGCTCAATACCCGGGCCCGAATCATTCCTATTTCACAGGGGAATATTGATGTGAAAGAGGTATTGGGGACCGGCTTGTTCGATTTTGAGCAAGCGCAACTGGCACCGGGCTGGCTAAAGGAAATGCGCGGCGAGCATATTCCGGAAACCGAGGAATATGGAATTAGCAGCTTTACCTATACCGCCAGGCGGCCTTTTTATCCCCAGCGGTTTTATGATTTTCTGCATAACGAGCGTGGCTACGGCAAGCTGCTTCGATCCAAAGGCTATTTCTGGCTGGCCAGCCGACCATTTTATGCCGGTCAGTGGAGCCAGGCTGGCGGCATTGCCCGTTATGGCTATGGCGGTATGTTCTGGAAAGCGGTAGATCCTAAAGACTGGCCCGAAGACGAAGAGTACCGCCAATCCATTATGGAACAGTGGCAGGAGCCTTTTGGTGATATGCGTCAGGAACTGGTGTTCATCGGCCAGGATCTTAACGAAAAAGCCATCCGTGAAGCGCTGGACAACTGCTTGTTAGACGATGAAATGCTGGTAGCAGGGCGTGCAGGCTGGCAGCTATTACCCGACCCATTTCCAGCCTGGGAGGCCTGAGCATGAGTACTGCATTTTCCTTTAGTCGTGATATTGATGTGGCAGTGCCGCAGCAAGCGTTTGGTGGTCAGACCGATGTTCTGGCCGATATTTATGAGCCGCAGTTCAATATGGCAGTGTGGCAAAGAGCACTGGCAGGATCCGTGCAACGTGCGGTAAAGCAGGGCATAAACGCCGGGCTTTCACTTAATGTCACAGAAGAAGTGCCGGTTAATGAAGCACTGGAAACACTGCAGGCGAATTATTCACTCAGCCATTGGCGGCCAGCGTTAAGTGAAGACGTGGCGGCGCTGGTGGATATGTTCGGTTGTTTGTTCGACACTGAGTTAGTGGGCCTGCGTTTGCGCACGCTTAACAGTGCCATGTGCCCGAAGTTTCATTTCGACCGTGTGCCTTGCCGCCTGGTGATGACCTATAACGGCAGTGGTACCCAGTGGCTACCTAACCAGTGTATTGCTATTGAAGATGGCAGGCTGATTTGTGATGTTGATAATCATAGTGAAAACATTCGTACCTTGCGAGAAGGCGAAGTTGCGCTGCTGAAAGGCTCCATGTGGGCAGGCAATGAACACACGCCGCTGGTACATCGCTCGCCGCAGGTAGAGAGCAGCCAGCCACGGCTCCTGCTCACGCTGGATGCAATGTGAGGCTAATTAGGGTGTTGTCGAAGGTCATCAGGCTGACCGGTAAAACGGCTGATGGTGACCGCGTCCATCACGTAAGCTGCACTACCTAATGGGTCTTCATACATGGCGTTGCCCAGGATGCCGGAAACTGAATAGGCACTATTAATATCAGCCAGTGTAAAGCCTCCGTCACTCACAACATAGACCATCTGATTGGGCGCGGGCGGCGGAAAATGCAGGCAGGCGCCGAAATAAGGCACCAGGAAAAAGCGCAGCACTTTACGTTTACTATCTGCTTCCAGTGGCACGATAAAGCCATTAAGTGTAACCGCCTTGCCGTCCAGAGCGGCTACATTCGCGGTAGAGTGCAAAACGTTCTGGTAAGCGTTATCGGTTGCAGCTTCAATGGCTGTGATGAACTGATCTTCCATTGAGCGGTCAGGCCCCGACTGATACTTATTAAGCAGTTTTTGCTCTGCCGGAGGGAGTAAATCTGCCCATCCCAGTGGCTTAAATTGCACCGACTCAACCTGAGTCTGTAACCTGGCATCAGACGTGATGTAAATGGGCTGGCTGCCGTGGGAACCAAACAGTGCCTCAGGTAACAAACCGTCGGCAAAGAACACGCGGCCAGCTACCACGCCTGCTACAGCGGCTACGATGAGGGTGAAAACAATTTGTCCGAAAGCGGGAAAGCCCTTCACCCGGCCTCAACGATAAGTGTTTGTTTGGTGCTGAAAGCAGATCCTTCATAGACGGCATTGAGCGTAACCGTTATCTCATGGGTGCCGGGCTTGGTTGAGGTAAAGGCCAAATCGTAATTGTCAGACACTGCGCTTAGCTTAAGGTTACTGGCAGACTGCAATTCAATATCGTCACTGCCGCGAACGGTTAAACTCACGTTGTAATAACTCAGCGGCACGGTGATCTTTACACTTTGACTGCTTTGACTGCCTACTTTTACCACGGCTTTCTTTGCCAGAGTCACTGTTGGATAGTTTTCCGTTTGGCTCATCATGGCTTCGTAACGGCTATTTTTGTGGTAGGCAGCGAATGCACCAAAACCATTGGCATGCATCTGACAAGCCGAAGCCACAAACGTACTGGCAGACAAAGCACTTACAGCCGTATAAATAAGTAGTGATTTCTTCATGGTTGTTACTCGTAAAGTTGGTAGTTGTTGACATGCAAGGTATAGGCAGAGGTGCCTAAATCGTGTTTGCTGATTTCAATGTTAAGCTTGCCCTCAAACCAGAAGGGCTGTTGCAGGTTTTGTAGCTCAATGCCCTGGGGATAATTGACAAACAGGATCTGATTAGGCGGGGGCGGTGGCATATGCAGGCAGGCGCCAAAGTATGGCACCACAAAGAAAGACGTAACCCGACGCTGCTCGTTTTGCGCCAATGGTACTATGTAACCCGGAATTCTGATGGCTTGCTGGTCAAACTCGGCTATCGGCCGGGTGGAGCTTAGCGCATCACGATACCGCTCGGCCTTCTGATCAGTGATGTCTCGCTGATTAAGCGCCGCCACAGAGTCCTGTTGGGAACCATCTTCAATGCCGTTGAGAAAATCCGGTGGGTCAAGCAGTGCCGCCAAATCTTCTTTGGGCATCAGCTCAGTCCATTCGACTTCCCGGTATGGCTCCGCCGCGCTGGAGGCAGAGGTGATAAGGCAGAATGCCGTAATAACGACTAGAGTTATCCGCGCCATAATACCCGTTGCTTTATTGAGTCGGCTATCAGGAATGGAGGTGGTTGTCATGAAAAAGGGTCCGTTTTATTGTTTATTTTGATATGTTATAACATTTGCCTTGCCGGTGTAAGGGTCTCCTCGTTTCTTTGTCGCTAAGGCAGGGTGAGTGACCGTTTCAATTCATTCGCTAAGGGTATAATCTGGACGTAACAATAAGGTGTAGTGAAAATTGACATTGCCAGAAACAAAACCAGTACAGGCGATTAGCCTCGAAAATGTGACCTATCAGTACCCCAAAAGCACCTCCCGACTGGGCTTTCCCCAATGGCAGGTAGCGCAGGGCGAACGTCTGTTTTTATATGGGCCCTCAGGCTCGGGAAAAACCACTTTGCTCAATTTGCTGGCCGGGATCCTGACCCCGGATAGCGGCAATGTAACGTTGTTGGAAAAGCCATTTTCAACCCTGAGTGAGGGCAGGCGTGACAAATTCAGAGCCCGCCACATTGGCGTAGTCTTTCAGCAGTTTAATCTGGTGAGCCATTTAACCGTGGCGCAGAACATTGCCCTGGCGGCGCATTTTGCCGGCGGCAGCCAGCCGGGCCGCGAGCAACTTGCCGAGCTTATCCACGCATTGCAGTTGCCGGCAGAGGTGTTAAACAAGCAGGCCAGTCAGTTAAGTGTGGGGCAGCAACAGCGAGTGGCTATCGCCAGAGCGTTAATTAATCAGCCGGAGATCCTACTGGTGGACGAGCCTACCTCGGCGCTGGATGCCGACGCGCGGGATGCGTTTATGCGGCTGCTAACCGAGTTGTGCGAGCAGCATCACACCACCTTGATTTTTGTTAGTCATGATCAGAGTCTGAGTCAATATCTTGATAAAAGTGTAGCCTTAAGCACAATTACCAATCCTGCGGAGGCTTCATCATGCTGATGTCTTTTGCCTTAAGCAGTTTGCGTAGTCGCGGTAAATCGCTGGCACTTACTTTTTTGTCATTGTTGATTAGCGTAAGTGTGTTGCTGAGCGTGGAACACGTGAGATTACAGGCTCAGGAGAGCTTTAACCGCACAGTATCGGATGTCGACCTCATCGTCGGTGCGCCAAGCGGCCAGTTAAACCTGATGCTCTACACGGTTTTCCGGATGGGCAGCCCAACCAATAACATCAGCTATGCCAGCTATGAGATGTTGCAACAACACCCGCAGGTAAACTGGGCCATTCCAATCTCACTAGGGGATGCCCATCATGGTTATCGCGTGCTCGGCACCAATCAGCAGTATTTTGACCACTATAAATTTGGTAACAAACAGCCGTTAGTGTTTAGTCAGGGGGAACCCTTTAAAGGGGTCTTTGGCGCGGTGCTCGGCGCTGATGTGGCCAAAGCGCTTAATTATAAGCTGGGTGATGACATTGTGATTGCTCACGGCCTTGGCGCGGTGAGTTTTCAGAATCATGACGACTCGCCTTTTACCGTCACCGGCATCCTGGCGCCAACGGGGACACCGGTGGATAAAACCCTGCATGTTTCATTGCAGGGCATAGAGGCTATGCATTTACCTCATGCCCAGCTGGACAGCGTGTTAGCACAGTCAGACAACCTGACTAACCCGGCCGTGCAGCCAGATAGCGTAACCGCTGTAATGGTTGGCCTCACCAGCAAATTTGCCACTTTCACTTTGCAACGGGACCTGAATAACTATCCGGATGATCGGCTGATGGCTATCTTACCGGGGGTGGCGTTAACAGAAATGTGGCAGATGATGTCGAGTGTGGAAAACCTGCTGCGCTTCATTAGTCTGCTGATCATGCTGTCATCGTTATTCGGTTTATCCACGATGTTACTGGCTTCAATGCAGCAGCGAGAAAAGGAAATTGCAGTACTGCGAATCATTGGCGCAGGTGCGGGAACGATTTTTCGTTTAATTTTAACTGAAGCCCTGCTGCTTGCCGGAGCGGCAAGTCTCACAGCTGTGGCTCTGGTATCTGGCGCTTTTGCGGTGGCCAAAGGATGGTTAGCCAGCCACTACGGCCTGTTTATTTCAGCTAATCTGGTAACCCTGCACACCGCTATGGTGATTGGTGCGATATTGCTGGCGACGCTGATTTGCAGCCTGTTACCCGCTATTGATGCTTACCGTGGCGCCATTAATCAAAGGCTTTAAAGACGATGAGAGACCCGGTTGAATGGCCGGGTCTCTATGGCGTTAAACCTTATTGGCTGAGACACTGCCCATTGTTTTGGCGAGCAGGGAACAAGGTATTTAGCGTGGCGATTAACGTCGCGTAATCGTTGGCCATGCGGTCTGCCTGTACCTGAGTGAGAACCTGTCCCTGAAGCGCCTCGCGCTCAGCCTCAACATGGGTGTAGTGGAAAATTCGCATATCTATGTGGTGCTGCTGCCAGGCATTATCCATGTTTTTAATATTGGTATGCGAATCGTCGATAAAGACAATGGCGTCAAACTGGCGATTAGTGGTGTTTAATATCCACTCAAGCATGGTGCCTTTGTTCATACCGGTGGTCATCATCAGACCGCGGCTGTAACTCATTTCCCGCTCTAGTTTTTGCCGGTAAACCGGATTGCTGTTACCGCTTGGTGTAAGTGCCCCACGACTAACATCAATGCTGTTGCGCAACAATTCGCGCTCTGTGGCTGCCCGGTTTTTTGGGGCGCGCGAGGTCAACAGCAGCAGCGTATTGCCCGCATCCTGCCAGTTATTGAGTAACCCGGGCACCTGAGGTTCTGTGAGATTCATCGGTGCCAGTTCGTAGAGCAGACTGATAGTGTCTTCGAACAGGCAGCTCACCTGTTGTTCCTCGGTGGGTTTGACATTCAGCTTTCCGCGCTGCCACTGATACCAGATATCGCCGCCCAGATCGGTGGCACTGGTCAACAGAGTATTATCAATATCGGCAACGACCAGCACGTTTTCGGCGCCGTATTTGTCATTCAGGTCAGATACGACCGGGGCAATCACACCGAAGCTTTCCACTTCAGCGACGGTAACCTGACTGTTTATGGTAGACGAAGTGCTGCTGCAGCCGGTGGCAGCCAGTAGCAACGCGAGAATAACGGTGCGAAGTGCACGATTGGATAAAGAAATTGAAGGCATAAGTGTTTTTGTTGGTTAAAAGTTCTGCGTCAAACACCGTAATGTAGCAGATTCGCCGGCTAATCGACATGCTTTATCGGCAGTTAATCAGACAAACCAGAAAGCGGCGTAACTGACCAATATTTAGCGATCAATATTTGTTTTACGTTAGGGGTTATTTTTAACTGACTGAAAAATAATAAGTTTATAGTTGGCGTGGCAATTGCTTTAATGTACGCAGTTTAAATGACATTGCACAACACAGGGAGCCACCGTCATGGTTAAACTTGAAGATCGTCCTATCGAGCAGGTCAGGGAAGAAGTCATCGATAAGCTGATTTATCACTACAGTCATGGGGTGATTTCGGCCGATGCGTTTGAACGCCGGCTAGATAAAGCGATGGCCAGCAAAGACCATCAGGAAATAGCCGATCTTGCGGCCGATCTCACCATGCAGGTTGATGGTGATTACACCCGCGAAAAAGAGAAAAAGCTCAATATTAATTACAGCGCTGGTGATGTGCCAGACAACGAAACGGTGATCAACGTTATGGGCGGTTCGGATCGCTCAGGGCGCTGGAAAGTACCAGCCGAAATTCGTGTGCTTAATATCATGGGCGGCTCCGATATCGACTTCACCGATGCCGAATTTACGACCCCCAATGTCACCATCAAAACCCTGTGTATTATGGGCGGGATAGACATCAAGGTACCGGAGAACGTTAACGTTGTGACCAAAGCATTTTGCCTGATGGGCGGCCTCGATAACAAAGCCCCGTCGATTGCTGACCGGCAGGCACCAACCATCACCGTGGAAGGCATTGTATTGATGGGCGGTGTGGATATTGGACTTAAACGCACCATTAAAGAGAAATTTGTCGAGCTGGCTAATCAGATGAAAGCGTTGTTTGGCAGCTCACAGCGGTAGGGCAACATGCCCCGGCTTTAGTTTTTGGGTGGTTAATCCGGTCAACCGATTGTGCTGGCCACGCGCAGCGGTTTGTGGTGAGATGCGGGCATAATATACTCAGCTGAATCCCATTTCTAATGAGCACTAAGCCAAAGTACCGGGTGGTCCGGTTACCTTCCACTGCATGCCCTCAGGCCATGGAAAAAGAACAAGTGCTGCTTGAGCAGGTGCAACAAGGCAGCTTTAGCCAGGCGTTATTGCTTTGGCGCTGTGCCATACCCGCTATTGTTTTGCCCGCCGGGCGAAAATGGCAGGCGACTGAACCTTTGCAACAATGGCTGGCGCAGGTCGGGTGGGGCATACTGCACCGTCGGTCTGGCGGCGCGCCGGTTCCGCAAAGCCCGGGCATGCTGAATATTGCCCACATGTACACTTTAACCGCAGCGCAGCCTTATTCTGTTAAAGGCGCCTACCTGCATCTCTGTGACAGCTTACTCGACTTTTTTACCGGGCTGGATATTTGTGCCGAAGTCCATGCTACCCCGGGTGCGTATTGTGATGGCGATTACAATCTCAACATCAATGGTCAGAAAATTGTAGGCACGGCGCAGCGGGTGCTGACGGCTCCGGGCGGCCGCAGGATCGTACTGGCACATGCCTGCCTGCTCATTGATGATGTGCTCGAAGATATCATTCCGCCGGTCAATGCGTGTAATGCGTTTAATGATGTCCCGGAGCGGGTTAGTGTGGCGGCTCATACCTGTCTGGCCCATCATCTCAGCACGCCACTCACTACCGATGACCTCTTCACGCGGTTAATCCACGCTTTTTCTCGTCACACGGTTTTTTCTTAACGGTCAAAAAGACTATACTGCGTTCTTTTTTCAACCCAAGGACATTCAGTTAATGATTGTAAAACTTGTTCGCAATGCATTGGGCATGGTTATTGTCTCCGTTGATGTACTAACCCGCTGGAGTCGGGTGAAGCGTTCGCCGGAGGCTCAGCAAAAGGTTGCACAGGCTGCTCAGGGGATGACCCTTTACCATTTTTTTGCCTGTCCGTTTTGCGTTAAAACCCGCCGTGCCATCCATAAGCTGCGAGTACCCATTGAAAAGCGCAGCGCGGTTCAGGGCTCACCATACCGGGAAGAACTGATCCAGGGGGGCGGCAAAGTGCAGGTACCTTGTTTACGTATTCAGCACAGCGATGGCCGGGAAGAATGGTTGTATGAATCCAAACAAATTATTGGCTATCTCAACGAACAATTTGGCCCCGCGTAACACTTTTCATTGATACCGTGGATGCTTGTTAAGGCAGCGTCTGCGGTAACGTAATCTTTGCTGGTTTTCTCCCTCCATCTCTGTTTAGCAACCTCTTTTAAAGTTTAAAACCCTAATTCCCCGGACCAGTGGGAAATACGCGTGTTGACGGCTAAATAAAAATGGTTATCATTTACCTTTTCTGCAAAAGTGCCTCGCCGACTTAGCTGTTCCTGATACCAACGGGTTCACCGCAAGCACTGCATAGCAACGATAAGGGTATTTCGTTATGCGTTTTTCTCTGGGCACGGCCCGTCAATGGCACTGGATCAGTGCTGCCGTTTCGCTGGTGGGCATGCTGTTATTTGCCGTTACCGGCATTACACTTAATCACGCCGCAGTGATCCCCGCGTCGATCTCCATTACCACTATCGAAGGTGACGTGCCCGATAGTGTGTTAACGCACCTACAAAACTTACCTATGGCAGAAATGCCTGCGCCACAACCGGTTCGCCAGTGGCTGGCCAGAGAACACAGTATTAGTGTACCGGCCGATGTGGCGGGCGAATTTGATGGCATGGAGTTTTACCTGGCCTGGCCGGGGCCGGGTGCCGATCGCTGGCTGGCCATTAACGTGGATGAGGGGGCGCTGTTATATGAAGGCACAGAGCGCGGTTGGATTGCTTACTTTAATGACTTACATAAGGGGCGTAATACCGGGCAGGTGTGGTTTGTCTTTATCGATGTAATAGCCATCGCCATGATTGTGTTTACCCTGACCGGATTATGGTTATTGGTAAAACAGGCGTCTCACAAGCAGTCAACCTGGCCTGTCACCGCGTTGGGGTTATTGATCCCGGTGGTCATTGCACTGGTCTTTATCCATTAATTTCGGGCGGGGAGCAGGTTGAATGACAGATAACCAACGACTGTTGCTGGCGCTTGCCTTGTGCGTGGTCTATTGCGCATGGGTAGGCTTTATTATTGTTAGCCATTACGTCCGGCAACGAGACCGGCGGCATGTCACCACTGGTGCGTTTATTGTGGCGTACGCCAGCCAAACGGGTACGGCAAAACAGTTGGCTGAATATCAGGCTGGATTGCTGGGCACTGATCGCCCGGTGAAAGTCATCGCCCTGAACGATCTGGCCATTGATACCTTACGAAAAGCAAGCGATGCACTCTTTGTGGTTAGTACCTATGGTGATGGCGAGCCACCCGATAACGGCCGACGTTTTTACCGGGCGCTTCAGCAGCATAATAAACAGCACAATACTGCATTACTGCAATCCCTTTCTTACCGGGTAATCGCTCTGGGTGATAGTCAGTACCCGGCGTTTTGTGCCTTTGGCGAACAACTTGATGATGCCCTTCAACAATCCGGTGCCACGGCCATCGCTGAGCTGGAAAAAATCGACCGGGCACAGTCGCAGCCCCTGCCGGGTGATGTTTCTGAGGGGGGGGAGAACCCTCTTACTTCAAGTACCTGGAGGGTCACTGAGCAACAGCAACTCAACAGTGCAGATGGCCGGGAACTCTTTATGGTGACACTGGATGCCGACCAGGCATTGCCCGCCTGGCAGGCCGGTGACATTCTCGATATTCAGCCCCATAACGCTAACACGGCTATTGCTGCCTGGCTTAGAAAGCATGAACTCAACCCGGATACGGCTATTGCTGTTGAGGGCACGCCAACCCCGCTTAAGCTTGTACTGCAAACCCGCCAACTGACGGATTTATCCGGGGCAGGGAACAAAGAGCAACTTATTCTAAGTATGCCCTTGTTACCCTTGCGCAGTTACAGCATTGCATCGGTGCCTGAAGAGGGGCAGCTAAAACTGATTGTCAGAAAACAGTATCACCCAGATGGTACGCCAGGTATCGGCTCCGGCTGGCTGACAACTTATGCGGGCAGTGAAGAGCCATTTTGTGCCAACGTGAAAGACAATCCGCTATGCCATATTGCGCAATCTGATGTACCGCTGGTGCTCATTGGTGCGGGCAGTGGCCTGGCGGGCATTCGGGCACAGCTGGCAAAACGATATTATGCTAACAGTGATGCCGACATCTGGTTAATTTATGGTGAGCAGTCGCCGCAACTGGACAATGTAATTCCTGCCGCTATTGAAACCTGGCAAACGGGGTTTGCCGGGCTTAACATTCAGCAGGCCTATTCGCGAGACGAGCCCGGCCAATATGTACAGGATGTCATGGTAGCGGCAGCCGATGAACTGCAAAACATAATTGCCCGGGGAGCGCATATTTATGTGTGTGGCAGCCATCAGGGGATGGGGCAGGCAGTGCACCAAACGCTCACTGACATACTCGGTGAAGACGCATTAATGCAGCTTATTGATGAACAGCGTTATCATCGCGATACCTACTAGTCCGCAGCACTGGCAGCAAATACTAATCAGGCAGTAGTTCATAAGTAGTACAGATGCGGCTTAATGGATAATGTTAATCCATCATGCCGGGTGGTACATATATACTCATTTAACAGATGAGAGTATGTCTATGAAAAAGTGTTTAGCGTTTTTGTTAGTAGCCTTTAGCAGTTTTACCCTGGCTGATGAGTGCGCTGTGACTATCGAAAGTAACGATATGATGCAGTTTAACCTGAAAGAAATAACCGTGCCTGCCTCGTGCGATTCCTTTGAGGTAACGCTGAAGCATACCGGTCAGCTGGATAAAAAATACATGGGTCATAACTGGGTGTTATCCACCACTGCCGATGCCCAGGAAATTGTTAACGGCGCTCTGAAAGCAGGTCCGGATAACAATTACCTGCCACCGGGCGATGAGCGTATTATCGCGGCCACCAAAATTATTGGCGGCGGAGAGCAGGACACCATTACGGTAGATGTTGCTGGTTTAACTGCCGGTGAAGACTACACTTTCTTTTGCTCATTCCCTGGCCACTTTGCCATCATGAAGGGCGCGTTTATTGTTAACTAGCCACACTCAGGAAATCGCCTTCGCGGGCGATTTCCTGAACTATTGCTCACCTCTGTTGATCATTATGAGTGAGTTTTCTCGGGTCAAGTAGCTCAATGAGCTCGTCTCGCGAAAGATCGGTCATTTCATCTGCCACATCCACAATCGGACGCTTTTGTTGATAGGCTTGTTTGGCAATTTCCGCTGCTTTGTTATAGCCGATAATAGGGTTTAGCGCCGTTACCAGTATGGGATTTTTATCCAGCGCAGCCTCAAGGTTGTCGGTTAATACTTCAAATCCGCTGATCGCACTGTCGGCCAGCAGTGTGGCGCTATTAGCCATTAGGGTAGTGCTACTTAACAGGTTACTGGCAATCATGGGGAGCATCACGTTTAGCTCAAAGTTACCCGACTGACCTCCAAGGGTGATGGCGCTATCGTTACCGATGACCTGAGCGGCAGCCATCGCTACGGCTTCAGGGATCACCGGATTGACTTTGCCCGGCATGATGGATGAGCCGGGTTGCAGAGCGGGCAGGGCTATCTCGCCAAGCCCTGCTAAGGGGCCCGAATTCATCCAGCGCAAATCATTGGCGATCTTCATCAAACTCACGGCGGTTGATTTGAGCAGACCAGACAGGGTGACGGCAGTGTCCTGTGAGGCAATCAGGGCAAAAAAGTTATCGGCCGGTTGAAACGGGATCCCGGTGAGTGAGGTTAGCGCCTGATTAAATGTGGTGGAAAAGTCAGGATGGGCATTGATACCCGTACCAACGGCAGTCCCCCCCAGGGCCAGTGTCTGCAGTGCTGGCTGGTGGTCATTCAACGTTTTTATCTGCTGGTCTATCTGTGCTTGCCAGCCGGATAAACTCTGATCCATTCGCACCGGCATAGCATCCATAAGGTGGGTTCGGCCGGTTTTACATACCTCTTTCAATTCGGCCGCTTTTTGCCCGATTACGTCAGACAAGTGGCTGAGTGCAGGCAATAGGTCGTGTTGCAATGCCATCGCTGCACTCACGTGCAGGGTGGTGGGAATGATATCGTTACTACTCTGACCGTAATTCACATGGTCATTGGGGTGTATTGCGATACCAGACTGGCGACTGGCCACATTGGCTATTACTTCATTGGCGTTCATGTTAGTGCTGGTGCCAGACCCGGTTTGGAAGATATCTACCGGGAAGTGCGACATCAATTGTTTGTCGGTAAGTAATTGCTCACAAGCCTTACTTATCGCATCACCAATATCTTTGTCCAGCGTGCCCAATGATACGTTAGCCTGAGCAGCGGCTTTTTTAACCGTAATTAACGCCTTAATAAAAGCTTCAGGCATCGGCTGGCCGCTTATCGGAAAGTTATTTACTGCCCGCTGCGTTTGCGCACCATAGAGGGCATCGGCGGGGACGGCCAGTTCGCCCATGCTATCTTTTTCGATTCTCGTTTCAACAGGGTTGGTCATGATAGTGTCCTTAGTTAAAAGAATGTCGGCGTGAGTTGAACAAACCGCTGTTTAAATCTTCTCACGCGAAGATTATCTGTTGCTGTAACACTTAACTTTTCGGCTGCCAGTAAGGGGCGGTAAATCAGGTCCAGGCACTGGATACGCCAGTGCAGTGCAACCGCGTTATCGCAGGCTGCGTCGAGTAAGACCGTTGCGCAGTTCAGCAAAATACGAATTTTCTCGGACGATGCCTCAACAGACTCCGCACTGCAGAGGGCTAAGTTTATATAGCATTGCAGCGACTCTGGATCATCCGGTAGCCGTCCGCTTCTGACCCGTTGCTTTACGTCAGCCAACTCAACAAGTTTTTCTACAATGCGTTGCGCCATGCCTCAAATCCTGCCTGATGATTGAATGCTTCTTATGATAATGATTATCATTTGCAATTATGGAAAAATGGCGTATGTTTAAGTCAGGAGGACATGCCAATGGAAATTTCTTTTTTATGCAGCAAACACGCAGACTGGGTTTACAGTCATCCACTCGAAGCACTGAATTTTTTGGCCAGAGATGAAGTCCAGGGAACGACTCTGTTTTATGAGGGAGAGTATCGTGAATCTATTCCCTACCTGGGCTGTGCGTTTGATATCACGGCAATTTTGCTGGAGGTCGAGGAAGGTCAGAACCCTCAATTGATTGAAAAAGTTTTTGCACTGTCGACCCTGATTGGTGATGCCTATCGGGCGCTTGGCCTGGTGGAATATCAGGCGGCAATGCAACGCCGGGTTGCAGACTTGGTGACCGCTTTAAGTTATCAGACATTGCAGGTTCAGCAAGGTGTACGCGCTGTCAATGACTATAGCGTCAGCAGACATTAACCGGAGGTGATCATGACCCAGCTCGATGCCGCCTATACTAAATGGCGCAAGGTTATAGCTGCAGGGAATGACAATTTTGAGCTACGTCATACTCTGATAACACTGGTTTACTACTTCAGAGCCATTGATTTGGCTGTGTTGCTGGTAAAACAGTGGCCCCTATCGCAACGGGCCATTCATGCCCTGCTAGTCAGCTATCACAATTTAGCTGAGCTTTATGAGCGAGAAAAGTGCATGCGCCAGGCCTGGCAGGTGCTGGTAACGGCAAAACAGCAAATGATGGCGGCTTTTTGCAAACAGGGCGAGAGAGCAGGTCTGAACCTGGCATGCCAGCAGGCCCGTAAGCGATTAAGTCAGTTTGAAAATGCGCATGGTCGTTTTGCGCCGTTTTCGCCACCGCAAAAGGAGTTAAACACCTATACGGGGAACGGTTTAACTGCGCTTCATTCACAGCAACCCGTGAGGAGGTAATCATGTATCGAGTTTGCTGGCGCGGTCTGATTGCCGGACTGTTCACAACGGGGGTGAGCCTCGCGGCTCAGGCCCACGAGGGGCACGATCACAGTCATTGGAGTAGTCTGTTCATTCACGCCTTACTGTTACTGTCGATGGCTGCAGCTGGCCTTGCCATTGTGTTTGCTATTTATCGTGCTATCAGCCGCTGGCTGCCAGCGGGAAAGTAATGGGGCTTGAAAACGGGGGCTAAAGTACTAGCCTAACAGACCGCAAAGTACCGCTTTATTTGGTTTTCTAATAGCTTGTGAAAGTCTATTATGGCGTCTGGCCCGTATCGGACCCCATTCCCTTAAACAAAATAAAAGATAAGCTATGACCAAGTTTCCCCAAACAGGTTGGTTGCATGCCGTCACCATCCTGTCCTGCGTTATCGCAGTGACCTTTAGCGCCAGTTTGCCAACCGCGGCAGCAGAATTGCCCGCTGATATTGAACGTATTACGACTACCGGCTCCCGTACCGGCAAAGATAACAACGACGCACCGCTGGTTATCAGCGCTGTGGGGCAACAGGATATTAATCTGGTTTCGCCCACGCATATTGAGGAAGTGCTTAAATTTATTGCCGGCGCTCAGGTGCAGCGAGGGAACGGGCAGGAGTACCTGCCGGCATTGCGCTCGCAGGTCTTTAGTGGCGCTGGTGCGTGCGGTGGTCTGTTGACCGCAGAGGATGGGATCCCGCTGCGCGCCGCAGGCTTTTGTAATATCAATGAGTTATTCGAGGCGCACGCCGAGATGGCCGAACGGGTTGAAGTCCTCAAGGGGCCGGGCTCGGCATTGTACGGATCCAATGCGGTCCATGGCGTTGTTAATGTGATCACTCCCGACACCACCGAAGGCGGAGGGTTACTGGGATATGACTACGGCTCTTATGGTTATAACCGGATGAAGCTGCGTAGCGGCTATCAATATGGCGATGGGGGGATAGGGGTTAATGCCAGCGTCACACGTGATAACGGCTACCGGGTGGCCGAAGGCGTGGATCAGGAAAAATTAAATCTGCGTCATGAACATGCGTTCTCGTCATTAACCCTGACAACCGGCCTGACCTATACCAATCTGGAGCAGGAAACCGCTGGCTACATCTCAGGTACCGATGCTTATAAAGACGCTCAGCTCGCGCAGGGAAACGAAAATCCGGAAGCCTTTCGTAACGCCAGTTCGTTGCGCCTTTGGTCCAAAGCGCTGTGGCAGTTAGAGGGCGGCGATACGCTATCGGTAACTCCCTATATTCGCGATCAGGACATGGAATTTTTAATGCACTTTCTGCCCGGACAACCTACCGAGGAAAACAGCCAGCAAGGTGTGGGTGTGCAAAGTTTATGGACCCATAATGTTTCTGCCAGTGTTACCCTGAATGCCGGTATTGATGCCGAGCACACCGAGGGAAGCCTGTTGCAATATCAGGAACAGCCCACCACCGGCTCGGCTTTTCTGGTTGCCACCATTCCGGCGGGTAAACATTATGATTACGATGTGGATGCGTCGTTGATTGCAGCCTTCAGTGAGTTGGTGTGGCGCAATGACAGCTGGTTACTTAGCGCAGGACTGCGCTACGAATATATCCATTATGACTATACCAATAATATGAATTCGGGGCGCTTACGCGAAGACGGCACGACCTGCGGTATGGGTGGCTGCCGGTACTCGCGACCACCAAGCAGTAAAAACAGCTTCACTAATGCCTCACAAAAATTGGGTGCCACCTATCTCTACTCTGACACTACGCAATTTTATGCTAACTATTCATTAGGCTATCGCGCGCCTCAGGCCACTGAACTGTATCGTTTGCAGCGTGCTCAGCAGGTCGCCGATCTTAATTCGGAAGAAGCGCGTAACGTCGAGTTCGGCGTAAAAGGCAATTACCCCGGCTTGAGCTATACCATTGCTGCCTATTACATGGATAAAGACAACTTTATTTTCCGCGACAGTAACTTCTTTAATGTTAATGACGGTCAGTCGCGACATATCGGCGTGGAGCTGGAATTGCGCTGGCAGGCCAGTCAGCGCCTGGATGTTGCATTGGCGGCAACCATGGCAAGCCACACTTACCGCTATAATCAGGAACTCGGTGGCGTTAATATAAACGGTAACGACATTGACACTGCGCCCAACACCATTGCCGATGTGCGAATAGGCTATAATTTCACGCCGCAAGTGCGCGCCGAACTGGAATTAAACCATGTTGGCGAGTACTACACCGACCCGGAGAATCTGCACGAGTACGAAGGCCATGAGTTAGTGAATTTGCGTTCATCCTGGCAGTTAACGCCCGAGCTTACCCTGTATGCAAGAGTGAATAACCTGTTGGATACTGCCTACGCCGAGCGCGCCGATTTTACCTCGTTTGGTGGTGATCGTTATTTTCCGGGCAGACCACGTAATTATATGCTGAGCGCCACTTATAGCTGGTAGTTTAGCGCTGGTCAGAGATACAAAAAAAGCGCGTATCCTGGAGTTACGCGCTTTTTCTTTGAGTTCAGGAAGAAGTCTTAAAGTGGCAGGACTTCAAAAACCAGTACGTAGCTGGCGCGGCGTTTCTTAGCTGGCGCTTTAGCTTTGTTATCTTCGTACTCGGCTTCCAGCCAGTACATGCCAGGCTCATCAAATTGCAGGCTGATTTTGCCTTCTTGGTCGGCCGTCACTTCTACACCACCTGCAGTATCACGGTATTTTTCGCCGTCTTTGACCACAATAACTTTGGTCCCGTGAGCTTTATCGCCACTCATAAAGAACTGAAAATCGATTGGCTCACCGGTGTAAGCATCGTTGGGGTGGGTTAATGCTTTAAGCTCAAGGCCCTTGCCGGTTAGTTTATTGTTGTCGGCCGTTGGGGCGCCTAGCGTCACATAGGTTTCCAGGCGATTAGCGGTTTCCATTACGTTCAGGTCATCGGCATCCTGAGGTACCGCTTGGTAAAACTCTTCCACGGTGCCGGTCTTACCGCGGCCAGGCCAGAAGTGACGCTCGCCTTCTTCATCTTTCCAGAATGCCACTAAAGACTGGGATGCGTTAAACACTTTATACGTGCCGCTTTCAGTTAATTCAACATCGAATACACTGCGGTAGCGCAGCTTTTGCTGGTTTTGGATATCTACCGGTTTTCCGGTAGGCGATACCACCGACAAACGTTCTGCCGGGTAAGCAAAGTGATCGGGATGGAAGATACCGTTAGCCACGGCTACGTCGAAAGTGATCCACTCGCTGTCGCCAGAAACCGATGTTGTGGAGGGTTTAATCCATACGCGATGCGCCTCGCTGAACGGGCTGGCCAGAGTAAGCGCCAGTGCGGTGGCGCCGATTAACAGTGATTTCTTCATTGTGCGGGTTCCATAAGTAATTGTATTGAAGACAGTTCGTGCTGACCTTGAGCACTGGTATTAACGGTTTGTTTTACCGGCAGTGAAAGCGGGACTTTAAGGGTTTCACGTCCACCGAGTTCACGGGCCGCTTCTACCCAGACAAAATAATCACCTGCGGGCACATCCTCAAAACGGCCATTGAGATCAATAGAGGACGTACCCGGGCGATGCGTTGCACCGCTGACACCGTCGATGGGCATGCTGGCGCTGCGGCCGCTGCGACGCCACCACATGCGTAAGTCTTTGAGCCATTTTTCACCTTCATTGTTGGCCATGTCGGTGTCGTACCAAACGGCGATATCCACTACGCGTTTGCCTCGGGCATCGGCCAGCCACACTGCCACATAAGGGGCGTGATATTCGGCTACGTTCAGTGTCGGGAAAGTCACTTCCAGCTCATCGGCTTGCACTGTCACAGTGGTACCGAGGAATGCCAGGGGAACGGTTAAGCGATAAAGCGCGTTTACCAGCGTATTGGGGCGATTTTGCCTGCCAGTCAATGATAAAAAGTGCGGGGTAACTTTTGCCAAAGTAATAACTCCTGAAATGTAATCCTGTGTGTACCGAGGGTAGCAAACTACGACCTTAATCTAAATGGTATTGATAATCAATCTCAATTAGATTGACTGATGATGTTTATCGGTAGATGACAATCCTTGCTGCGCCGCTCCCTTACCAGCGCAGCGAACCGAGGTGAAATGAGATTAGAAAGACCAGGCCAGTGACAGCCAGTAACGGCGGCCATCTTCCACGTAGCCGTATTCTTCCATACCAATGTCTTTATCCAGCAGGTTATAAATACCAGCGCCGAGTTTTATATCGTTGGTTAAACCGTAGTTTAAGCCAACGTCTGCCAGCGTATACGATGGGGCGATTAAGCTGTCCTGCGATGGACCTGTGGTGGGCTGACTTTCTTCACCACGGTAGTGAACCCGCAGCCAACTGCTGGTGTGGTCGTTAATGGCCCAGCGCAGTGAAGTTTGAATCAGGTGCTTAGGTAACTGATTGAGCGGGCTGCCAGCGTACTGACCGGTTTTTTGCTCCGAGTCGGTATAGGTATAGTTGGCATTAAACTCAATGGCTTGGGTGAGTTTAGCCTGCACACTCATTTCAAAACCCTGAGTGATGGCCTCATCGATGTTGATATAGGTGGTGGGGGCTGAACCGAAATCGTTAGGCCCGTCGGTACACAGGTCTGTTGGGCACTGAATTCGGGTGATACGGTCTTCAAATTCGTTATAAAACACCGTTGCGGATACCGTGGTGTCCTTACCAAAGTCCTGATATAAGCCGAGCTCATAGCTGACGGACGATTCGGCTTCCAGATCCGGGTTACCATAAATATTGCCGCCGCGGCTGATTTGTCCCCAGGAAGGATTGGTCTGGCGCAGGTTGGGCGCCCTGAAGCCAGTGGATATGCCACCCTTTAAAATAGTTGTTGAACTGATTTGCCATACCCCATATAAACGGGGGCTTAACTGGCCGCCATAGTTCTGGTCGTCGTCGTAACGCAAACCGGTAGTAATCGCGAAATCCTTAATGATTTTCCATTCGCCTTCGGCAAACACCGACCACTGGTGACCGTCGACCAGTGAAAGCTCGCTAATCTGGTTGCTGGTCAGGTCATTAAGCTCTTCCTCGAAGTAAGCACCGCCTGCACTCAAGCTCAGGATATCGTTGACCGGAACGGCCCACATCGTCTGGGCATCGAGGTTTTTAACGTACATTTGCCGGGATTCATTATCAAACTCATCTTGTTTGATATAAGTTTGCGAGGTTGCCCAGCCCCAGTATCCGGTGTGACTGAGCGACAGGTTAGTGCGGTCATACTCCGTCATGCTCGATGCCGGACAGCCGCGACGGCCACATTCTTCGCCCTCGGCCAGTGGCGCAACGGTTTTGCCCAGTGTTGCGTTAATTTCCTGCATGGTATGGGTGGCTTCAAACACGAACTCGTGATTATCGTTCGGGGTGAAGGCTAATTTGGCACTGATGTTTTTATGGTCGCGGTCGCGAAAGCCGTCGACGATATTGTCTTCTTCCCGCTGGGTGTAGCGGCCGTAAAGTTGTAAGCCCAATTTCCCCGGGATAAGCGAACCTGCCGTAAAGAACGTGGTTTGGTACTGATTACCTGAATCACTGTCTTCCTGAATGGTGGCATCTAAGCGTACCTCACCGCGCCAGGCATCCGGGGTTTTGCTGGTGATAATATTGATTACACCACCAATGGCATCGGAGCCGTAAAGCGAAGACATGGGACCGCGAATAACTTCAATACGCTCGATGGCGGATAACGGCGGGATCCAGGCACCTTCAACACCCGGGCCGTCGCTGTTAGGCCGGGTTTCACGTGAGCTCTGTCGCTGACCGTCGACCAGGATCAGGGTGTACTGACTACCCATGCCTCGCAGGCTGATATCTTCTCTGTCACCGCCACCGGTGACAATCACGCCTGGAATATCAGTCATGGCATCGGTGAGGTCCCGATAAAACCTTTCACTCAGGTCTTCTTTATCGAGCACACTGATAGAGGCAGGCGCTTCTTTGAGCATTTGCGCGGTGCCTGAAGCGGTCACCACGATTTTTTCCAGTTCTTCATTGTCGGGAGAAACAGCCAGTACAGCTGAGGAAAAGAAAGCACAGCAAAGTGCCAGGGACATCTTGTTTAATTGCATATAACAGTGAAAATCTTAGTGAGAATGATTGTTATTTAGGATAAGATCGGAGTCAGTTATCTGCAATCGACTAATATTAAACGGTGTCTTTAGCAAAAATGAATTTCTATGAACGTTAAGTTTACCCGCGCCCTGAAAGTGTTTTTAACCGTTGCTGACTGCGGCAATATGAGTGTGGCTGCCAGGCAGTTACACATGACCGTGTCGGCCATCAGCCAACAGTTGCGTAAGTTGGAAGAAGATATCGGCCAGCAATTGGTTAATCGTAATTCCCGTCATCTGAGCCTTACTGAAGCCGGACGGATTTATTACCGCACCAGTAAGGAGTTACTTACCACTGCGCAACAGGGACAGCAGGAAATCGACGCTTTGCTTCATTCACCCTCCGGTGAGCTGCGGATCCTCGCCCCTGAAGGCTTTGGCGGGGGATTGTTGAGTAAACCGCTGCGACAGTTACTGCAGAGCTCAGAGCGTATTTCAGTTGCGGTAACCCTGGGCGAAGGCTATGACGATATCGTTGCCAGCGGTGCCGATCTAGCGTTGGGGTTTACGCCGGTTGATAAAGAGGGGTTTAAATCCTATCAGCTTGCCACCTGGTCACAGGTGTTATGCGTTGCTCCGTCTCACCCCTTAAGCACAGAGGCTTTATCGCATCCGGAGCAATTAAAAGAACAGCCGTTTATTGTTTACGATCACCTGCCTGCACACGAGCTGAGCGGACCGGATGATGAGCGTTATTTGCTGGCGCACCCTAAGCTCAGCGTCAACTCGATGCAGGCGCTCATTCAGTTTACCGTCGATGGTCTGGGCTTTGCTGTGTTACCGCAAAAGGAAGTACAGCATTATCTGGCCAACGGTGAGCTGGTTGAACTGCTGCCGGACTGGCAGTTACCGGATTATCAGGTGTTTGCGGTTGTTGCGAATTATCCGACAATGCCGGTTAAAACCCGTCAGGCCATTGAACTGCTGGAGTCTTATTTTACTATCCTCTAAGCGTTTTTAGACAGCAACCTTGAGGTAGCCCTGCTCAATAGCCAGGTGCACCAGTTCTGCGTGGGTGCTGATTTGTAACTTGGCTTTTAACTGGGTGAGGGTATTCGACACCGTTTTACTCGACACATTTAGCTCGTCGGCCAATTGTGCCCGGTCGAGGCCTTTAGCTATACCTAAAAACACATCAAACTCGCGTTGGGTGAGTTGCTTGCAACTGTCGTCGGCATCATTTAGCTGGTGGGTCGCCAATTGAATAGCAATGTTATGTTCGATGTAGCGCTTACCGCTGAGTACCGTTTTTATTGCCTCCACCATCACCTCTGGTTTACTGCGCTTACTCAAATAGCCTTTGGCCCCGGTTTGAATTGCCCGGTTAACCACGGATGGCTCGTCAAACATACTGAAGAAAATAATCTTCAATCGCGGCCAGCGTTTTAACAGCCGGCCCGCCAGATTAAGCCCGCTGGCGTTTTCCAGGTTAATGTCGAGAATGACCAAATCAATGTCTGCAGCGCCCAGCGCTTTAAGCGTTTGCTGAACATTTTCGGCTTCACTGACAATTGCATCAGGCAGCATCATGGTAAGCAGCGCACTGTAGCCCTGGCGCACTACGGCGTGGTCATCAACGATCAGAATATTCATAATGCAGGTTATCCTTTACTTTAAGGGGAGCAACCAGAGTAACGGTAGTTCCTTTATCGTGAGTTTCGACGTTAAGCCTGCCACCGAGTAGCGATGCTCGTTCATGCATGGATTGCAGACCCAGTCCGGCGGCTTTTGACTCCTCTGAGCTGAAGCCCTGGCCATTATCACGTACAAACAGCGTGAGCTGATCGAGGGTGGTGGTTAAGCCAATGGTCACCACAGTAGCATTGGCGTGTTTGGCAATGTTAGTGAATATTTCCTGCGTGATGCGATAGATTTGAGTGTCCCGGTCGAGATTGGTGGCAATGGTGGCCGCATCGGGTAACCAGTGGACTTCTATTTGATGAATGTCCTGCCAGGTCTGGATCATTTGCGCAATAGATGTGGTTAATCCCAGCTTATTAAGAAACACCGGATAAAGCTGGTTGGTTAAATCCTTCATGCCCTGGTGAACCGCATCACACTGGTGCTGAATGGTGGCGCAGGCTTTAACAATAAAATCCGGATTTTGTTTTTGTTGCTCAAGCATATAGGTTTGCACCGTAATGCCGGTGATCAACTGGCCAAGGTTATCGTGAAGCTCCCTCGCCAACAGCCGTCGTTCATTTTCCTGCAAGGCCGACAGGCGCTGACGTAATCCGGCAACCTGGGTTTCTTTACTGGCCAGTGAGCCAATCAGATTATTGTAATGCTCAATCAGCCTGTGTATTTCGGCAATATCGGTTGACGCTGCCGATAACCTGAACTGACCCGACTGAATAGACTCCAGCCCCTGACACAATTCGGCCAGTGGTTTAAGGCGCTTATTGACGGCATATCGCAGTGTAAAGAGGGTGAGCAGTAGTGCCAGTACAAAAACAAACAGCACGGTGGCGACCGTTGCAATAATTTCATTAAATTCGGCAGCGCTATTGGCTATTACCGTTATGGTGTCACCCGATGCAGAACGAATGGTTGTGCTCGCTGGCGGCGGAGCCAGCCACTTCTCAAGCGGACCGGTTAATGGCAACTGCGCTGCAGCGTTAGCGTGCTCTATAACGGTGAGGTGGCGACTGTTGTGTAAAAGGCGGGTCAGGGTATCGGTATCCAGACTGGCTTCTGCTAGGGTCTCAGCTAACTGTAGTGCTGCTTCCCCCTCTTCACTGATATCCGCTCTGGCCTGATAGAACATGGCAACGGTGAGCACACTGAATACGGCAGTGAAAATCAGAACAATCGTTAATGTGATCTTGTTGGAAGCATTCATATTAGCCAGCAGTACCGCTCAGAATTTACAAAACAGTAACATTATACTCAAGATAACGAGACAAAGGTCAACGCGCCTCTGCTACTTTGGTAAGAGTCATCTACTACTTTGGTCGCGTTTACTTCGCGGTTTTCTGCCTTCAACCCTGCACAGTACGAAAGTGCTACAGGATTATATTAACAAATGATCAACAATGCGTTAACCATTGGTAAACACAAATAAGAAGAAGGTGGTAACATGACATTTAAAAACAAACTACTGATAGCAGGGACACTGCTGTCTGCAACGCTGGCCTCACCGGCTCAGGCGGGCAGCTGGCAACAGAATGTGACAGTAGGTAACTTCAATAAAGTACACGTTTATACCCCGGATTCGCTATCACCAATAGGGCAGGGACGCTCACTGTTAGTCGTACTTCACGGCTGTACACAGTCCATTGATGCGTATCTTTCGGCTAACCTTGAGCAGGCGGCAGAAACTTACGGAATGGTAGTAGCGGTTCCGGATGCAATGAACAAAGCGGGGTTTGGCTGCTGGTCTTACTGGCAGGGCGCCAAATCGCGCACGGCAGGTGATTATGCCAATATCCTGTCATTGGTGTCGACCATGAAAGCCAGCAGCAGCTATGCCATCGATGACGATCAGGTTTATGTGGCAGGGCTTTCCTCCGGTGCTGCGTTTGCCAATACCACCGCCTGTATTGCGCCGGATGTGTTTGCCGGCGTCGGGGTCAGTGCCGGTCCCAGCATAGGCACCAGTTCCAGTGGCGCGATTGGCAGCTGTGAATATGCCGATGTGGCAACGCGCTGCCAGCAATACGCCGGTAGTTACAGCGGATCGCTGAATGACCAGATTGCCTCCATAGCCCATGGCGATGCTGATACCACGGTTGATACCTGCTATAACCGGCAGAATGCTGAAGGCATGGCCGGGGCGTACGGGGTGAATGAACTGCCTGGCAGCAACCCGCTTGGAAGCGGAACAAGAACCGCAGAAGAATATCTTTGGGAAGAGGGGCGGGTATCGATGATCTGGCTTAATGGCGTGGATCATTCCTGGTCCGGCGGCGCCGGAGCCAGTGGCTCATATGTGAGCGGTACCGGTATTAATTATGCGATGTATCTTGGCGAATACTTTACCGAGAACAATAAACGGGTCGACCGGAATCAACCACCAGTGCTGGCTAATGTGAATGCAATAGAAAGCAGTGGTCAGTTAGTGGTAACCGGCACGGCAACCGATGTGGAGGGGGTTGTTGATAATGTAGATGTTCTCATCACGAATAATAATGGCGATGAGTACCAGTATGCTACTGCCACGCAGAGCGACAACAGTTTTTCGCTCACTTCGGCCGCCTTAGCGGATGACCTGTACTATGTTAGTGTGACTGCCAGCGATGATGTTGGCGCCGTGTCAGATGCCATTACCGTTAGTGTTCGCGTTGGCCCGCCACCGCCACCTGCTGCTCCCGTGTTATCTGATGTACTGGTGGATGCCAATGGTCAGTGTGCAACGGTTACCGGCTCGGTTTACGACGAAAACCAGGACCTTACCGCAGTAGAAGTAACATTTGCGACCGGTAGCCAAAATGCCAGTGTGGATGGGCTATCCTTTAGCGCTGAAGCCTGCGACCTGCCGGGCGGTGTGCAAACTATTACGGTTACGGCTATCGACGCCAGTGGCCTGAGCAGCAACACACAACTGTCGGTAGACATTGATGCCGGCGTGATTGCTACGCTTGATCAACATATCAGCGCTGGTCGTCTCGATTATACCGGCTACTCTACCTGCTATCTGGAATACTCAACCGATGCTTTTAAACTGACCGAGCAAACCCAGAGTGGTGGTATGTGTGTATGGCAGGATGACGATGCTTCCTGTACCGGGCCGGTGCAGGCGTGCAGCGGATCAGGCTCTGACGGTGGTGGCTCCGGCGGGGGGAATGATGGCGGTGATCCGGCGACCTGCGCGGACTATACAACCGCTAATTACTACCACAAAGTGGCGGGGCGTGCTTACAGCACCGGCTATTATTACGCGCCGGATTATTTTGCCAGCGGTTCTGATGACTCACTGGCCGGCTCTACCTGGGGCACCTCAACCCTTTATTCCACTGATGGTACGGTATGGTATGAAGGGAGTTGTCCTTAATTAACCAACTAAAAACGGGGCCACTGGCCCCGTTTTACTGTGTTGGGTTATGTGCGTCGCCAGACAACCAGACCGAGCAGCGCCAGACTTATCCACAGACTCCAGCTGCCAGCATGGGTTTCAACCACCACTTCAGAAATAACCGGGCGATCGTAGTCAAGGCTTTCCATACTCTGATAAGACAGATCGGCATCTTCATAGGCATCGATAGTGGCCAGCACCTGATCGGTTTGCGCATCGATCAATTCAATTAAAATATCGTAATCGTTACTCGGGTAACCGTTCACCAACTCGCTTTCAAGCAACACCGAATCATCACTGCTGTCGCTGTACAGGTTGAAGACCGAAGTCACATGAAACGCTTCGTAATAGTCGTTGGTGCCCAGATAGACAATGGCGTAAACCGGTGCCTGGTAATAGTTAGTGTCGGCGTCAAACTCCAGGTCGAAACTGGCATAGTATCCGTCGTAATCACGGTCGGTATAGAGTGTCATCCAGGCATCATAAAACCAGTAGTCAACACTGTGACTTGCCGTGCGCAGTTGTTCGCCGGATTTGGCCGGGATACTACCCAGATCCTTTTTCTTTACCCGTACAGGGACATTATCGGCGGCATTTAATTCAGGCGTACTGAAGGTTTCACTAACGGCCACTTCCTTGCTTTGTGCAACCGATGAAAAAGTGATAAAGCTCAGGGACATCAGTGCCGCAGCAAGTAAAGTCTGTGTTACTCTTTGATTTTTCATAATCGATTCACCCTGGTTGTGTCTGCATTGACTGTACTTGCAGTGTGCGAAAGTCAGGCTGAACAATAACTGAAGCGAAACTTAACCATGATAAGACGTTCAGGCTGGCAACGGGTTAGTATGATCGTACTTTTGCTGCTTATTTCCCCTTCCTTAACGGCCGCTAACCTGACGGTCTCTTCCTTAAGCGACGGGGTTTTTCTGATGCGCTCTGAACGGGCGGTGGAAGGATATGGTGTGGTTAGCGGTAACGGCTTAATTGTTAAAACCGCTGCAGACAAAGCCGTTTTAATTGATACCCCTGGGATGCCAGCGATGTTGAAAAGTTATTTAACTGGCTGGCATCGCAGTCGCTTAGCCTGGAAGCGGTTGTAGTAACCCATTCTCATGAGGATGCGGGAGGCCATCTGGCGCTTTTTCATCAACACAACATTCCCTCATGGACCTACGAGCTAACCAATCAGTATTTACTTGAAAAGGGCGAAACTCCGGCTCAACACACGTTTATCGATAGCGCCTGGATAGTGCCTGAGATGATTGAAGTATTCTATCCGGGGCCGGGCCATACGCTGGACAACAGCGTAGTGTGGGTGAAAAAACATAACCTGTTGTTCGGTGGTTGCTTTATTCGCGAACAAGCGACGCACTCGCTGGGCTATACCGCAGAAGGCGACGTGCGGGCGTGGCCAGAGTCAGTCAGCCGGGTAACTGAATACTTTCCTGAGGTGCAGAGGGTGGTTCCCGGTCATGGCAAAGTCGGCGATGCAGCGCTTCTTTCCCATACCCGGGAACTGGCGCTAAAAATGCTGCCATAGCAGGCAGCATTTTAAAGCTTAACGTCGATCAAAATTAACCGGTTTGTCGGGGTGCTGGTAGTAGCCTTCGCGCAATAAGGTTTTATAACGGTCGAGTTTACCTTCCATCGCTAACTCTCGCAGACCTTTGTTGAACAAGGCTAAAATTAACTCGCCATCCTGACTTTTACGCGGGATAAGTAAGTGGGTGGTCACGGTAGAAATAAACGGCTTGAGCATTTTTATTTCGTCACGGTCGAAGGTGGTGAAATCCCGTTCCAGTAAATACCAGGCGGTCAGCTCATCGATGGGGAACAATTGAATATCGTTGGCAATCACCGCATTTAGGCCGTCTTTGTCGGTATTAACGGTTACGGTGTTGGGCGACTGCTTAAAAAACGCAAAGAGTTCATCGGTATAAGCGTAACCTTTGGTGACGCCGATTTTGTATTGCTCCAGTTGTTGCAGGTTTTCCCACTTATCCAGAGGAAGTTCTTCATTCGCCGTAAACACCAGGCTTTCTGAGGTGATAGGCTCGCTCTGCCAGAAATCAACACTGTAAACCCGGGTGAAGTTAGCATATGACACAGCGTCATAGCGGCCGTCTTTGGCACTTGCAATGGCATCTTCCCAGGACATAGTTTCGTACACTACATCTACGCCAACCCGTAAAAACGCCTCACTGATAATATGGTTTATATAGCCGTTGTGCTCCATGTCCGTGGAGGTATAGGGCGGATATTCGGTGGTGGCAATGGTGAGTGTGCGCCACGCGTGAGCTGAGGCATTATTTACCACTGCAAAAAGCAGGGACAGCATTAAAAGAAGATTTTTCATAACAGTCACTAAAAATAAAGGCCTAAACTAATATTTAAACGATGGGTGGAGTCCTGATTACCGCCAAGGTCGAGACCAATGCCGGAACCGCCGGAAAACCACATGTTTTTGCCCTGAATGCTATCCACATAAAAATACAGGGCGCGCCAGCCAAAACTACAGCCATTGACCCATTGCGTTGAGCGCAGACCAGCCGCCACATCGGGCTCAACCGCCCCGTATTCTGAATAGCATTTAATCGGCGACAGGCCGGTTACTCTGAACGGTAATTCATAACTCACTGCCGCGGTGTAACTGTGCGCTTTAGAGGCAGTAAGGAAAGGAAAATCAAAAGCTGACAAAGCGAGACGGTCAGTTGCCTGATCTTGTGGTGCGGCCAGATCATAATCGTAATCGGTATATTGCAGGGCAACGCCCAGCGGGCCCTGGGTATGGCGAAGGTGCAGGGCATAAGCGTTCATATCACCCTCGTTTAGCGTATCCAGGTTGAGTACGTTAGCGGCTTGCCAGGACGCGCCAAACTCGGTAGTAGCGCCGCGGATTAACCCGGCAGTATAGCTTACCCGCAGGTTGTACTGGCCGTCTTCCTGATTACGAAACTCACCGTTGTCGGCAATATCAAAGGAGTAACGTCCAAAGCGGCCGGCATCGTTGTATTCATCGTTAAAGAAGTAACCAGCACGGATATCCCAGTTGGATTTCTGGTATTGCACTACCAAGCCGGGGTCGTAGTCATCCTCAAAGCCAATATAGTAATTGATGGAAAACCAAAAGCTGTTCGAGGCAAAGGGTAATAAGCCAAAGGGCACTTTGGTGATCCCGGCGGACACACTGGTGCGGTCGTCGTAATGATAGGTCAGGTCAGCATAGCGCACGGTGTTAAAGTCGGTATTTTCATACCAGCGGTAATCTGCTTTATAGCTGAACTGATCGGTTTCACCGGACACGGTTAATTTGAGTGACTCAAAACCAAAGCCGTCACGTAATTCAACTTCCTGCCAGTCCTGATAGCTGTAATTGAGGCGCACATGCCCCCCAATATTGACCGGGAACTCGTCGGCAGAGAGTGCCGTACCGGAAAACAATAGAAGTACCGGCGTTAGCCGGAAGAGCCTAACCTTGCTCATTATTCGATCCTGAAGTGGTCTAAGGCAGCATGCTTGCAGGGTAACAAACCCCGGGGGCGATTGAAATATGCGGCCTGTTTATTTGGGTACACCCGGCAATACGAGGCGGCAAGCGTATGCGATCAAAAAAGCTCGGGGCACGGACAATAAAAAACCCCGCCTGGGCGGGGTTTTAATCGTTAAGGCAGGGCAGATTAGCTGCGGCGACGAGCTACCAGCAGACCACCCATTGCCAGGCTCAGCAACAGCGCCGTTTGAGGTGCTGAAACGTCAGCTGCTACACCGTCAGTGACGGTTAAACTGGCTTCGCTTATCTCAAACGCGATAGGGGCAAAGGTCGCTGAATCAAAAAAGTCAAAGCTCAGCATGTCTGTGGTATCAAAGGTGAAATCAAACACACCCTCGGCTGTTGCCGTTACATCAAAACTGAATAGTGAGAATGGGGCAGGGTTTGTGTAAGCACCAGCAAATAAGCTGTACCAGCCCATAGTGACATCGCCCACATTTTCAGAGAATTCGACATAAGGGTCAAAAAACACATCATCTGAAGGCAGATCAGAGCCCAGACTCAGGCTATCAACCAGCAACGAACTGTTATCGAAAAACACGCTCAGTAACGCAAAGTCAAAGGCTTCAGTCTGGCTGTCAAACGCACCAGTAATGTTGACCGTGGTAGTTTCACCCACGGCAATTTCACTCTCGGCAAGGTCTACTGAGATGACCGCTGCCTGGCTGCTAAACGCAACCAGACTGGCCAGGGTTAATAACAACTTCTTCATTATTTATCACTCCAATTTGAATTAAGGGCGGCAACCGCTGCGAGTACACAGCGCGCGCATGGCTAACAGGTCACGCATGTTCACGCGGCCATCGTTGTTAAAGTCATATTCCATACCCAGTGGTAAACGGCGAACGATAGCCATCTGGAAGGCACGGATATCGAGCATATCCACATCGAAGTCACCATCCATGTCGCCTGGTAGTGGCGCCATGTCTAACTGGTAAGTTGCCACTACCGGATCATGATCGGAAGCACGGAACACGAGTTCATTAAGGAAATCAGCGGTTTTATACTCTTCGTTGTAATCCAGAATGCTCAGCTCGTCAGCATTGATATGCCACTCAGTCGCATCGGTAAGCCATTCGCCCATGGCCTCATTGACTAACTGGTAATCCAGGCTGCCAACTAAGCCGTCGAAGGTATAGCTGTATGCGGTGTCACCCAGAACAGTACGTGCCGTATCGGTTAAACCGGCTTCGGTAAGCACCTGAATCGGGTCTTCCATACCGTAGCTGTTTAAATCACCGAGCACTGTAAATGGCATATCCGGGAAGGTATCATTCAACCACACAACCAGCGCCTGTGCGGCACGGGTACGGGTCAGGTTACAATTGCCCTGGCCGGTGGTGGTATCGTCGTCACCACTACCACAGCTTGAACCTTTGGATTTAAGGTGATTAACATCTACTACTACGGTCTGGCGGGTTTCGCTGTGAACAAACGCCTGTGCCAGAGAAGGGCGATTACGTGAATCATCAAACAGCGGCCCGTCAGTATCGACGATACTGTTGGCAGACGTCAGTAATTCAGGTGCACCTTCTGGTGTCACAACTGCAGGTTTATAAATAATGCCTACGGCAATTTCGTCGGTGCCAATACCGTTGCCCACACTGATGTACTCATAGGTACCAGAGCCCATTTGTGCGTTAATCGCGGCCACCAGTTGTGCAATGGCACTGGTGCTGGCATAGCCGTCGTTCTCAATTTCCATTAAGCCCAGAACATCGGCATCAATAGCCACAATCGCATTCACGATTTTAGCCAGTTGGCGCTCGTATTCAGAGAAGCTGTCGGCACCACGGCTGGTTGGAAAGCCCGAGCCAGCGCCGTCACCGTTAAACAGGTTGAGTACGTTAAAGCTGGCAATGCGCAGATTTCCGTCGGCAATGACCGGCGCGTCGTTACGCACATTGGTATTGATTACCGTTACTTCATTTACAGGACGAATACGGTAGGCGCTAAAGCCATAGTCCATAATCCCTTCAACACGGGTCACACTGTCGCCGGAGCGCAGCGGGTTATAAGGACCCACATCACCGATAGACAATAATGGCGCAGCGTTATCAGAGCCATCGCGATTATCATCAATGATTAGCTGATTACGGGCATTAAACTCGGCGTAATCAATCGCTTCCTGACTACCTGCGTCAAACAGTTGAGTCGGGTTATAAAGACGGCCATTGGAAACCAGTATTTCCCCATAGCGAATGAAGCTGTAAGTGTCAGAGATGTCCCAGGCGGCATCGTTAACAACCAGCATGTTCTCTACCGCTTCAAAGCTGTCAGCGCTGTCCTGAGGCAGACTGATAACAGACGCTGTAACTGAACCGGTGCCGCAGATTGCTGAGTCGGCAACGCTGGTTAAAATGGTCCGGCCATATTGCTCTGTTACTGTGCCTTGTACACGGATTACGTCTGATGCCTGTAAACCCTGAGGCAACGCAGCTAATTCCACAAACAGACCTTCAGAGGTTTGAGGATCGGCATCGCGCTCACCGTCTTCTTCCTGCATAAAGAATCCGCCCAGGTCGGTGAATACTGCTGTTACAACACCTTCTACCGTAACGGTCTCTCCGCTCAATGGCGATGTATCGGTACTGCCCTGAACGGCACTGATGTAAGTCGCTGTGTCGAAACACGCGCCAAACTCTTCACCTGGATCGTCAGGATTGCCCGGATTACCGTCGCCATAAATGCCGAAGTGATCCAGGGTGTTATTCGGGAAGCCTTCCCATTCTAATGCAGGGTCAAAGGCATCGTCTGCATTCGTGTCGCCGGTGGTTACCGACAGCAAGCGACGAATAGTATTGTCTTTGGTGCTGGTATCACCCGTGCCCCACTGAGAGCCCGGATCTACACCTACCTGGCCAATAGCATCAATCACTTCGCCGTCTTTAAAGAAGACTACCGCGTCGTCGCCGTTAAAGTTCAATGAAGCTTCCTGATCCGAAACCTCAGGAAGTGGCGCGTCAGCATCAGGGTGAGAAACCACAAATACATCGCCAGGGGCAACACTACCACTCAGGGTAACACTGAATGACGGGCTGGTACCGCCATTTGAGTACACACTGATCACATAGCTGTGGGCCGACAGGTCAACGCTTTGCGAACCAAGGTTGACGATTTCCAGGGCCTTATTATAGCCGCTGCCTTCGGTATATTCAGAGATAAACAGTTCAGGCTGCACAGCAGTAAAGGTTTTATAAGGGTAAGGCGTTGTTGCCGTAGCATTGGTGCTCTCGCCGTCTAACGCAGAGCGTCCAGGCAGGGTCCAGTCATTTACATTAAAGGATGTGCTGGCCGCAGTATTGGATTTGCGGTATGCCCAGCTATCGGTGTAATCCCATGCCTCATAGTCACCGTTTACATCCGGATCACCGAACACATCGACGACTTCACCGTCACAGAACAGTTCAATAGCATCGTCACCGTTGATGGATACGCTACCGCTATTGTAGTCTGGTGTGCTATCAAAAAAGGCGCCAAATTGCGAGGTTTCTGATGCTACGATGATGCGGTCGCCTGCCAGGGCAGAGTCAGCCGGGAACGTGTATTCCTGTCCATCGGTGCCACCACCGTTATTGGCGAAACCGATACCACAAACACTCAGATCGGCGATATCACGCGTTACAAAGACTTCAACCGCTTTGGGTAATCCGCCACTTAAATCGGCGTCAATAACACCGCTCAGGATAAGCGGACTGGCGCCACCTACAGGCGGGTCTTCGGGATCCACAGGTGGTTCTTCAGGATCGGTAGGCTCGTCATCACAGCTTTGTACCGGATACAGCAAATCTACCCATTCCGGGTGATCCACAAACGGGTTACGGTTACCCTGGTATTCATAAATTGTGGCGGCGCGTTGTTCTTCAGACGCATCAACCGGATCGGCATTATGCCATGCTATCAGCGTACAGAGCTTGCCTAAAGCGGCTTCGCCCGGGCCGGTAGTGCGGTTAACCAGCACCAAATCAGGAGTGCTGTCGCTGCCAGAACCTTCGTAACGCACGTCCATGTATAACATCATGCGTGCTACATCACCTTTAACCGCATCGCGCGGTTCAAATGAGTCGTTGTCAATGCGATTCTCTGGTGCCTCAGTAAGCGGTGCGTCACTGTTGTCAAAATCCAGGTTACCACGCGAGCCATTAACCGAGACGTCTTCAGGACGCAGGTGATGGATATCGGTATAACCTTCGTAAGAATCGCTGCCAAAGCCATGGCTGTTTGGCCAGACGTGTTCACGGTTCCAGAAATCATCATTGTTTACACCAGACTGATTGCTGGTTTTTGGCAGTGAAATACCCGAATAGAACAACACCACATTGTCAGGGTTGGTCGGGTCTTCATCGGTTTCAGTCAGAGCTGTCCAGACTTCTGAGTAAGTCAGCACGGTATGGTCAGCACTGATAACCGTGTTGAGGGCCATCTTGATGAATTCGACCGGTGAATTGGCGTCAATCTCGGTTTGAACTGACGCGTAGTAGCTGGCAGGATCGAAAGTAGCTGCATCTGCCACCTTGTCTATGTCAGGGCAGTTGGTGCAAACGTCGGTGAGATCTTCGTCATCACCGCCGCCGGTATCGCCACCTGAGCCATGAATGCCTAAGTTGGCAGTATAATCTTCAGCGAATTGGTCCCATTCCAGTGAAACATCAAAAGCATCATCAGGAATAATATCGCCAGCTGTCACGGAGGATTTGCGAACCAGTGTTCTGTTCTGGGTTCTGACGCCGTTGGACTCCCAATAGCTGCCGGGGTCGACACCCAGCTGACCAAAACTATCAACCACCGCGCTACCATTAACCAGTACCACCGCATCATCACCATTGTAGAAAGAACTGGTGCTGGTAAGGTCGGTTTGGGCGAGAATAGAGGCGTCGGCGCCATCATCAGCAACCACGTAGACATCGCCGCTTGCCAGCATGCCTGACAGAGCAATAGTGGTGCCGGCAGAAGTGCCGCCGTTAGAATAGATTGCCAGACGATAGCCGGTCAGGTCAACGGCACTGTCTGTGGGATTATAAATTTCTATCGCTTTATTGTTTGAGCTGCCTTCTATGTACTCTGAGATAAACAGATCGTCAGCGAGTGCTGAGACCGGTAGACCAAGTACAAGAGGCAACAGGATTTTCGCTTTCATCTGTGTGTTGCTCCTGCTTGATATTTTTTGAATGACTGTCCTGAAGTGCAGGTAACACTATAAGTGCTTTGCTACAGAGAAATGACAAGTTTTTGACGGAGCTGTGGAATTGTTGAGCAGCTCTTTTATTAGTGCAGTAACCACGTACCCTGGCAGGCAGTCGTAAGGGGTAAATTACTTATTTACAGTAAGTTTACCGGCTTAAAATAAGCTTATTTAAACCAAAATCTACGAATTTTTGGCACTAACGAGGCCGCGATCGAACCCAGTTGCCTATAGTGGATGGGGCTGTTCTGGTCTTCGGCAGGCAGGCCTGATGAAGGGGACTCAACGACAACCTCCCGATTACCCCGACAATTTTCCTTGTTTACCAACAAGGGACTGGTTAATCTGAACTAAATGGCACACAGACCATAGTGACACTTTTCCTTACTACATCATCAGGACTTAATTGAATTCCGCCTGTTTCAGGCCGGAAACTAATGGAGCCCTCATGCATCGTCGTCGTTTTCTTCAGGGAGCCGCAGGCTCAGGTATCGCAGCAACCCTCGGTGGTTGTGTCAGTGCCAGACACACGTCTTCTCAGTTACCTTCTTCGCCTGCAACTTTACCTTTAACCTTACCGGAACTGGCTCCTATAAATGCCTATCCGGATCGCATCATCAGTACCAATGTGTGCACCCGGCCGTTTCGGCCGATGGGGCCGCGAATAGAAACTGAAACTATTGGCAATAAAACCCTGATCCATAATTATGGCCATGGTGGTAGTGGCTGGTCACTGTCCTGGGGAACGGCTGCCCTGGCGGAATCCCTGATTAATGCTGATCAGCATACCCCCGTAGCGGTGGTGGGTTGCGGTGCCGTTGGTCTGACAACCGCAATACAGTGTCAGCGAGCTGGCTATGACGTGACTATCTACGCTAAGGAACAGCCGCCATACGTACGGTCTTCTTATGCTACGGGGATTTGGTCGCCAGACTCCCGCATTGTGACCTTAGCACATGCGCAGCCTTTCGCTGAGCGCTGGCAATGGATGGCGAAATTGTCTTACCTGCGTTTTCAGACCTTATTGGGTCTGGCTGGGAACCCGGTGGAATGGACCACTATGTTCCGCCTGGCAGATAAGCCTTTTGATGATCATGGTGGGCACAACATTCCCGGCGAGCCAGCCTATCCCAATTATCGCCAGGAATTGCTCAGCGATTTAACTCCCAGGGCGCGAAATGTGCCGCCGCAGCTAAACCCATTTGCTACTGAGCATGTCAGGCAGTTTCCCTTGCTGATGTTTAATATCAGTGCTTATTCACAGTATTTGCTCGACTTGTTTTACCGCAGTGGCGGCAGGATCATTGACCGCACCCTGACCTCTGTTGCCGATTTTCAACAATTTGATGAAGCGGTGATTGTTAATTGTACCGGGTATGGGGCAAAGGCTTTGTTGAATGATGATTCTATCATTCCTGTTCGTGGCCAGACTTGTAAGCTGATGCCACAACCGGAAGTAAAATACGGTATCCAGTATTTTGACCAGCACACGTCCGTTTATCCACGCCGTGATGGATTGCTGGTTCAAGCCGGTGCGGAGGGCGATTTTAATAATCCGCTGGCCAATATCGATCCCCGGGAATCAGTCAAAGCCGTTGAACAACTCGCTGCCATTATGGCCGGTATGAAACGATAAAAACGATGAGGCCAGCGACGGTACGTTAATGATTGCAGAGGTTTTATTGTCCCAGGTCAATTCAACCGTCGCTGGTAATTGCATAAAGCACCCTCCGGGCTTAGCTTTGCTATAGGCCATAGAGGAGTTGATGTTATGCGGTTACCCAATGTTAAGCACACGATCAGCGGCGGAGCAGTGTTGCTGTTAGCCCTGCTAAGCGGTTGTAGCTATACCCTTTCGGATGTCCGAAAAGTCACTTATCCCCCTGATTTTAATTACATTGAACCGCAGGATATCAAGACAGATATGGCTCGAATGGCCGCTCAAATCCGTTTGTTGGACATTGCTCTGGCACCCGTGGATGGCAGCGATCCGGCAGCCCTCGACAATCAGCGACAAACCGTTATGGCGGCGCTCGACAGCATTGAGCAGATTGCCTCCGGTTTACAGAGTGTGAATGCCGGCTCCAATCACCCTTACATGCAGGATTTTATGCGCGATTTTGTGGCTAAGGTGGATAAAGCCAGGGGCGCGGCATCACTGGCTGAACCCCGTTATTATTTTGCTGGTAAAGTGGCAGGAGGCTGTGCTGTCTGTCATCAGGTAAACCGGTAAAGCCCGGTAAACCCGAACATCAGCAATACGTATTACACGGTGACGTAATCGGGCAAATTTTGCGTAAGGTAATCCCTTAACTGCATTGCTGGCGCGGTGAGTCCTTTTCTTACCGGGGTTAACAGACTTAACTGGGCTGCGCCGGTTGTCCACTCCGGTAGTATTCGCACCAACTGGCCTGAAGCCAGTTCGTCCCGGCAAGTATAAGCGGGCAGAGACACAACACCGAGGTTATCTGCTGCGGCTTGCTTCAGGGTACTCATATCATCGCTGCAAAAACCGGCAGTGAAAGGCAAGATCACCTCATCCCCGTTTTGGTGGCGAAGGGTCCAGACACCATCAGCCGTTTGCCAGCCCACTTTAAGTGACTTTCTTTTCATTAACTCTACCGGCGTAACGGGAGCTCCGAATTGCTCAATATGCGCCGGGCTGGCAAACAGCCACCATGCTACCGTTGCCACAGGACGTTGAATTAAACTGGAGTCTGGTAATCCATCCATATGACCCCGAAGTGCCATATCAACACCGGTTTCGAGTAAGTCCACCGGGCTATTTGACACATGCTGAGAGAGCGTAATCCTGGGGTTGTCCTGTAAAAATCTGCTAAGCAACGCCTTCAAAGCAAATTGTGCAACCCCAACCGAGCAACTGATACTGGTATGCCCAGTCAGCGACTGCGTGGCCATTTTGATGGCATTTTCGGCTTCTTCCATCTCTGAGATCATGCTTCTGGCATGACGGTAAAACAACTGTCCGGCCTCGGTGATGTGGAATTGCCTGGAGGTGCGCTGGATCAGCGCTACATTAAGCCGCTCTTCCAGCCTGGAGATATGCCGGCTCAGTCTGGAGGTTGGAACCCTCAGTGCCCGTGCCGCTGTAGAGAAGCCTTTCTTTTCGACCACATGGACATAGTAATAGTAATCGTTGAGATCAATCATGGCGTTAATGTCCGGTCTTCTGGTCAATTTCTTTATTCTGTATTTGCAATGATGCTTTCTAATTTTGCTTGTTTATTAATCAAATGTTTCACACGTAGAATGATTGAGTCAAGTAAAAGGAGCATCCACATGTTAGATCCAGTCTTAAATCGCGGTGAACGGTTGCAACCAGACGCCGATGTAAAAGTATCAGGCGTGCAAACAGGTCATTACTTTGAGGTAGGAAAAGGGTTTGCGGCGCACAGTTTTCGTCATACCGGTTATCAGGGCCTGATGGATCCACTGATAATGGTTGACCACTACACAATGAGCCAGTCAACCTTTGGTGCCCACCCTCATGCAGGCTTAGCGGCCGTCTCTTTATTATTCGAAGACAGCCAGGGGCTGTTTCACAACCGTGACTCAATGGGCAATGACTTTGACTTACAGCCGGGAGATTTATACTGGTTAAACGCAGCCGGTGGCGCAGTGCACGATGAAGCACCCAGACCCGGCTCAGTGATCCATGGTTTACAGGTGTTTGTTAATCTGCCGGGCGCGTTAAAGCAAGGCGAACCAGGTTCTGAATTAGTCAGAGCGAGTGATATGCCGGTGATTGAAAATGCCTCATGCCGGGTAAGAATAGCCATGGGCAGCAGCAATGGTTTGAGCGGTGCCACCTCACCGGTGGGTAATATGACGATACTGGACGGCACAATTAGGCCATCTTCGTCCTTTTCCCATCAATTGAAGCCGTCACATAATTGCTGGCTCTATGCGGTGGACGGTTCCTTCGAAGTGGTTTTCGCACAGCATGCCATGACTTTGAATAAAGGTGAGTCAGTGGCTATCGGTCATTCCGCTGCCTGCCTGTATCTGCATAACCGGCAGCGCAGTGAAGCGCGCTTTGCGATGTTCTCGGGTCAGGCAATAAAAGAAAGCTTTGTTCAGCGCGGACCTTTTGCACTGGGTTCTGAGCAGCAAATTGAGCAGGCCCAAAGTGATTATAAGGCAGGGAAATTTGGGCGGGTAGTCTAAGCGGGAAACCGGCAAGCAACAGTATAAAAAAGCTGGAGAAAAATGACTAAAGCGCAGGCCGAACAGCTGCCCCGCAGCTTCAGGCTCGCGGGGCATAAAAACGGTGACAGGCTGCTATTTACTCTTCTTCGCCAATTGCATCATCACCGATAAAATAAGTGCCCCAGCCGTCGTAGTGAACCTGGTGTTTATCGGCAATTTGCAGCAACGCATCGATGTCGGTATCCAGCAGTTCCCGGTTTAACTGGCGCTCGGCAATGATATCGAAACAGAATACGGTACCTCCGTCATCCAGATAAACTTCTTCGGCATCGGTCACTTCGAAGCCGGCTTTAAATGCGTCAACCGCGGCTTTTTCCAGGCGATCGAAATCCTGACAGGCCATGTGGTGTTCGATAGTGTAAGTGGCATCGGCTTCACTACCGTCGCTTAGCAACGCATCGATAGTTTCCTGATTGAATTCGTACCATTCGGTACGTTCGTCATATTGAGTCATATTAAAAGCCTGATTAGCAAAAAAGGTTGTCACGTTTTAGTTTATCGTGATTTATCACTTTGAGCGACTTCGTCGTTTAATGTGGCAAACTTTTTTTCCATTTGGGTGTGATAATACGCCATCCAGCCTTTCGCTGACCGGCTGCTATCGAGTTGCTGGGGTTCACTAATGTCGATAATCAGCTCGCCATTGTTCCACCGGTTCCACTTAATTTTGTCATGCATATTACTGGCAGTCACCATGATAACCGGGGTTTCGGTGGCGACGGCCAGCCGAAACGCGCCCACTTTAAACGGCAGTATACCGCGGCCATAAGAACGGGTTCCTTCCGGGAAAAACCACACCGACAGATTTTTTTCGGTAATTTTTTTAGCCGTAAGCTGCAGGGTATCCAAAGCCTTTGCGGTGTTTTTCCGATCGATCATAATGTTGCCACTCAGCCAGTACACCTGACCAAATATCGGGATCCATTTGAGGCTTTTTTTACCGATGGTGACCACACCCGGGAAAGCCGCTTTGCATATGGTAATAATGTCGTAGCTGTTCTGGTGGTTAGCCACCAGAACATAGGACTTATCGGTATCGAGTCCGGGCGGGCGGCGAATGGTGATTTTTAAGCCAAGCAATGTGGCTATCTGACTGTACAGCTGACCGGCAATATAGACATTATCGCGGTGAAAGGGTCGGGCAATACAGACAATGAGTACCAGTACATTGAGCACCAGAAAAGCGACCAGTACTACAGGAATTCGGATGAGAGCTAACACTTATTTACCTGTTACTAAATTTGGGCTGGGATTATAACGGTTTAGTTGCACAGTGCATGTCCGATCAGTCCGTTTACGTGTCTGAGCAGGCCGGTGGCTGTCAGGGCAGGGGCAGCGCTAAAAGTATCCATGATCAAAATTCTCGTGCTATGCTAAATGTCATATAAACATAGTTTTAATGTCGTTTTTCGCCACTTACCTGAAAAGCGGTGGTCGCGGTAGCCACATAGCAAAAACGAACGGCATTTATCATTTGAGTTGTTTAAACAATGCAGACCTTTATCCCTGAAGACCTTGAACCCGAGATCCTCACTGATCTTATTGAAGAGATTAATGAGTTATATGAGGCCAGCGAACAAACGTTAATTGAGCTGGAACTCAAACCTGAGGATAACGAACTTCAGCGCGCGCTGTTTCGTTCGGTGCATACGATTAAAGGCGATCTGGGGCTGGTTAATTTCTCGCCGATTATTCCATTGCTGCAACATGTAGAGGATTTGCTGGATTTTCTGCGCAAAGGGCAGGTGGACTACACCAGTACTATGAGCGATCTGGTGTTGCTGACCATGGATCGGGTTAAACAGTTTGTTGAAAGTGTCATCGCTTCAGGTCAGGCTGAATACGATGGCGTGCTGTATCAGCAGTTGATTATGGCCATCAGTCGAATCACGCCGGAAAATCACAGCGATCATGATCGCTTGCTGGGCGAGGCGGTTTTGCTGTTGAACCCGAAGCTGGATCAGCCTCGGGCACATGCCGAGCAGGATAGTCCCGCAGATGCAGATAAGCCTTCACAGCCAAGCGAACCGATACTGTCAAAAACCGGTGTACCGAAAGACATCAGCGCTGAAAAGCGGCTGGATATCTTGTTTTTTCGCGATCTGATGCAAACTATCGAAAAGCGTGCTGAAGAGTGGATGGGCAAGGGAGACCGAATCGCCAAGCTGGCGTTGTACGTCAACGATATCGCCGGTAATCCCATCGAAGAAGACCAGCTCGCTGTGGCTTGTTATGTACACGATTTTGGCATGGCATTTATGCCGTTAAAGTTGTTGCACAAGCAACAGGCTTATACCGATCAGGAATTTAATCTGATGCGTTCTCACGTGTATAAAAGCTCCAGACTGCTTGAGCATCTGGACCAGTGGGATATGGCACGGAAAATTGTGATGCAACATCACGAGCGTGCGGATGGCAGTGGTTATCCGCTGGGCTTAAAAGATGATGACATCTGTGACGGTGCAAAGTTGCTGGGCATTCTCGATACGTTTGATTCGATGACCCATTGTCAGACCCGTCAGGATAAACCGCAGTACTCCAAAAAACAGGCGGTGGTGGCGTTAAACCGCTATAACCAGGACAAATTTAACGCTACCTGGATCAATTACTTTAATCAGGCTATGGCCAGAGTCCTGACCCGCTAGCCGGGTAAAACCGGGCAGGCAGGGTATCGCCCGCCTGCTCAAAGTCTTGCTAGCCTTCAATATCCAGTTCTTTAAGCTTACGGGTTAACGTATTACGCCCCCAGCCAAGCCGCTTGGCAGCTTCTTGTTTATGCCCGTGGGTATAATGGAGTGCTCTTTCCAGCATGATTTTCTCAAAGGTCATCAGGGCATCATCAAGGATGTTATGCTGACCATCCTTAAGCTGTTTATCAACCCAGGCCGATAATAGCTCTGTCCAGTCACCGCTTTGAGGTGCGTTCCTTTCTGCGCTGTTATCGGCATGGATTTCCGGTGGCAGATCAGACGGCAACACTTCCTGGCCGGAGGCCATTACCGTGAGCCAGCGACACACGTTTTCCAGCTGTCTGACGTTACCGGGCCAGGCCAGTTGCGCCATCACTTTTTCAGCTTCTTTACTCAGCACCTTGGTTTCTACATCCAGCTCTTTGGAGGCACGGCGTAAAAAATGGTGAGCAAGCAATGGAATATCCTCGCGGCGCTCGGATAACGACGGTATGTGGATTCGAATCACATTCAGGCGGTGGAATAAATCTTCCCGGAACTTGCCCTCGGCCACCCGTTGTTCGAGATTTTGGTGCGTCGCAGCGATGATCCTGACGTCCACCGTGACGGACTGATGGCCGCCCACTCGGTAAAATTGCCCATCGGCCAGCACTCGCAGTAACCGGGTTTGCACATCCAGAGGCATATCGCCTATTTCATCCAGAAACAGCGTGCCGCCATTGGCCTGCTCAAAGCGGCCCTGCCGGGCGGTTTGAGCCCCGGTAAAGGCGCCTTTTTCGTGGCCAAACAGTTCAGATTCAACCAGGTCAGCCGGAATAGCCGCCATATTCAGTGCAATAAAGGGGTTGGCCGCTCGCGGACTATGACGGTGTAAAGCATGGGCCACCAGTTCTTTACCAGTACCGGACTGACCATTGATCAGTACACTAATGGAGGACCGGGACAGGCGACCGATGGCTCTGAATACTTCCTGCATGGCCGGGGCTTCACCAATGATTTCGGTGGCAGATTCCTGCTGTGGTACCTGGATGGTACGCGACTGTTCCCTGGCATGCACCAGCGCACGTTCAACCAGCGTAACGGCTTCGTCGATATCAAACGGCTTTGGCAGATATTCAAACGCTCCGCTTTGGTAGGCGTTAACTGCGCTGTCTAAATCGGAGTGCGCTGTCATTATGATAACCGGAATCATCGGCGCAATCTGGTGAACTTCATTGAGCAGGGTCATACCATCCATCTGTGGCATGCGAATGTCTGATACCACGACTTCCGGATAGTGCCCGGACTCAAGCTGTAGCAGTAAATCCTGGGGATTTTCGAAACTACAACATTCAATATTGGCCGTTTGCAGGGCTTTTTGCAGAACCCATCGAATAGAACTGTCGTCATCAACAATCCATACAGATTCAGTATTCATTATTGTGACTCCTTACGGTCAATTGGCAGGGATAAGATAAATTCTGTATGGCCTGGTCGGCTTTCAACTTCAATTTTTCCATCATGATGATTAACAAGTGTTTGGGCAATGGATAAGCCCAGTCCCGAACCAGAGTCTTTACTGGTTACCAGGGGATAAAACAACGTGTCGCGGATTTCACTGGGGATCCCCGGACCGTTATCGATGATTTTTATTTGTGCTGCCAGCGGATGTCTGTGACCGTGGATAGTCAATTGCCGTTCAATGCGCGTCACCAGGCGTATCTGCGGATTCGGCGTTTTGGAGTCGCGTAACGCCTGAATCGCATTTCGCACAATATTCAGTACGGCCTGTTGCAGCATATCCGGGTCGACTCTGACTTCCGGGATGCTTGGATCATAATCCCGCGTAATCGCAATGGCCTGGGTAGTATCGGCTTTCATTAAACTGCGTACTTTTTCCAACGGGCGGTGCAGGTTACACCACTCCAGTCGCGGCAGTGAGTTAGGTCCGAGCAGACGGTCGACCAGATTACGCAAGCGATCGGATTGTTCAATAATCAGCTGGGTAAATTCTTTTTGCTCGGCAGACTCCAGCGCCTTCTCAAGCAGTTGTGCGGCACCACGAATTCCACCCAACGGGTTTTTGATTTCGTGAGCCAGGCCGCGAATGAGTTCGCGGGCGGCATAGTGCTGGGCATGCTGCTGGTTTTCACGGGAGATGCGCTTTTGTTGATCAATTTTTTTGACTTCGAATAACAGGGTCGGACCCTCTTCGGTACTCAGATTGGTTACCGTCAGATCCGCCAGCACGACCCGGTTGTCGCGAAAGTACAACTTGATTTCATTCTCGGTAAAGTCTTCACCGCGGCGAAAGGCGGCACGAAGTCGGGCCTTGTTAATGGTATTGGGTACAAAAAAATCGGCCAGCGGCTGCCCGTATAGTTGCTTGGTGCCCGTTGCGAATAAGGCTTGTCCCGCATGATTAGCATAAACAATACGCAGGGAGTTATCGATAACCACCAGTACTGTGTTGAGGTTTTCGAGTAAATTATCGGTATCAAACGGCGTGGCGTGCATGCCGGGCTCTCTCCAGTTGCACCAATATGGTGCCTTATTATTTCAGGCTGCTATCAGCCGTGCAACGACTTTCCTAATAAAAGTCTTATTGATCCCCTATGGTGCGCGGGGTCCGTTGCTTGCACTGTTATAACAATTTTCTTAATTGTTGATTAACCGTGACGCCTGATGCAGGTAAAAAGTTTGTGGTGAGGTTGATGCAAGAGTCTTGCCCGTATTGTCGGTGTGGGTGATATAAAATGTGTGGGCCCCACGGTTGATTCCCTGCAGTTGAAATACCGCGCTGGATTGTTCCTTAACAAGCTGATCGTTAATGAAAAGTTTAAACTTTCCCTGCTTGTCAGCACGTTTAACATTGGCGGCTATTGTCATATTTCCCGCATTGTTACGGACCGTAGCTTCCGGCTTGGGGTTGACGACTTCGATGACCGGTTTGGGCTGCTTGTCAGAGACCGGGGGACGGTTAATCGGCTGGACTGGCGCAGGGGGGGGCAAGCTCATGCGGTTATCCGGCCCCAGCTCTACCGGCTCGGCATTAACTGCCGGTTTATCGGTATAGGTGACTGAGCCGTCCTTATGGACAACTTTGTAGATTTCCTGAGCGAAGCCTGGTGCAGCACACAAACTAAGCAATAAAAATAGTCTCAGCATGATCTTGATTGTAGTGATTTATGAGTAAAAAAAAAGCCCGCTGATGCGGGCTTTTGGTATATATATTAATACAACGTTTTATACGCTGTAGTACATATCGAACTCAACCGGGTGAGTGGTCATGTTCAGTTTGGTGACTTCTTCCATCTTCAGTTCGATGTAGGCATCGATCATGTCATCAGACATTACGCCGCCAGCAGTTAAGAATTCACGGTCGCTATCCAGTGCATCAAGGGCCATTTCTAATGAGCTTGATACGGTTGGAATTGCCAGTGCTTCTTCAGCTGGCAGATCGTAAAGGTCTTTGTCCGCTGCATCGCCAGGGTGGATCTTGTTTTTGATACCGTCAAGACCAGCCATCAGCATTGCAGTGAATGCCAGGTATGGGTTCGCCGCCGGGTCAGGGAAACGTACTTCGATACGACGAGCTTTATCGCTGGTTACGTAAGGAATACGGATTGAAGCTGAACGGTTACGTGCAGAGTATGCCAGCATTACCGGGGCTTCGAAGCCTGGTACCAGACGCTTGTATGAGTTAGTCGCCGGGTTAGAGAAAGCATTGATTGCACGAGCGTGCTTGATGATACCACCAATGTAGTACAGTGCTTCTTCAGACAGGCCAGCATACTTGTCGCCTGCAAAGATGTTTTTGCCATCTTTACCAATTGACTGGTGAACGTGCATACCAGAACCGTTATCGCCAACCAGAGGCTTAGGCATGAAGGTAGCAGTCTGACCGTAGGCGTGTGCTACGTTATGAACTACATACTTGTAGATTTGTACTTCGTCAGCTTTCTTAACCAGAGTGTTGAACTGGCAAGCGATTTCGTTCTGGCCTGCAGTGGCAACTTCGTGGTGGTGGGCTTCAATAACCAGACCCATTTCTTCCATTACCAGACACATTGCTGCACGCAGGTCGTGAGCAGAGTCTACCGGAGGAACCGGGAAGTAACCGCCTTTAACGCCTGGACGGTGACCCATGTTACCGTCTGCAAACTCTGAACCTGAGTTCCAGGCAGCTTCTGCAGAATCGATTTTGTACATAGAACCAGACATATCAGTGTGGAACTTGATGTCGTCGAACAGGAAGAATTCTGGCTCAGGACCGACTAAAACGGTGTCACCGATGCCAGTAGACTTCAGATATTCTTCCGCGCGGCGAGCAATAGAGCGAGGGTCACGGTCGTAACCTTCCATAGTGGTCGGCTCAACGATGTCACAGCGGATGTTAACCTGCGTTTCTTCTGCAAACGGGTCAACCAGTGCACTTTCCGCGTCTGGCATTAGGATCATGTCTGACTCGTTGATGCCTTTCCAGCCGGCAATCGACGAACCATCGAACATTTTACCTTCTTCAAAGAAGTCGTCGTCAACACAAGAAGCAGGAATTGAAACGTGCTGCTCTTTACCTTTGGTGTCTGTGAAGCGAAGATCAATAAACTTAGCTTCGCTCGATTTAATTAATTCTAATGCCTTCTCAATTGACATCGTGTCCTCCAGGTTGTTTCGTAAATTTGATGTTCGGGGAGCCGAACGATCAGGTGGAAAAATCGTAAGCGATATTCATGCCATTTACTTGTAAAGGCTGGATAACGCAATATTCCGGGCTGTCGTCAATCTGTTTAACTTATTCTGCACTATTATGGTGATGTTATGCTATTTTTTGGTGCAGATGGGCGCGTCGGCAGCGCTTTATTCCCTGCTAGCATTCTTTCACTGCCCGCAGGCTTTATCAATAGATTAATTTTTCTTTAAATATAAAAAACAGGCGCAATGCAGCGAGAATTTCTGTACAATCCGCGCTCATTTCCTTTTATCTGTACGAGAAAATTGCAAAATCTCTTTGCTGCATCGCTAATGATGTTGCGTGGGAGCGTTTTGCGGGTTGAAATTCAATGAATGTAACTGACATCAATAAGCTAAGAAATATCGCGATCATCGCGCACGTAGACCACGGTAAAACCACCCTGGTAGATAAACTGCTGCAGCAGTCTGGTACTTTAGAAACCAGAGGCGAGGCACAAGAACGTGTGATGGATTCTAACGATATTGAAAAAGAACGTGGTATTACCATCCTGGCGAAAAACACCGCCATTAACTGGAATGATTACCGCATCAATATCGTAGACACTCCCGGACACGCCGACTTCGGTGGTGAAGTAGAGCGCGTAATGTCGATGGCTGACTCGGTACTCCTGCTTGTTGATGCGCAGGAAGGCCCAATGCCACAGACTCGCTTTGTAACGCAAAAAGCGTTTGCTCAAGGCTTAAAACCTATTGTGGTTATTAACAAAATCGACAAGCCAGGCGCTCGTCCTGACTGGGTAATGGATCAGGTTTTTGACCTGTTCGATAACCTGGGCGCAACCGATGATCAACTGGATTTCCAGGTGGTTTATGCGTCTGCACTGAATGGCTGGGCGTCTCTGGATGCTGATGAGCCAGCTGAAGACATGGCGGCATTGTTCCAGACTATCGTAGACCAGGTTTCGCCTCCGGATGCCGACATCGACGGCGCGTTCCAGATGCAAATCTCACAGCTTGATTACAACTCTTATGTGGGTGTAATCGGTGTTGGCCGCATTAAGCGTGGTAGCGTAAAACTTAACCAGCAAGTCACCATCGTGAATGCTGAGGGTAAAAAACGCGCGGGTAAAGTGGGTCTGGTATATGGTTACCTGGGTCTGCAGCGTCACGAAGTGGAATATGCCACGGCCGGTGATATTATTGCGATCAGTGGTTTAGGTGAGCTGAAAATCTCCGACACCATCTGTGACGTCAATACGGTAGAAGCTTTACCAGCGTTGACCGTTGATGAGCCAACCGTCACCATGACTTTCCAGGTCAACACGTCACCGTTTGCAGGTAAAGAAGGTAAGTACGTGACTTCACGTAACATTCTTGAGCGTCTGCAGGACGAACTGGTGCACAACGTGGCACTTCGTGTTGAAGAAACCAGCGATCCGGATAAATTCCGCGTATCAGGCCGTGGTGAATTACACCTGGGTATCCTGATTGAAAATATGCGTCGTGAAGGTTATGAGCTGGCAGTGTCTCGTCCGGAAGTTATTCTGAAAGAAGAAGACGGCCAGGTAATGGAACCGTTTGAAACCCTGACTATTGACTGTGAAGAGCAGCATCAGGGTTCAATCATGGAACAGTTAGGACTGCGTAAAGCCGAAATGACTGACATGTCTCCGGATGGCAAGGGTCGTGTTCGTATCGACTTTATGATCCCCAGCCGTGGCCTGATTGGCTTCCAGACCGATTTCATGACACTGACCTCTGGCTCAGGCTTGCTGTACCATTCATTCGACCATTATGGTCCGCACAAAGGCGGCATTATTGGTAAACGTAAAAATGGTGTATTGATTGCCAACGCAAATGGTAAAGCGCTGACTAACGCCCTGTTTAACCTGCAGGAACGTGGTCGTTTGTTTATCGGACACGGTGTTGAAGTGTACGAAGGTATGATCATCGGTATTCACAGCCGTGACAACGACCTGACCGTAAATGCGCTGAAAGGTAAACAGTTAACTAACGTTCGTGCCTCAGGTACCGACGAAGCGCAAACCCTTGTGCCGCCGGTTAAGATGTCTTTGGAACAAGCGCTTGAATTTATCGACGAAGACGAACTGGTAGAAGTGACTCCGGTAAGTATTCGTATTCGTAAAAAGCTGCTGACCGAAAACGATCGTAAGCGGGCATCACGCGCACCAAAATAATTTAACGCTGCTGATGAAGCGTTGAATGGTTCAAGTAAAAAGGCCGGTTGTTAACACAATCGGCCTTTTTCTATTAAAATAATAGTCTCACTGTTTTTGCCAGACGGACCATGCAACCACTCAATATTGCAGTAATAGATGACGATGAAATCACGCTCGAACTCATAGTCGATGTGCTTGAGTCTGCGCTGCCGGTGAATGTTGTCAGTTTTTCCAACAGCGCGTTGGCCCGTGAATTCCTGTTAAAGCAAACATCCGATTCACTCGACATGGTCATTAGTGATATGGTGATGCCCGGATTTGATGGGCTGGCATTACTACGGGATGTTCGATCGGCAGATTTAATGTTTCCGTTTATTTTCATGACCGCTTACGAGTCCAGACAAACCAAGCTGCTGGCCCGACAGTTGGGCGCAGTCGCCTATCTGGTTAAACCCATTGTACGCAAAAAGCTGGTTAGTCTGATTAAACAAACTGTGTCGTCTTACGCAAAATAGCGGTGAATGCCGCTTCCTCCGAATAAAAAGGTAGTTACATTGAGTCAATTTGATAATACTCCCGATCGTCGCGACTTCTGGTCTTTCAAATGGCAAAAATACGCGGGACAGGACGTTATCCCTTGCTGGGTAGCCGATACTGAATTTCGCTGTGCGCCGCCAATTTTAGAGGCCATTCAAAAGCAAACTGAATATGGCAATTTAGGCTATTCTCTGCCGGCCCAGCATGAGCCGGCCAATCAGGCCGTGGTGCGCTGGCTTAAAGACAAGCATGACTGGGCCATCGAAGCCGATTGGATCGTCTGGACACCCGGCGTGGTACCCGCCTTTAATGTTGCCATAAAAGCCTATTGCGAGCCGGGCGATAAGGTGTTGATACAAACACCTAATTATCCGCCATTACTGGCAGCGCCGGGATTGAATAACACACAGCGTATAGACATTCCGACTAAATTGGCCAGTGGGCGCTGGACCATCGACTTAACAGCGTTGGAACAGCAGGCGGCCGACCCGTTATGTAAACTGATGATTTTATGTAACCCGATGAACCCGGTGGGCTCAGTAATGACGGTCGAAGAAATCGACGCTATTGCAGATATCTGTCTTCGCCATGGGGTAGCACTGTGTTCCGACGAAATCCACTGCGATCTGATTCTGGAAGAGGGTGTAAAGCACATTCCTGCCGGGCGGGTAGAACAGTTAGCTAACCGCAGCGTGACTTTAATGGCGGCGAGCAAAACTTTCAATGTGGCCGGTTTAGGTACCTCGTTTGCCATCATTCCTGATGCGTCGTTGCGCCGTAAATTTACCCAGAGCGCAGCGGGCATAGTGCCCTGGGCAAATGTTATGGGCCTGGTAGCTACCGAAGCCGCATTTACCCGGTGTGATGACTGGCTGGCAGAACAGATTACCTATTTACGTGGCAACCGGGATTATCTGGTTGAGCGCATCAATGCTATCGAGGGGCTTGAAGTCGTCTCGTCAGAGGCCACTTTCCTGGCCTGGATTGATGCAACCGGCCTGGGCGTTGAGGACGTGCTTAAGTGGTGTGAAAGCAAAGGCGTAGGCCCGTCTCCTGGCCGGGATTTTGGTGCGCCGGGCTTCTTCCGGATTAACTTTGGTTGCAGCCGCGCCATGCTGAAAGACATTCTTGACCGACTAAGCCACTAATTTTCGGCAGTCAGGTCTGTTCGGCGGGGCCCGAAATTATCCGGGCCCTGTTATCTACACAAACTTTTGCCAGCTTAGCCAGCCTATCAGCCCGACCACCGCCAGTCCGGCGAGATTTGCGCTCCAGTGATTTTTCAGCGAGCCGAGTCGTGCGTGTCGATTCATCATATATAACAGCAATAAGGCAATAACCGGTAATAACAAACCATTCGCGGCCTGGGCAAACAT
>NZ_CAJXQY010000008.1 GCF_913058315.1 uncultured Alteromonas sp. | reverse complement strand
CCGTCATTATGGGTTACTGGCCAGTAAAGCCAAACTCAATATGGCCAGACAAGCCTTACACGTAGCACCGCCGCCAGAAATCAAAAATCCTGCCAATGAATCGAAGGCAGACTCAGCCCCCTTCGTGTGCAGGCAATGTCAGTCACCGATGAAGGTGTCGGGGCTCAGGCTACCTGCATACTTACCAAGAGCGCCCCCTAAATAGGCGGGGTGCTTAAGGAGATAAAAAAGCACCTTTACTGGTGAGGGTGATGCTTTACCTGAAACGCTATAAACCCCATGATAATGAACAGAATGAGACAACCGAGCTGAATAAAAACGTGAAAATCAGATGCCAATAGAAACAAAACACCACTGGAAACACGAGATCTTGGCGATCATCCTCTACAGCAGACTCATATCCACCATCGAAATCCCCATAGCCAAACCACAGGGGTAACATCCCGCGGTTTCGTCCACCGAAGATTATCTGATATCTGCCCGAGAGTAGGACATCAAGGTGGATCTGAATGGAGGGCAGATAACTGATAATCTAGACAATCCCTCTCGTTCAACCAAAACACTGCTTACTTCCGCTATTCGCTCTTTTCGGACGTAAACTTGTTGCGGAATGTTTGGTTTGGTTTGAACTCAAAACCCTAAACTGCCTAAACTGTCAGATCGTGAATGAGTTAGTACAGCTTATTGCACTATCACTTTACTTTGCTGAAGTAACGTAGATATTAATTCTGTCATTCTAGCCCTATTGCAAATTTTTGATCTGCACTATGTTGTCTCCCATCCACAGCCCCCACCAATTCGTCACTCTTCCGATAATAACCACAATGGCAATTTTGTTTTTGAATGCTTTTTGCCAACTATTCAAGTCGATGGTCGAGGGCGAAGGGTTATCTTCCGGATGTGTGTGCCACTCCCCAATGTATACTAACTCTTTATACATTTGGGCTGCTTTTTTCATCTTATTTAAATGATGTTCACATTGTCTTACGAATCGAAAACGCGTCGCGTGATCCTGGTCACAGGGCTCGGTAATGGAAAGCACTTCAATGCAAGGCGGATTTTCTAAAAAGAATTGCTCTTCATCGTCAGCCCTAAATACCCCTAACAACATGCCGCCCTGCTCTTTGCTTGAGGGCTGAAGCTGTCGATACTGCTCGAGTGTTCTAATCAGGTTAGACGGTACAACTAAGAAACGGCCATTGGGCAAGGTAAATATACAATCGTGCATCAGCGTCTGCACACACTGCAGTTATCTAATGGCTTCAAATTTTGCCATTTTAGGTCTGGCGCACTAGAGCTTACTTTGTACTGACGTAACCGAGGTGAGCTTTTGTTATTTAAATTGTCCAATAGTGTATTCACAATCAACGCTGCCCCGGCCATTGAGACACTCGCCGCGTAAGGTGTAAAGCTCTGGCCGCAACTCATCGCTAATCGAGTATTAGTGTTACCGTCGTCTTGGTTTTTGAAAATTGGAAATCGTTCTTTTCCTTCAACACGCAAACAATGAAAGCATCCACCCGTTTTATCATCCAGCAAGCACCTAATGGCTCCGCCATCTGAGTCTACCCAGCCATGCAGAAGGATAGTCTTCTCTGAAAAGGTTGAACAATGGTAAATAGAAGAAAGCAATTTAGACAACGGAATATTACCGACAGCATCAATGACTACATCACAATGGGCTAACAATCGTTTGCTATACACTTCATCCAATGACGGCCATACCTCACACTGTAGCGGCCAGTAGACGCTGTTTTGTAAAAAATGCTGAAGAGCAGTCGATTTAAGCTCGCCGACATAGGTTGCATCAAGCACATGGCGACCTAAGTTTTCAGGTTTTAACCAATCCCCATCACTGAAGATAAGTTTACCACCCTCACCTTTTCCTGCGCCAAGTTTGACTAGTGTATTTGATATGAACCCACCCAGAGTACCACAACCCACAACGGCGATTTTTAAGCCAGATAATTCCTTTTGTAAGGTATTGCGGGCAATCACAAATCGTGGCGAAGCATTGAGAATTCCAATCCGTTCAAATGATTTGGCCTGCTGCGCAGAGAACATCCCAATAATATCTTTCAGTTTTCTGCCTTTTTGTCTCGATTTTTTTGCAGAGACACGAGCCCGTTGGTCGCGTTTGGCAGTCTCACGGATGCCCCGTTTAAAGAGGATCCTTACGGCAAAATAATGAATTAAACCATTTGCATTGTTGTAATTGAGCACTATTGTAATGTCGTTAGTTCGAAGCGCAATGTTCGCCACTTTCTCCAGCAGTGAAGCTACAAAGCTGTTACCTTGTGATTGACTCCAAGTTATAAACGCCTGCCATGATGATATCGGCCAAGAAAAAGCTCCTTCAATCTGTGCTTTAACAGGCGAATTTTTTAAGGTCAATGCAACAACATTCTCAACCGCGTTTTGCTCGATTCTAGTGTAACCCCGTTTTCCTGCCCAGGCTTGAAAAGTGGAACTATTTTCCCCTTCATGAAGCAGTGATTCTGAAGATTCACGCTGGGTTATTGGTGACCATCGCTTATATGTAGCAAAATATCGTACTTGTTCACTGCCAATCAAATACACGTAACGTTCTGGTCGCCAGTAGGCATCAAACTCATTATTGAAATCCTCTAATGCAAGCTCTGGCGATATCATACGTTTGATAGTCAGGTTAATGAAGCCAATGATATCTGACGCAGCTTTTTCGGGATGTTCAGCATCAAAATAATAAGCATTGTCGTCAAAGTAACACAAGGTATCCCCTTCCACGACATGGGTTTGTTTTACACCTTTTATCTTTGGTTTACTTAAGATTGTGACCTTAGGAGCGTGTAAAAATGAAGCATCTGGTTCGTGAATGAGAAACGAAAACGCGTGGCCTGATTCAGTTAGTTCATAACGATAGCCCACTGCAGGCGTTGAGACTGGTTCAACACCTAAATCTTTCATTGCCTGACAGTATCTGGCTAATGTATCTTTCGCCATTAACCTGAAACGTGTGACCGAGCTGCAGATGGTGTAATGGCCGTTGCAGCGACAACAGGCTTTTTACGAATAGCTGCCGGGGTGGTTTTTTCCGTTACCCAGTCTTCGCGATTAGGTAGACGCTGCCCTAACAGAGTAATTAACAGATCCACAGCGGATTGTTTTGTTGGTGATGTACATACTGCCTGAGTATAGCGTATTGACAGAGAAGTAATGCGCGTCTTTATATCATCTACTTCAGCGCTGTTCTTACATCGCGACGGAAACATGTTTTCATTCTCGTCTATAGGGTTATTGATGTCTCCACCAAATATTTCCGGTAATGTTTGGGTCACGACCAACAATGCTTCACATTCGCTCTCTGGTGTTTTAGCAAACTGCTCTAATGCCTTTGCCGCCGCGACCATTAACATGATTGATGAAGGTCCGCCTTCTCGCCATTCGAAATCACGCCATGCTTTGAGGTATCGGCAGACATTGCGTAAAAACGGGTAACGTCTCGTTTGCGCGGTAAACCAGTCGTGAAGTTGTTTTGGATCTGATTGTTGCCACGGGGCAGTATCATCTAACAATGCTAAATAAACTTGCGTGGGGTCCAGCCTTTGGTAAGGAACGAGTTCGTCTTTGTAAGCAAAATTGAGCGCTGCCGATCTTGCTTCGGTCAGCAGAGCATATTTATCATCCGGAATTGCATATACAGGGATATCAATATGGATTTGCTTTTCTATTTGAAGCCGAAAACACATCTTTTTCTCGGACAATGGCCAACTTTGAAGTTGTGATATCTCTGATAAGGATTCGCGCACTAATGCTATAAGTATTGATTTGTTCGCTGCGGGATTGTTTTCAACAAACGTCATTGGAAAATAAATGCCGTCATCCAAATCGATTTCCTGATTGGGATAACAGGGGAGATTTTGTGTTTTATAGGCGTGACTGCCCTGAGTGAAAAACTTAGGGCTCAAACTCTTAATATACTTCTCTTCTACTTTTCCATTGGCCGTCGCATTTTCACGGTGTAGTGAAAAGTCACTTCGCAGTTTATCTCGGATAATCTTTCTGCAAGTGAGCATGTATTTATCAGTCTGATCTGGCACATCTAGTCTGTCTTTAAACGCAGGCTCTGTTTGATTATTCTTTAGCAACTTCTTAGCGATGTATTTTTGGTTCACGCTCAGCCCTCTTTTGTCTTTTTAGGGCCATTATAAAAGGTAGGCCGCTTTGCTGTATGATTTATAAAATACTTGAAATTTGGCGCATTAATCTGCTCCATTGCAACCTTGTGGGCACTGGCACAGAGAATTTCGATGGCTTGCTCACTGGCATTGTCGAGCGTCAAAATACTGGATTTTTTCTCTCCAGGCATTTCATCGATGTTCAGCACTCGATTGCTATCTTCTATAATCTTCCCCGCCAAAAAATTATGCAATGTTTCGGTCGTTGACATGGCTAAATCGATAATCCCCTTGCCCATCTCCCATGTCTTCAAGTAGCCACCTGTACGTTTTTCAGAGTGGTCACTCGTGCGTTTACTTCCCATAGTGCCCACCTGCATGACATACACATCTGATAGTGAACGCCCAAGATAGTATTTCGCCTCCATCAATCCCATGAGGACAGGAGAGTTGGCGGCTAGACCGCCATCAACAAATCGCTCACTCTTAATTTGATGTACAGGAAAATAAGTAGGAGCTGCACTGGTGGCCAGTGCTACATCAACAAGAGGTAATTTGTTATCGGCTCGCAAATGTGGATGATGCGGTGTTTTAAAGGCTCTGATTTGCCCATTGGTCAGACTGATCGCTGGCACGAGCACATATTTGTCCAACTCCCCTATCGTTTTTGTTTGAAATAAGATATCCAAAACGCCTTTAAGGGATTGCGCTTTATAGAGAGGGTGGAACAATCGCTCGATTTTAACTAGCCAGCTCATTTTCTTTGGAAAGATAGTGAGACGGTGCTTCAACATCGCTTGCACTATCTCACGCGCTGTGAGCCCACTAGACAAGCCCAAGGCAATGATCCCGCCGATAGAGGTACCGCAGATCATATCGAAGTGTTTTGCAATAGAATAGCCTTCGGCTTCTGTACCAGTCAGGCCTTTTTCTTCGATAATATACGATTCAAATTCTGCGAGCACCGAGGCGGTAAATACCCCTCGAATTCCCCCACCACTGAGCGACAATATATTAAATTGCTGTTCCATCGTTTTTTCTTGTCTTTTGATTTAGCGCTAACACTATCATGGTGATAATAGGTTAATTTTCAACCCATAAACTGAATATATTTACAGTATGTTGATAAAAAGGAACTAGTGAGGTGATGAATATCTATTGTTTAGATAAGTAAACGGGTCTATCTACTGAGTAGAAACGTTATTAGCTCGCTATTTAATCAATTAAGTCTTGTTTATGATAAAAATTGCTGCAATTGCATCGGCCTACGTTAAAAATTAAAACTCTTATTTGCGATTGAATATGATTGGATTCCTTCAAGGAAGCAAGTCGCGGGGATTGACCTTAATCACCTCAGATAATTTATATAGCAATTCAACTGTAATGTTTGCTTCTCCACGTTCAATACGCCCCATATAACTTCGGTCAATCTTTGCCTGCAAGGCCAAACTTTCCTGGGAAAAGCCCTTTGCTTTTCTAGTTTCACGAATATTTTTCCCTAATATTTGTGCAAGAGATGACATACATAGACCTTTTCAAAAGTCAGTAATATCTCTACTTGCCGCCTCATTAACCACGGACTATAATCCGTATTTTTAAAATTCCCTTTGCAGTAAAAAGGTAACATTATGCGTCAATTTACACCTCATGCTGATTTGGTTAAGGCCATATCCACTTTTGGTGAAACCCCTTTTCGTGTAACGATGTTGCGTGATCGTTACCTCGAATTATTTTCGACTAACAGAACTAAAAATGAGGTTAGACGCTGGGCGCATAGTTTTATGCGGACATTTGTCAAACATGGTTTGTTAATCGAGTTGACCGGGAATGAATACAACGTTGCTCATTACATGGCAACGGAAAAGCTATTGGGAGTAAGAGGCACTGAAAAATCTGGCTCTAAGGATGTTTCACCACTCTATAATTACGCATCAGAGATCCAAAAAAGGCTCCAAGCACGCCAAAAGGATATTTTAATAAGCCTGGGAGCAACGGAAGAGTTAGAAAGTTTGAAAAGGGAATTTCCGGATATGGCGAGCCGTATTGACGGTAAGCTGCATGATTTAAGAGAAGACAATATCCGCACACTAGGTAAGATAAAGGCGTTGGAAACCTTATTGGCTGCGCACTCATGATGTTGAGGTATTGGCAAGAAGCATGTCGTGATCTGGCCCTCACCCACTTTCTCTTTGGATATCGTCAGTTTGGTTGTTCAGCGACTCCCGGCTCTGGAAAAACCATCTTTGCGGCGGCAACCATCAAGGCCATGTTTGATAATGACATGATAGATTTTGTTATTTGTCTTTCCCCCTCACTGGCTGTTAAGGAGGGAACTCGAAAAACGTTTGAGCAAGTGTTGAATCGCCCAATGGATGGCCTCTTTGGATCAGTTGGTATCTCACTCACATTTCAAAGCCTTGCAAATATCGCTGAAAACGTTATACAACGTTGGCAAAAATATAGACTGGCAATAGTCGTCGATGAAATTCATCATTGTGGCGGGCAAGAATTAGATAACGCTACAGCTTGGTCAAAGCCATTAATCAAACTGATTGATTCAAAAAAAGATATTTTTATCTTATCGCTTTCTGGGACGCCCTGGAGAACAGATGGTGCAATGGTAACGACATTATCCTATAACAGTGATCTTAAACCGAAGATGCATTTTGAGTACGGATTGAGAGAAGCGATAAAGGATGGCGTATGCCGAATACCGACGATATTAATGGTGGATAATGATAATTGGAAATCAACCGACTCACGAAAAGGAGATCGCTACCATTCCTCATTATCTGCACTTCTGACGGATAACGCATTAACCTATCAAATGGTGCTTAATGATAAAGAGTTCCTTAAGCACATGCTAGACTTATCAGTCACTACACTAAACCGATATCGACGAGACAAGCCAGATGCTGGCGGTTTAATCATTGCGTCTTCTATCTCTCATGCAAAAGAAATATATAACCTGCTAGAGAAAGCGACAGGCGAGTCCCCGTTATTGGTAACTAGTGAGGACAAAAACAGTCAAGACACTATTGCAAACTATAAATCCGGCACACAAAAATGGCTGATTTCAGTAGGCATGGTCACTGAGGGAACTGATATTCCTCGCCTACAGGTCTGTTGCCATTTGAGTCGTATCTGTACGGAACTTCACTTCAGGCAAGTTCTCGGTCGGATATTAAGAATAGAAACCCAATATAACGATCATACAGCGACATTGATCATGCCAGCTCAACCTGATTTGTTTGATTTTGCTTCTCGATTGAAATGCGATGTCCCTGAAGCTGTCGTTAAGATAAATTCTATAAAGTCTAAAAATCCGAACACGATAAAATCTTCTAATGCTGCACCGCACAGACAGGCCCATTCAGATAAATCCAAAATTGAAGACATTAAGTTAATACAAAACGGTATAGCGCAATGGCCTGGTGATGGTGTTAACGAAATAGTACCTACAACCGCTTCAATTTCAGTCTATGGTCGTTTTAGGGAAGAAGTGTTGCGGTTTTCACCGTAGTAAATGTAGAGGAGATTTTAAGTCTGGCGTCTACTGAGAATAATAAACTGTAGTATACAAAAGCAGGGTTAAAGCCGTTTCGTTGGAACTCTAACGTGAAGTAATTTTTAACGAATCCAGAAATACTGAGTTGAACTGATTTCATCAGTTTGGGGCGCTTTTCTTATCATATTCACGCCACTCAAAGTCTTCACCACACACCTTGCAGCTAATTTCTAACCCTGGCTTGCCATAAACGCGGTTTCCGCAACCACACACATAGCGATTACGTGTTTTTCGGGCTGCTTTCTTGGACAAAGAAAAAATCAGGCATATCTTCAACGTATGTATGTTCTTCATTATCAATTTCAAACGGTGTGATGATCCGTTCTTCTTTTTGTTTTGTTACTGGATCAATAGCAAGGATCAACGTCCCCAAGCCTAACAAGGGTTTCCCTACCGCAATTCATTTCTGAGTTTTTTGGCACCTAGTATGTAATTTTTTGGATCAGCGTATGATTTAATTCTATAATGTTAGAGAAGAGACCATTCAAGAGATTCAAAAAGGTCCGACCAGATTAATTTACTGTAAGCATCTGAAATATATGGGTAAAGTAAATTTTTGATAAGAGTATTTTGGATCATACGATCCAAAATGAAACGAACGGAACCAATAACGATGGCGTCAAACAAGCCGACTGAAAAAACGTATGGGCAGATACAATATGCCTATGACTATTTCAATAAAAAACTGTTCAATGCCCGTTTGCCAGAGGTCGTTTTCACCTATCACAGACAAAATCGCGTAATGGGTTATGCCTCATTTCAGCGCTGGGAGCAAGGTAACAATACCTATGTCGATGAAATTGCCATCAACCCTGAATACTTTACAAAATACCCGTTAATTGAAATATGTCAAACGCTTGTGCATGAGATGACGCACATTTGGCAGGGGCATTTTGGTAAGCCTGGGCGACGCGGATACCATAACCAACAGTGGGCGAACAAGATGCAGGAAATCGGTTTGATGCCTTCTTCAACAGGAAAACCAGGGGGGGCAGTAACAGGCGAAGCAATGATGGACTATGTCTTGCTCGATGGGCCGTTTATGCGCGCGTGCAAAGCCTTAATAAAAAAAGGCTTTTCATTTCCTTTGCTCGACCGCTTCCCTGTGTTTAGAGTGGATGCCCCAATCACAGTGTATGATGAGAAGGACAATCCCGTCACTCTCGATCAGCACTACCAATTAAAAGACGCTCCATCAGCCCCCATGTCAGCTTACAAAGATGATCTTTCTGTTGTCGCCGTCCAGCCACATGATGCTGATGAAACAAACATGTTAGCGATTCACAGTGAGCAAATATCGAGTGCCGCACCTGATAAAGTCATCACCACGCGTCCGAAACGTCACTCAGGTCGCGTCAAGTATATGTGCAAGGGATGTTCTTGTTTATTTTGGGCAAAACCAGGATTAAATGTCGGCTGTTTAGATTGCAATTTAAAATTTCAGGAAGAGGACTGAATTCTTATCTACGCTTAGGGTTTTGGAATAGGAAACAAAATCTGCCATGCAAAACCCAACACTCTTTACACAAGCGCATCACGATACCCCGCCGGTGTTCAATGCCGTCGACCGACGATACCATCTCCAGCTCGATGAAGCATTTATACACGGCCCGTTAAAAGACATACGTAAGAACAGTAACCGCGTGTTCTTGTGCTTAGCGTACCGCTATTTCTGTATGTCGAATCAGTTTTTTGACATCGCTATTGACGACGATATTCGTTTTATCGCGCAACAGCTAGGCGTCGCTAATCCGCCGAGTTGGGAAGACTATCAAGCCGATACGAAAAAACGTCACAAGCACATTATTTTGGAATACATGGGCGTTAAACCGTTTGTTGATGATGACGCCCAGCAACAGGTCTTAGACAAACTCATTCACTTCGCACAATGCCAGCTACCCTTTAAACAAGCATTTAAATCCTTGGTTGTTTTTTTGCGTGAAAAACACATCGAAATCCCAGACTTTCGAACCCTTGAGACGAAAATTAAAAAAACCTATCAAGTGGTTGTCGATAAGCGAATTAAGACTGTCGACAATGCGTTGGATGCGGATACCAAACGCGAATTGGATAAACTCTTTGATAAATCACCCGGTGATGTGCACGGCAAATACCAACTAACGTTACTCAAAACCTTTTCACATAAGCTCAGACCTCGAGAAATTGCACGAAATGTTGAGAGTTTTAAACAGCTCCACGCACTCTTTACCTTGATTGAACCTGCCTTGAAAGCATTGGATTTACCAACGGCGGCCATCAAGTATTACGCTAAAACCGTGCAAAAAAACCAAGTATTCCAAATTGAACGGCGCACTGAAGCTGATCGCTATTTACATTTGGTCAGCTTTATCGCGGATCGATTCTTTACACTGCAGGACATCTTGGCCGAGACCTTAAGACAATCTGTCACCACCGCTTATAATGCCGCTGAGAAACAAGCCAGAGAACACTTTTACAAAGCAAGACAAACGCAGCACGCGCATGCACAAAGCTTAGTGGCATGCACCACTGACCTATACAAAGCCGTGCAACAAATCGAAAGTACACTCAATGATGCGACCTTAAGTGCTGAGCAAAAACTGGCTAAAGTCAGTGAGGCAGTGCAAAAGACAAAGCCCAATCACGATAAAACAGCAAAGACCATTGAAGATGTTAAAACCGATTTGGATTCGCTCAGTGGTGATGCCTTGTTTTATCATTTTTTGGAAGAGGGCTCGCGAAAGCTTCAGCTGCGATGCAATGCTTTGGTTAGCTGCTTAAAGTTCAGTGATGACAGTGTGGATAAAGCCCTTTTAAGTGTTATCCAGCGTTTCCAAGAAACTGAAGGGAAAGTCGATGCCTCATTTGCGGTCGATTTTTTGTCGGTAAAAGATCGCAAGCATATCGATAAGAAAGAGACATTTAGAACACAGCTCTACAAGGTCGTTCTATTCAAGTATATATCGGATGCCATTTTTGGCGATGGTTTGTCACTCCCCTATTCCTATGAATGCCGAGCGCTTGATGACTACCTGATTCCACAGCAGGTACTGAACGACAATTTTGACTCACTGCTTGCCCAATCTGACGCGCTTCATTTAAAAGATAAAGCACATGTTCTACAAGATGTGTTAGCGAAACTCGATATCAGCTACCAACAGACAAATGAACATGTTATGGCAGAAGCCAATGACTACGTGAAAGGCGATGGCTTAGGGGGATTTCGCCTCGCACACAGTAAAATGAACGCGGTTCAGCTACAGGAAATGGTAGAGGCCGATGTTGACCTATTTCCACAAGAGCTCCGTGTGACCCTACCGGAATTGTTAAGTACCGTGCATACCTGTACGGGATTCTTAAATGAACTCCAGCCTCACAGCCAGCGCTACAACAAAAAGCGTCCACACAATCGAGAGTTGGTCGCAGGGCTCATTGGTAAAGGGCTGCATTTTACTGAGCATAAGTTTGCCAAAATCATGCGACAAACCAATACATCGACTGTGGCTACTGTGCAAAAAAGCTTCCTATCTAATGAAAACTGCATATTGGCCAGCAACGCTATCATGCATTTCATTGACAAAATGCCATTAGCTGATCTTTTTTTAGTCAACGGAGAGCCCATCACTTCAAGCGACGGGGTAAAATATACAAATTCAAAAGGATCACTGAACGCCCGAAATTCTTTTCGCTACGGAGGCAAAGAGCAAGTGGTCAATGCGTACCTTGCTAATGATTGTCGAAACTTGTTCACCCATGCCAACGTGATAGGCGGTGCAGAAAGGGAAGCCCCCTACATGATTGATTGTGTTCAGAATCAAGAAGTGGTGAAGTCAAAAATGCACGTTACCGATACGCATGGCTACACGGAAATGGTATTTGGTGCCACCGATTTACTCAGTATTACCTTCGCGCCCAGAATAAAAAATATTCATCGTCTTCAACGCTATGCCCCTAAAGGAAAGAAAAAGTCATACGCACACAAGGAGTATCCCATTCTGCCTAACAAAAACATTACACAGGAACACATACTCGCAGGTTGGGATGAGCTTATTCGCATGGTCGTGTCCATCAAGCTGGGTTACACCACAGCGTCGCAGCTTTTCAAACGGTTAAACTCCTATACCAGCGACAGAAACCCGCTCAAAAAGGCATTAACGGCATACGGGCAAATCATGAAGACGCAGTATATCTTGGACTACATAGACAACCTGGAATTGCGACTGGTCATTCATAAACAGCTCAATAAAGGAGAAAGTGGCAACAGGCTAGATAGGGCGCTGGCCATCGGCTCGACAGGATTAGACTATGTAGAAAAAGAAGAGCAAACAGCCGTTGAAAACTGTAAAAGAGTGATCAAGAACGCCATTATATGTTGGAACTATATGTATCTAACGCAGAGACTCATTAATACTGAGAATACAGCCGAGCGACGCGCTTTAATCGAAAAGATCAAAGCGTCCTCAGCCAATGCGTGGGACCACATAGTGATCCATGGTGAAATCGATTTTTCAGATTCTCAATTGGAAGATTCTCAGCATTTTGCGTTTGAGCGTATGCATGATATCGATATTTTATTGTCCCCGTAAAACAGGAAAATAACCGTAACGGACCGGCAAACGTTAGATAGCTCATTAGGTAGCTTTCAAAATACGTAGTAATTCGATGGATTTGTCATAAGTAGCACTGACTAATTTGCCTTGCCAATAGGCTTGGCAGTCAGTTATGACATCCATTGTTTTATCAAATAGACGATTGTCTTTAAGTCCCCTACTCTTAAGCCTTGTATATTCCTCATCGCCTGGCATTAAAACTTTAAAAAACGTTTCAATATGCTGCACCATCATCATTTTCATCGTCGCAGGATCGGCGTCTTCACGGCAGCAGTGACGCAGAAACGCAAGTAAAAAATCAGGATGTTGCTTGGCAATACCCGTTAGGTACTCAAAGTCTTGGATACTGCAGACAAAAATATTGAGATAAGGAATTGGCTCACCAAATTTCTCAGTGAGCGACTTGATTTCATTGGGTGCAATATCTTGAGCGACATCTATACCACGCTTAAGCAAAAACTCCCCCTGCGTCACGATAAGGCCGAAGCGTTCTTTCTCCAAAGCAGAGATTTGACTCGACGCGCCGTCCAACAAAAAAGCGCATTCCACAATCTGTTTGATCCCCTTAATGATGGAATCTTTTAACTGGCGCTTTATCAGATAGGGATTTGCAGTGCACAACGTTTCAGCACGAGGTACAACGCCTTTTGCCTCAACAAATACACATCCATCGTCGCCCGTCACAAGAAAGTCGGTCACTTTGCCCGAGATCCCTGCAGCTTTGTATATAGCCTCAACGTCAGTTTCTCTAAGATAAGAAATATCTGGTCGAGACAAACAAACGTTGACGTAATGCTCAAATGCAAGACCAAAACGCTTGCGAAAGCCTGACGTATTTTTGCGCACAAAATGATTGAGTGCAGCCTCAACTATACCTCGCCCTAGCAAGGTGATATCTGCACAGTACAAATAACCTGCGGTAATCAGAATGGGTTTATGCAAAAGCCGCGTCTCAGCAATTGTCACAGTATCGGTGACTTCTCTGGGGAACGTGTTGCAAAGGAAGTCTTGTAGTTGCGTTGGTGTGCCAGCAATAATGCGAATACTTTTAGCTATCGTCTCCAAGCTATAATATGGATGCAGTTGTTTAACAATTTGAATATAGTTCAGCCGTCGGTTTTCTGCTCTCATACCAAAATATACATAAGACACAATAACAAAGAAATCGCTCAGCTTTATGCCTGTTGCTTGCTTAAATTCGTTGTCGAATGGGCTTGTATTATCGGGATGGAATATCTCGAATTGATTGATCAATGCACGCAACCAATATTCGTTTCGGTGTTGGATCCAGAATTGATTATTGATAAGCGGTCGCATAAATAAAATGAGCGAGTCTGAATTGTTACCCGCTGTTGTTTTGCCATTTAACTCGAACAACCTATTCACAAACCAATATACATCCTTTTTGCTGGCAACCCTAGTTGATTTGTGGGGAGTGACTTCAAAAAGCCACTCAACCACTAGGAAGCTCAAAAAGGGCAATCTTCGAAAGCGTTCTACACTGTGTTCAGGATGCTCAGACAAAAACCGATCAAATTCAATGAGCACTGAGGATCTATCAAAATATCGCAGTCGTCTTTTTACTTTTAAAAGTTCTTTTTCTACTGACATTGTGTGTTAGCGGGTTTAGATGAATGTGGTTATCAGATGACAAATCGTTCTATTTCGGGAATAGCCAATAAATTCACTCGTTCTTTTTAGTGATGCAATGTTGTTCTGCAGCAATTGAACCAACCAAGTGAGCAAAAACGAGTGGCCTTTGTCAAAATTGTCCATGGCTATGTTTTTGTAGCGGGCCCTACCCTCCGTCTTAATCGCATCACAATAAACTGACAATTGGTCCCAAATTTCCCAAGGCTCTTCACCGGTGCCGACAGTTTCCATTTTTTCCAAACTCTCTATTTGTTTTACCAACTTACGCAGGGGGTCCTGTTGGTCTGATGTGATTGTGTTGGGCGGAATGTCTTCTTTAGGATGAATCTTTTTTAAGTCATCTCGTTTAAAGGCAGGGATGGCGAGATTTTTTGCATGTTCGAGGGTGTATATGTTTGGATTGTGCGGGTGCCCGAGCTCTGTTTTGTCGTGATTGAAAGTCAGACCAAACACATATTCATTTGAGTTTTCTGGATTTGCTAACTCTTTTGCTTGATTAAGAGCATTTCGAACCTCTAGCCTCCCGCCATGAATAGCCAAAATGCCATGCGCATTAACATGTTCTATGATTTCACTGGGACTTGTTTCGGAAATATTTACTACTTTAATCATAACCGTAAGTAATTAATTCTTTTAGTACTTGTGATTTTAACGTATCACTGTATATATTCACAGTTAAAACGATGTATCGTTATAACAAGGAATAGTACATGCCAAACCAAGATCAAACTTATGAAGAAGCCAATAAAGTAGCCAAAACTAATTTCAAAAATTTTTCAGATTCTCTTCCGTCTGTATTGAGCCAAAAAGAAGCCAAAATAGCAAAACGATTAACCAAAGCTAATATGCCAGTGTTGAAAAAACTCAACAGGTTATATGCCTTAATGGATGATTTATCTGCACATGTTGAGAAGTTTACGCCCTGCGCTAAAGGCTGTAACCACTGCTGCACTTATCCAGTCAAGGTGTCGGAGATTGAAATACAGAATATTGAAAACAGTTCTGGGATAAAAAGAAAACCAATAATACTGAAACAAGAACGCAGTAAGTTTACGCCATGTCCGTTTCTCAAAGATGGTGCCTGCTCTATTTATGATACTCGGCCTTTTGTATGCAGAAGACACGTTACCATGACTGAAACGAATGAATGGTGTAAGCCTGAAAACGCCTTTGAATATTCTTTTCCACTACTTTCCTTTACTGAAATAAATAAGTCTTATGATTTGATTAGAGTTGAGAGTGGTAGGCCTTCATTGTTGGAGATTAGAGATGTATTTTGACGTCTCGAAAACAGCCATTTATGAGTTAAATACCATTATTGGTAATAATTCTCATTTGCTATGCGTAAAAAATAAGTTTTGTTTAGGAAAAGCCAGTATGGAGATTGAAAGAGATCGTCCACTGAAAGATTTATCCGAAGATTTAGGGCACTCTAGCAGTGCCACTACCGATACCGTTTATGTCCAGGTTGAGCGAAAACGACGTGCGTCGTCAGGGAAAGACAGAAAAGTTGAGTAATTATGACAATTATAAAAAATGCAATTGATTCAATACAAATTGGCCTTGAAGACCATCAGGCGAATGACAATAGGCGGAATATTTCAGCTGTGAGAAACATCTCGGCTGGAATTTTATTACTCTACAAAGAAAAGTTATGCCAATTATCGCCAGAGGATAATAAAGAACTGTTAATTAAACAAAATATACGTCCTGTATCCACAGAAGATGGAACGATTAAATTTGAAGGGAAAGGTCACAAAACAGTAGATGTACAAAACATAAAGGAAAGATTTAAAAGCTTAAAAGTAGAAGTAGATTGGTCTAGATTTGACGAAATAAATAGGCTTCGTAATGATTTAGAGCATTACTACACATCTAAATCGCCTGATACTGTGAGAGAAATTATTGCCAAGTCATTTTTACTTATTCGTGACTTTTTGTCAGATCAACTTAAATTGGATCCTCAGGAGGTCTTAGGCCCAGATGCCTGGTCAGTGTTACTTAGCGTGAGTGAAATCTATGCAGCCGAAGAGAAATCATGTCGAATGAGCCTTGATAAAGTGGACTGGGTTTATCCGACTGTAGTGGATTCAATAAAATATCTAAGGTGTACAAATTGTCATTCATCTCTTATCGAGGCGCCAGATAGTGACGAACATTATAGTTGTATCGGTTTGCGATGTAGGTCTTGTAAACAAGAATTTGATTTTGATGATGTGATCGAGCAATGCATTGATGACTCTCTTGGAGGGGAAGCAATACAAAGTGTGATGGATGGCGGTGATTCACCTTACGATACCTGTTTGAGCTGTGATAAAGAGACATTTATTTATTCGGAAGGCAAATGCGTCGCTTGCGAGTACGAAATGGAACACACAAGCTGCGAGATTTGTGGCGAGGGACTGCGACTTGATGATCAATGGAATGGGGGGAAATGCGGATATTGTCAGCATAGGTGGGAAAAAGTAATGGCGGAATAATCTGGTTGCAAACGAGCGATTAGACTTTTTAATAATTCGCACAACTTAAAAAAATTGATAGGAACTAGGTACCTAAACGGTAAATCATTCTTCAAACAACAAATGAGTATTTCTGACGAAGCAAGCTGTCCAATACCGATTCAACTCCAATTGAAAAGTGAAGTAGATGTAATGGCTGTTGATTACTGAGGGTTATGTTTGGAGTGCGTATCCACGTTTTAAGATGATTTCGATCTCCAAAAATATCTTCGGCACGCAGAATCACGCGCATTATAAAAAGTGCTTTATCGCTACTGATTGTACTTAACACACCATTCTTTTTATTATGCAAAGTTAGCGACGTTGACAGTAAACAGACTGTTTCCTGACTTGTTAACGATAGTAAATCCCCTATTACCCGAGCAGAACTAGAAGGTAACCCAGTTTTGATTTCTTCCATGACTGAGCGCCCTAGTTTAGTACCGGTCAATTCATAATATTCTGCTGCGAATTTCATACCCTCACTTAAAGTTGTTCATTGTGTTGTGAGAATACCAATTTTTACCACTATAAAATAAAGAGTTTTGGTTAATCACTGACAAACTTTGTGTTACAGTCGCAGCACATTATGTTGAGACCCAGCCTCCCATATATTTTAGTGCTGCAGTTGGGGCATTCATATTTGTAACGAGAAGGTTTCCTAGCGACTTCACTGTTAGAGATAAAAAAGTCACTAGGCAGTGATTCATTGGCTGGTTTGTCTTGTTCGGTTGTTATAGCGCTGAAGTAACTATACAGCGATTCAGACTCACAAGCAGAATTAGCTAACGCTTGTAATTCGTCTTTATTGGGTTCCGGTTTTATCCCATCCTGCTTATTCATCTTTAAGTCGGCTATAACAGGTTCTGACAGCCGAGGCAGAGCAAGCCTATCCACCCACATTAAGGAGAATTGAGGGTTTTCTATGAGAACTCTTGCTTCTCTCAAAAATGCACCTTCCTTTATTATAAAATCGCCCATTTGACGACCCACAATATCACCACCTGGTTCACCTGTAGTTGAAGGCATTAATCCAATCTCAATCATTTTTTGAGCCCATTCTTTGTTGTGATAGTGGCCTGTAGAAGGCGTTCCATTATGAAATTGCCAAGCGTGAACCATCTCATGCACTAACGTTTGAAATACTTCAATGATCCTAGAGTTAGCAAAATAAGATGGGTTAATTGCAATCTCATTGCATTTTCCACCCTCAATGTTTCCCCATCGCTGAGCAGCAAAGAACCCTGCTACATTTTTTTTCCTTTGTAACGTAAAAATAACCGCTGGTAATTTTTCGTGAAAAAGTGTTTGATTGAAATGGTCGTATGCATCTACGAGCGGTTGATAAAGTTCATTAGTAGGCGTGGTCATCATCACCCGACAGTTGTAAATACAAAAAAAAATAAATGCATATAGCTAACTGAGCTAATGCACCGCTTTTTAATAACGAAAATTTAATTTTTATGTTTTGTACAAAGCATAAAAATCGAAACATGGTTATATAAAATTAATTAGTAACACTTAATGGTTATAAGAGCAGATCATGCCTGAGCTAAAAATACTCTCTGCTGCGCGCGAACGAGCATTCAAAAACATACCTAAATTAAACAAAGAAGACAAGGACGTCCTGTTTCTCATCGATACTGGAACTCGAAAATTACTCAATAAAATAAGTTCTCCGGTAAATAAGGTTGGCTTTCTCGTAATGCGTGCTTACTTTCACAAAAAAGGGCAATTCTTCAGCCCCAGTCGATTCGATAGTTCAGATATAAAAAGTGCTAAAAAGTCACTCAGTATTTCTGAAACCATTTCAATGGACGAGTACAAGCCTCATATAATGGCTGCACACAAAAAAATGATCCTTGCACAACTAAATTGGCGTCCACTAAGCGACGATACTTTAACGTCAATGCGGGATTATGCTGATAACTTAGTTGCGGTTCAGCAAAATAAGGAAGATGTATTGTTCTCTTTGGTAGCTTTTTGTTGGCAGAGTAGGATCGAAATTCCGTCGTTGTCTAAGTTAATAGAAATAATCACAAGTTGCTTCAAAAACTTTGATAATGCGATAAAGCAAAAGCTCGATAACAACATCACAGCTACTCAAAAAAATGCGCTCAGTGACTTTTTAGATGAATACGGTGAGCAGTACAGCGCAAGAGAACTTAAAAACATTGACCAGGCACATACTCAACGCAGTTTAAACACAAATGCCCGTATGCTTGAGTTATACAGGTCCTATTTTGATGTTTTACAACCATTATTGAACAAACTAGGTCTGACAGACGATGCTGTAAAGCAGTTCGCTCAAACAGTAAAGAATACAGATGTAAAAAACTTAAAAAAACTCAGGCTTACATCAAACAACCTCTTACTCCATTGCGCATTTATAAAAGATCAACTCTACCAACGTCACGATGCATCAGCAGATGCGATTATTAAAGTGATGATAGGACATATGAACAAGGCAAAATCAACGGAGAGAAAAAAGCTAGACGAAGGGCGACAAAAATTAAACGAAGATAATAAAACTATTATTTTAACTGCCAAAGAACTGAAAAAGGTTCTCAACAAAATTTTGGTATTGACAAGCGACCGCACCTTGTCTGATGCGCAAGCTAAGGAGCAAATCAGGCAACTCATACTTGCTTTTTTCGAAAGCCAAAACTCAGATTTTGATGAAACATTGGAGCGGGTCGACACTAGTCTCAATAATCAACTGAAACAAGTTGATTTTTACCATGCTCTTTTTAAAAATGCGCAACAAATTCAACGTGAATTGGGTCCACTTATTAGACAAATAGAATTTGATAGCACGTCCAGAAATCAAAGTCTTTTAGAGGGAATAAAATTATTCAAGCAGAATTTTAAAGACATTGATGAGTCATCGCCTATCGATTTTTTATCGGCAGCAGATAAGGCATCACTTTTGGCAGATGATGAATACTCAAAAGTCGATAAATTTCGGATCCTACTTATGCTTTCACTGTGCAAAGCCCTCAAGGAACGCAGCATTACAATTTTTCACTCATACAAATATAAGCATGCACCACATTACCTAATATCTGATGACGAATGGGCTAATAACAAAATTAGACTAATGAAAGCGACAAACATGCTTCACTTTTCTGATGGTGAGGCAGAGTTAAACAAGATTGGGAAGGCTGTATGTGAAGGTTTCATTGAATCCAACAAGCGAATTGACACTGGTGAAAACCCATTCTTTGTTCCAGATGAAGGAGATGGATGGAGAGTCAAAGACCTTGAGGCAAATTTCAGTGTTGAAAAAGTCATTCCTCAGCTGCTTCAAGGAGCTAAGGGTGTTTCGTTGCAAGAGATTATGTTTGAAGCTGATAGACACTCAGAATTTTTTCAATGCTTTACCAATCGCAGAGCGAAAGGTGGCAAAACTGATGTGAACAGAAAACTTTTATTCGCAACCATTTTGAGCCTAGGTACTAATCTTGGACATTATGGGCTAGCTAGGGCTACTAAAGTTTTTTCCGAAAAGGCCCTTATTGATACTGAAAAAAACTGGATAACACTCAATAATCTTAAGAAAGCAAATGATAGATTAGTGGCAACAATTCAGTCATTACCACTGCCCACAGTTTATAGCGATATAAAAGGCGTACTACATTCGGTGAGTGACGCAACAAAAGTCGTTGTTAGCGTTAATTCACTTCTAGCGAATTTTTCCTATAAGTACTATGGCAAAGAACAGGGTGTCAGTATAAATAGTTTTCTAGATGAAAAGCAGAGTCTATTCTGTGTAAATGTCATGACGTCCTCTGATAGAGAAGCTCCTTATGTTCTAGAAGGTCTAATAAATAGCAAGGATATTCTCTCAATGGAAGAAATTGATAAACACCTGCATTCAACCGACACACATGGTTATACAGATGCCACTTTTGCGGGGTTACATCTTTGCGGAGTATCATTTGCTCCCAGAATTAAAAATGTATGGCGACAAAGACTTTATGGCTTCAATTTAAAGTCAATGCGAGACAATGCAAACTCCCCACTTTGCCCTAAAAAACAAATCAATAAAAAGCTTATCTTAGAACACTGGGACGATATATTAAGGCTAATGGTATCAATGAAACTGGGTCGTTGTAGTCCAGCTCAAATGCTTAAAACACTATCCGCAAGTGAACGTGATAGTGCGCTTTACAGAGCATTTAAGGAATTTGGTCGCTTGTTGAAAACACACTTCATTCTAAAGTACGTAGATGATGAACATTTAAGACAGCGCATCAACAAACAACTCACCAGGGTAGAACTTGGACAGTCGCTCGCTAAAAAAATTTTTTTTGGTAGAGGTGGAAAAATCCAAACTGGTACGAGTGAAGGTATGACAATTGCTGCGACATGTAATGCATTGCTCAGAAACATGGTGATTTTATGGAATTATCTTTTTCTTTCAGATCATTGTTTGAAGATAAAGGAGCAAGCAGAGAGGAAGCAACTAATTGAATCAATCAGTTCTGGGTCGGTCATTGCTTGGGCGCATATTAATTTCCTTGGCACCTATGAATTTACAGAAGATTCGCGGAGCGCATTTGATTCTACGTTTAATCAGATGATGAAGTTGATACTTTGATGAAATTAAAAACGCCATATAAAATAACATAAAAACAATAGCTTAAATATTTATTTGTGGATTTAGCTCCTCAAAACGTAGGACAGCCATGGAAACAATAAACTGTGAAAGAATGGGTTGCTTAAGCGATGCAAGTAAAATGGATAAGCCCAGCCCACCTAACATTATGGCGGTATTGAGTCCCATGCTATTATGTTTTCCTAACGCAAGTTCTTGCGACACCACTCCCTGAAACGGCACAAAGTGATGGGTAAATTCTGATTCAAACAAGATTTCGGTGGCTCTGCTTAAACAAATACCGATAGCTAAGAGTGAAAAGAAGCGTTGCAGAGCGATTTGTGGTGGTCGCTTAATATTGCAGTATAGCGCGATACCAATAGCAGAAATTGTTAATGCCGTTAAAGGATGAGTTGCAGAGCCATATGCTATAGGACGATAGAACTCCTCAAATGCGCTTAGATACCCTAGTATCGCTATCAGACCGAATAATAGCGCGACAACACCAAATGGGCGTATCGTTGAACTGGCCACTTTTACAAGCCGCCATGTTTCATTTTGAGTCTGATTGGATGTCACTGCTACTACGCTTTTTTATTTTCAGCGTTATTGTTTATAACACTAGTTCAAAAAACAGACAATAAAAAGTAACTATTGGTTAACTTATACTAAAGTATTGGTATGTTGTAATAGCTGGATTGATGAGATCCGCCGGGTACCAATGCTGCCAGGTATCTGACTGGTTACCCTTTATAGGAGAAGTAAATGTCCACAGGGCTGGAAATACACGAGGCTATATTAGAAAACCTGGGTGAGGCACTCATCATAATTAACGGCTCCGGAGCTATAGAGCAGTTTACTTACGCGGCTGAACAGCTCTTTCAGTATGATCGTAATGAGGTACTTGGTAAGAATGTTTCAATGTTAATGCCCGATGAGATTGGCCTTACTCATCAGCACCATATCAATGCCTACGACTCAACCGAGCGTAGTACTGCCCTAGGTAAAACCCGGGAATTGATTGGGCTTCGCAAAAACGGGGAACGATTTCCTGTTGAAATCATTGTCACTAAAGTGGTCGTTGATGACCGTAGGTTGTTTGTGGGCCTGCTTAAAGATATCACTGAAAAAGTAAACACTTTTAATGCTTTAAGTGAAGCCAAAGAATTGGCAGATGCGGCTAATCATGCCAAGAGTGAGTTTTTAGGCAACATGTGCCACGAAATCAGAACGCCTATGAATGGGATATTGGGCACACTGCAATTGTTACAACAGCGTCCGTTAGATACGGATGCGGCTAAACTGGTTGATATAGCTTTAACTTCGTCTGAATTACTAATGCGAATATTGAACGACTTGCTCGACTTTTCCAAACTGGAAGCCAGTAAACTCAATATTGAAGAGTCCCCTATTCTACTAAACAGCCTGGTAAGTGAGGTTATTAATAACGTGCGAGATGCTGTTGAAAAAAAAGGTGTGCAGTTAGTGGTTAGTAGTGACGCGTTACCTACAGAGGAATGGCTAGGGGACTTAGTAAGAATCAAACAAATTCTGGGCAATATACTGTCAAACGCGATTAAGTTCACTGACAAAGGCGTGATCTCATTATCGATTACCACCTCGGATAAATCCGTGGTTTTCATCGTGCGGGATACCGGAATTGGAATGACGAAAGAACAAATTCACAGCCTTTGCGACAGATTCACTCAGGCTGATCTTTCCACCACACGAAAGTATGGCGGAACTGGCTTAGGGATGGCCATTGTTAACGAACTTATTTCGTTAATGAACGGCTCGCTCAAAGTCGATAGCACACCGGGTGTCGGGACTGCTATTACCGTTGACTTACCACTGGCTAAAACTGCCAGAACCAGTCAGTTCGAAGAAAATGTCATTGTAGCGCCCAATTTTACCGGTAAATCATTACTAATAGCCGAAGACAATGATATCAATCGAATCATCCTCGAAGAACTTTTAAAGCCAACTAAAGCGAAGTTAGTGTTGGTATCAGACGGTAAGCAGGCCTTTGAGTATTGTTGCCAATCACACGTTGATATAGTGATCACCGACATCAATATGCCGGTAATGGGCGGCGAAGAATCACTCGACAATTTAAGGCGCTCAGGTTTTAGCAAACCGGTTGTTGTACTTACTGCCAATGCTGTAAAGCATCAGGTGGATCATTATCTGGCGTTGGGGTTTAACGACGTCGTGGTTAAACCTGTTTTTGCCGAGTCGTTGTTTAACGTTTTGCAAAAACACCTTGATGATTAATTTTTCAGATTAACCGCAGACAACTCTGTACAAAACTCAATAACATCAATTATTTTCTCGATCGTTAATGGTTTTAAAATGACCTTATCCATCCCGGCCTCCTCACATCGAGCTTGGTTATCTTCAGTTACATCAGCTGTCATAGCGATTATCATGACGTTGTCGTTATTGGTTTCTCTTATCTTTTGAGTTGCTTCAAAGCCATCCATGACCGGCATGTGGCAATCCATAAAAATAATATCGTAGTCACAACGTTTTAATGCAGCTAGGGCTTCTTCACCATTAACGGCATGGTCTGATTTTAAACCAAGCTCATTCAAAAAAACTTCTGCAACAAGTCGGTTAGTGTCTACGTCATCTACCAGAAGAACGTTAAACCTAGCATTTATTTTGCTAAGTGATTTTTGTTCAGTCTCGGCCGGTTGTTCTGATGGCTCAACTGCCTTTAAAGATACTTCAAAGAAAAACTCACTTCCTTTGCCAAACTCACTCTTTACAGCACAATGACCATTCATTTTTTCACAAAGCTGTTTGACTATAGAGAGCCCAAGTCCCCTGCCCGGCGTAATCAGGTTATTAAAACTATTGGTTTGAGAAAACGGTAAGAAAAGTTCAGGGAGGTCTTTTTCAGAAATACCAATACCAGTGTCAATAACACTGCCTTGCAGGACGAGAATATCGTTATTGCGATGGGTACTCACATGCAAACACACTTCGCCTGAATGGGTAAACTTTAACGCATTATCGAGTAAATTAGTCAGTATTTGTCGCAAGCGAACTTCATCACCTTTTACGCTATCCTCGCTAATATTGAATGAATGAGATAATAGTATTCCTTTTTCATTAAAAGGTTGTTGGTAATGAAGCATTACGCCTGACAGTAAGGAAGACACCAGAAAATTCGTTGAATATAACCTTAGCTCCTCGTGATTGACCTGGTTAAAGTCTGTAATATCGTTTATCAGGCGAATTAACGTGCGAGCATTCGCTTTAGCGATGGATAGCTTCTCTTTGGCACTTCCCTCAGGTACCCCGGCGTCAATGGTGTGGAGCATCCCATGCACAGCATTAACCGGTGTACGTAATTCATGACTAATTCGAGACAAGAGCCGATTTCTGGAGTTAAGCAATAATTCCAGTTCATTCCGCTGTTTTTCAACATCCAGTTTTGCTCGTTTCCGCTCATCAATATCCTGAAACGCACCGAACATCCTCACGCATTGCCCATTTACCATTTCTGCCGTACCCAGTGCGGCAACCCACTTTTCATCACCATGGTATGTCACAATCCTAACTTCCAGGTCCCAGGATTCTCCATGATAAATACCATTAAACACCGCGTTGGAAATTTTTTCTCTGTCTTCTCCCTCTTTGTAAAACTCAATAGCTTTGTTTAAGTCCGGCTCAAAATCAGCAGGTACCTCATGAATGGCGCGAGTTTGAAGACTCCAGTAAATCGTATTTGCGATTAAATCGACTTCCCACCATCCAATGGTTGCCAACTTCTCCATAGAGCGCATAGAGTCCGACTTTTTCTGAGACACACGTTTAGCTTCGCTTAAAGCAATTTGCGTTGCCAAAAGCTGCGTTACAACTTCTATTTGATGCTGAATGCTCTTAGTGAGCATTACATCAGGAAGTGAATTTTTACTTACAAAATATAACGCACCATTAAAACCACAGGCGGCGGAGATCGGAGTGCATAAATAATTGATGGGCTTGCTTTGGAACTTTGTTTGGCTTGAGCAAAGCTCCAATGGAGGGAGAGGAAGCGTTGCGACTAACTCTTCAACGCTTTCTTCATCGCCAAAACTGCTCTCTCCAATGCTTGTTAAAACAGTTAAGGTTTTACCATCTGCACGAGCTAGTATCAGGCAATCTATCAAAAAGTAGTTAGCCAATACTCTAAGCATTTGTTCAGAAATGCCCTTTGGTTCATTTGCGTGGTAAGAAAACAGTGCCGAGATAGCCTTAGTCAAACTCATCTATGATCCATACTTTTCATTATCCTCTGAAAATACATTTCACTCGATAAATATTGTTGAACAACGTCACCTACCGGTTAAATAATTGTTGACTATGTTAAAGAAAACGCAAGGAATTTAGTGTTAAAAGGAGCGTTATAACCGAAGTTGATTTGGTGCTGCACCGCCATAGCTATTCAAAATTGAACACAAATAAAGATACTAACCTACCTATCAAAAAGCTAAATACTATGACCAACGCATTGGTTTTTACCAGCCGTTTTAGCTTCAAATAGGGCAAGTTCGGCTTCGTTTACTAACCCAGCTAATGACGTTTGATCGTCCGGTTTAGTGACTACAAACCCAAGACTAATCGTGATTACACCACTGCCACAGTTTGAGTTTTCCATGTTTAAGCTCTCTACATTCTTACACATCGCTTTCGCCAACTGCTTCACCCCTTCTTTATCGGTATTGGGCAAAAAAACTGCGAACTCTTCGCCGCCATACCTTAGTATTTTATCTTGTGGCCGTCGTAATGTGTGTTTTAGCGCTGTTGCCACTTGAGCCAAACAGTTGTCCCCTTCCAGGTGACCGTATGTGTCATTAAAAGATTTGAAATTATCAACATCAATCATCATAACAGCCAAAGTTAACCTGCTCTCTCACACAGTGCTTGAAAACAGCTGGAATCTCGGCATTCATGTAATAACGGTTATATAATCCGGTAAGTGGATCTCTGAATGTTTCCTCAGTGAGTAGATCTAAACGAAGCTTGCTTAATAAGATGTTTCTAACCCTGTGCTGAAGGGTCGATGCTACCACTGGTTTAATAATGAAATCAGAGGCACCCGCCTCCCAGCATCTATCCTGGTCCTCGGGTTTACCCGCCCCGGTAATAAAAATCACAGGTATGTCTGCCGTGTTCTGATTGGCTTTAAGTTCCCGGCAAACAGTAATACCGTCTTTTCCTGGCATATTTAAGTCGAGCAAAACCACGTCTGGCCTAGATTCGAGGCAAAACTCTACCATATTCAAACTATTATATTATCACTGTACTCAGTAACAATAATGTCCTGTAAAATGGCAGCTAAGACTAACAAACTGGATTTATCATCATCGACTATCACCGCCTTGCACTCTGAGAGGCCTTTTGTTTGAAATTGAGGCTCTTTGAATGTCGTATATTCATTTAATAAAGTCATAGCGTCTCTGTGTTTGTGCACTTCATAGAGCAATGGGCGTCCAGGCATTTTTAAGTTCATCCATTGGCAACGGTTTACTAAAGTAATAACCTTGCGCTTCCGTACAGCCTAATTCTTTTAACATAATCAGCTGCGCTTCATTCTCAACCCCTTCACACACAATATTTAAATTCAGTGAATCTGCGAGGTGTTTAATGGCCTTAAACAGGCTTCTGGCTTGTTCATCGACAGCGATGTCATTGATAAAAGAACGGTCGACCTTTAGCACGTTAAAGTTAAAACTACGTAAGTACGATAAACTGGAGTAACCCGTACCAAAATCGTCCAGGGCGATACTAATGCCAATCTTTTGCAAAGATGTAATGGCTTGCTTGGCAGCGTTGATATTTTCAATTAAGGCTGATTCAGTGATCTCAAGCTCAAGATACTTAGCAGGTAACTTGCACTTTAATAGCGTATCAGCAACGGTTTTCGTAAAGCCAAATTTGTTAAACTGCGCGGCACCTATATTTACTGCAACCTTGGTTGGGCGGCCTTCTTCTAGCCACTGTTTCGCTTGTCGGCAACTCTTCTCAAGTACTTGTTTGCCTAGCTGATTGATAAGATCTGACTCTTCCGCAACGGGAATAAAATGAATAGGAGGGAGTAGTTGGCCGGTTTGATTAAACATTCTCACCAACGCTTCCATACCCGTTAATTCGCCATTAACCAGGCTATATTTGGGTTGAAAGTATACCTCTAAGGCATCTTCCTTTATCCGTTGGTGCAACAACTTTTCTATACTTAAACGTTCTTCCAGCTCGTGAGAAAGTGAATTGGAATAAAGCGCAATATTGTTCTTCCCCTCACTTTTTACTTTATACATTGCAGTGTCTGCATGACGCATCAGCTCTTCCGGTGTATTCGCATCATTGGGGTAAATTGAGATTCCCATGCTAACAGACAAACGATGTTCTTCGTCGTTTAGCGTAAAGGGTTCATTTATGGCGTCCAGTATTTGCGACGACACACGATTGATACAACTCATGTTTTTACAATCGCTGATCATTACCACAAATTCATCACCTCCAATGCGTGAAACCGTATCTCTGGAGTCAACTACCCCATCAAGACGCCTTGCCACGTGCTGAATGATATTATCCCCAAGGTGATGGCCTACCGCATCGTTAATGTATTTGAAATTATCCAGGTCGATTAGCAGTGTTGCGACCATGTGGCCGGTACTTTCTGCCACCGTTATCGCCTGTAGCATACGGTCATGAAGTAATACCCGGTTTGGCAGCCCGGTTAGTTGGTCATGATTAGTAAGATGTGTCATCTGAACAGCCATGGATATGGCATCACTCACGTCCTGAAATACAATCACCCCTCCACTCAAGTGCCCTGCTATATCAACTATCGGGCTGGCTGTGTCTTCAACTCTATAGCGCTCACCATCTTTAGCGACCAGTTCAGCATTAAGTGCCATTGCCACAGTACGTCTCTGCCTAAGCGCTACTTTAAGTGGATTTTCCATTTTCTTACCACTGCTGGCATCTTGTAAGTTCATTACTGTGTCTATCGACTCCCCTTGCGCCTGTTTATCCGTCCAGCCGGTTAAACGCTGCCCAACAGGGTTGATATAGGTAATCTTTGCATCTTTATCGGTGGCGATAACGGCATCACCAATACAATGCAGTATGGTATTCAGGTGGGTCTTTTCCCGGTGCATGGTTGAATAGGCTTGATGAAGAGAACGAGCCTGCTGTTTTATGGTAATTTGACTCTTTACACGTAAACGGCACACTTCCATATGAATGGGCTTCGATATAAAGTCCACTGCACCGATTTCTAATGCCTGCGCTTCCGACTGAACGTCTTTATGGGAAGTAATAAAAATAAAACTTGTATTAACCAATGCAGGGATGGCTTGCAATGCTTTACAGAGGGTAAAGCCATCCATATCCGGCATTTCGATATCCAGCAAAATAACATCGGGCAGGTGTTCTTCTGCGAGTTTAAGCGCCTCAAATGGTGATGTGGTTTTGATTACAGAGTAATAATCTTTTAGCGCATTTTCTACAATCAACAAATCGGCTTCCTGGTCATCCACAGCAAGCACCACGCCTTTTTGGAAATCTAGTTTCATTAACAATCCTTCGTACACGATAATACAAATAATGACTTCTTAACCAAGTCTAGTAGGCTTTTGCATTTCAGTCATTTTTTTATTGCTATTCTTATAGTTATCATCTATTCGTTATAGCAATATTGATATTTTCTTCGTGCTTTCCGTGCACAATCCATTTCATCACACGGGAAAATCTTAATGGATTCAAGATTCTCTTTTTCTTTGTATGCAGCAGTCACCACAATCGTGTCATTGCTTATTGGTTTCATTGGTAATCAGCAGATTGTTGCTTCATACAACGAAAACCTGCTGACTGATTTGCAAATCAACCTGAAAGAAGCGGATGTACATCTAACTAATGAATTCGCTAGCTATAGAGAAGACTTCGGCTTTTTGCACACTACGCCGCCTATAAGTGGTCTTACACGCGCAAGTGAAACAGGCGTGGATCCGCTTGACGGTACTACAACTGCGTTGTGGAAATCGCGACTTGAAAAAATTTTTATGGGCTTTATGCAGCACAATCTAGCCTACTTCCAATTACGGATTCTGGATAATCAAGGGCAAGAGCTAATTCGGGTGGAGCGATTAGATAACCTCATTACCGCTCGTGCCGAGAACGACCTCGCGGATAAGAGTACACGCTATTATTTCACCGAAACCTCGATGCTTTCCGAAGAGCAGTTATTCGTCTCCATAATCGACCTGAACCGGGAAAATGGTGAAATCTCATTCCCATACCGTCCTACACTCAGACTTGCCCGGCCAATATATGGAGAAGATAACGCCTTTTTTGGTATCTTAATTGCTAATATTGATGTCAGTTACCTAATAGCAGAGCTGGACCTCCTTGTTACCAACAAATATGACTTGCTCCTAACTGATGCAGAGGGCTTTTTTATTAAACATCCCGATGAAAACCTCCGGTATAGCCGCGATCTGGCACCTTCGCTAAATTTCCCCAGCTATTACCGGGAAACTCCTGCTTCTATTGTAAACCTCCGGCAGTACGAGACTACAGACCAGCTATATTGGGGAATTGATGATGAGCTAACCGTTTCTGGTTACTCTCAGGGAAGTGTATTACACCCTTATATATTGTTTTCAAACGATAAGTATCAGGATGAGTTGAACAGTGTAAGGCTTCAGTTTTTCCTTGCACTTACAGGCATCTGGGCAGCCGCGTTATTCGGACTTTTCTTTTTGAGTAACAACAATAAGCGGCTATCAAGTCTTTTAAAAGTTGCAGAAGAAGCGCAATCAGCGGTTAATGTGGCAGACGATGCTATCATCACGGTAAATGAGCATGGGGACATTAATACAGTCAATAATGCTTTTGAAAACATATTTTTAGTTCACCGCAATGAATGCTTAGGTGAGTCTGTGTCTGATGTGTTTTCTCGGTTTGGTTGCAATGTATTCAGAAACAGTTTTGAAACAGGCGAAATTGAGTCGTTACACAATTTCGAGTGGCAATTGGTACGCCCAGGTGCGCCTGATAAATGGCTAAAGACGAAAATACAGCCAGTCGAAAACTCAAAATCTGAAGCCGCATTCGCGATAGTTACCTGTGATATCACCACGGAAAAACTGGCTACTTTAGCTATTGAAAAGAGTAATGAACGATTAGAAGCTACGGTAAATGAGAGAACACAAGAGCTTAAATCTGCAATGGATAAAGCGCTTGAGGTCAGTGATCTGAAGTCTAACTTTATCTCCACTATCAGCCATGAAATGCGAACCCCGTTAAACGGCATTGTCGGCGCAGTGAGCCTGTTAAAAAATCAACCATTAAACGCTCAGCAGCTCGAGCTAACACAAATGGCCGAAAATAGCGTTGATGCGCTGCGGCGATTAATAAACGACGTTTTAGATCTATCCAAGATTGAAGCAGGAAAACTTGAATTACAGCAACGCCACTTCAATGCAGAAGCATTAATAGAGAGCATTGCCAGTACGATGTCAGTTGTGGCCAATGAAAATTCACTGGATTTTTACATTGATACTGTTGATCTTGATTTATCCATGATTAATAGCGATCCCCACCGACTCACCCAGGTGCTTACCAATCTACTTAATAATGCTATTAAGTTTACCAATGGTGGTTATATCTTGCTTAAAGCATGGAGTAATATAACTAACGACAATGCCTGTCTTTACATCGACATAACTGACACTGGCACCGGGATTGCGGCCCAAAATCTGGACAAATTATTTAAAGCGTTTTCTCAGGCTGATGAAGGCATTTCGGCCAAATATGGCGGAACCGGGCTGGGGCTTTCTATTTGTAAACAAATTCTCGATTTATTAGGCGGCAATATCACCGTAGAGTCAACAGAGGGAGAAGGCTCAACATTTCACGTAGAGTTACCTGTAAACCTATGGGAAGAAAAATCCCTGGCAGGCAAAGAGCGATTAAGGGGCCAGACAATAGGCATTTTGATCAACAAAAGCCCTTTAAATTCGATAGTAAATCGTTTAGTCAAAAGCCATGGCGGGAATACACACACTATTAGTGATTATCAGCACGAAGATGAGTGGGCGAAGTTATCAATGCTCGTGGTTGATAATTCGCGAGAAGATTTCAGTCAAATAACCGCCATGCACCAATCGGTAGTCTCAAAGCTTGGGCGAGGCATTAAATTCATTATAATTTCCACTACGCCAATGGACATGGAAGATTTACCAAAAGGCTCAGTTAATTTAATAGAGCCTCTTTATCGCTCTTCATTTCTATCCTCGTTACTGGACAGTCGTCAAAAGACCTGGAACAGCCCTCTCAACCCGGAAACTGTTATTGAGCGTCGAAGTACCGACGTCAACTCATCAAGTGCAACAATATCAGGCCAGTTACTCAATTGCCGGGCACTTGTTGTCGACGATAATGAAATCAATACCCAGGTCGCTCGATACATCTTAGAACCCCATAACGTGAAAGTCTCCGTGGTTGAAAATGGCAAGAAAGCGATTAAACATTTAGCGGACTCTAAAGAAACCTATAACGTTATTCTGATGGATTGCAATATGCCTGTTATGAATGGTTACGATGCCACCAGAGCGATCCGCGCTGGAAGTGCCGGTGTAACATATCAATCGATTCCGATTATCGCCATGACAGCCAATGCCATGAAAGGTGAAAGTGAGAAATGCATGGCCGCAGGCATGAATGACTACATTACGAAGCCCGTCGAACCATCTTTGCTTATTCGAAAAATTTCTCAACACATACCTACAGGCACAGAGACTCCGGATGAATCAGAGCCGGTAAAGGTTGATACTTCTGAAAACGAGTTTGTTACCGCGCCGCTTTGGAACAAAGAAGATGCGTTGATCCGCTTAGGAGGCAGAGAGCCGCTGTTGGCACAATTGTTAGCGCTGTTTATCAAAGGGGCTGAGCAAAAATTTGAAGCGATACAAGATGCCTTTACCGCTCAGGATAGAGAGAAGCTTCGTTTTTCAGCTCATGCCCTTAAAGGCAATTCAGGGGATGTTGGTGCAGAGGCACTGCATAAGACTCTGGCTGAACTAGAGCAGCAGGCTCCGGATGCCCCTTTTGATGCGTTAAAATTACTCGTTGAATCTTCCCAAAATTTGTTAAATGAGACGTTACAGATATTCTATGATTATCTACAATCGCAAGCATAAGAACGCATTGATGCTTGTTGAGCCTGATTAATCGCCAGAAGACGAGCTACAAATGATGAGAGCAGACCAACTATATTCTTCAATTGTATTAGTACATGTGATTCATTAAAGCAGCGACTCAACTTTCAACAACGCATCATTGATATTCGGTTTATTCATTGGCAACCTGGCCATTCTGATTTTATTTATTGTAAGCTTGCTATTCACCGGCCATCTGGAGTTATTCGTTGATGAACACCGTTTCAGCAAAACTTAGCAATTTTCTTGAGCAAGTCAGCATCGCCAGAAAGCAGGCCCTGGAAAATGGTATTGAGCCTTCACCGGCGCTCGCGCGCAGTAACATGGAAAACCTGTCGACATTGAATGGTAAAGGCCCGGATGTTCAGTATGTCTCAGACGGTAGCTTCTTTGTAGAAAACGGTTCGCGTACAGAAATCCCCTTTCGTATTTACTCGCCAAAACCCGCTGATAAATTGCCTGTGATACTCCATCTGCACGGCGGAGGCCATATGTGCGGTGATCTGGATACCTACGATGCTATAAGCCGCAGGATGGCGAAATATACTAATAGTGTGGTGATTACGCTGGATTACCGGCTGGCACCAGAGCATCCCTATCCAGCCGCTATCGAGGACTGTCGGTTTCTTTTATCTCACTATAAGTCGTTGTTAGGTAGCCTTGGGTTTACAGATGAGCTTATTCTGGCTGGAGACAGTGCCGGCGGCGCCCTGGCTGCCACATTATCAGCCTCAAACAAAGGCCCGCAAATCAGCAAGCAAATCCTGGTTTATCCGAGTCTTGATTACACAATGGCGCATCCTTCATTGGATACATATCAAACCGGTTACTTGCTGGAAAAAGCGGGGATTGCCTGGTATTTCGATAATTACCTGCAAAACGGTGAAAACAGAATGCAGGTCTCGCCACTCTACTTGCCTGTGCCAGAAAGCATTCCCGAAACACTGATGATGGTGGCCAATTGCGATCCGTTGCAGGATGAAGCGTATGCTTATGCCGACAAACTAATAAAAGCTGACGTACCAGTGCAGATGAAAATATTTAAAGGCATGGTTCACGGCTTTTTACTGCTGAACACCCTGGTTGATGAAGAATGTGAACAGGCTTACGAATTAATGAACCAGTTTATTAACGGTTAGCAGGTTAATGATTCACTTTTATAGTTACCCTACTCGTCTTTCAAATGCCCTTTAAGGATGTCGTACAACTTAGGGCGGTTTTCGGCAATCTCCTGTGTGCTGAGCCCTTCTAATGAATGTGGGTATTTGAGCCAGGCTTCTGTTTCATACAAGTAATAATCCGGCACCAAGTTAGTTTGATTGCGTTGAGGCTTGTAATACGGTACGGCTACGCGAATATCCTCTGGCGTGTTCAGCCTGCATAGATCCGTTAGTTTATTAAAGATGGCTTGTACTGAACGGCCACTGTCGAATACATCATCAACGATTAACAACTTGTCCTGATGCTGGATATTCTTAACCAGGTAATTTAGGCCATGAACTTTAACTTCTTTAGCCTGATCGTCGATGCCCTGGTAAGACGAAGTTCTAATTGCAATATTGTCGGTTTCCACACCATGAAACGCCAGGTATTCCTGCACCGCGATGCCTATTGGCGCACCGCCTCGCCACACGGCAATGATAAACGTCGGCTCAAACCCGGAATCATACACCTTCGCGGCCAATTTAAATGAGTCGTCTAACAACCCCTGCGCATTTAAATAGGTTTTACTTTTCATCACTCGCCTCACTAAAAGGTATTAACTTACCGGTCGGTCAAATGCTATGGTAGCCTTAACCTGGCATTGTGTCACATGGGAGATGCTCGTTGGAAAAGCGTTATCTTGAAGAACAGCAAATTATTGAAGATTCTTTTCGTTTAGGCGTTCAGATTTTTGAAAGTGGTTTTCGCCCTACGTTTATTGTGGGCCTGTGGCGTGGTGGCAGCGCAGTGGGTATTTATGTTCAGGAATGTTTGCAAACCCTTGGCGTGCAAACCGACCATATCGCGTTACGAACCTCTTACCCGGGCTTGCCGGAATACCAGAATATGGTTGAAACGCCTGAACGGATAAGGGTTCATGGTACCCAGTATCTGATAGAAAACCTCAACATTGACGATGGCCTGCTAATAGTAGACGACGTATTTAGTTCTGGTCACAATATCACTGCTGTCATTAACCGCCTGAGTACCAAACTCAAACGTAACATGCCGGAAGAAGTCCGAATCGCAACCCTTTATCAGCGCACCGGTTATAACCGCACTACCCTCAAGCCCGATTTTTGTCTGCATGAAACCTCCGACTGGCTGGTGTTTCCCTATGAATTAAAAGGGCTCAGTCACGAAGAAATTGCTGCCAATAAACCTTATGTCGCGCCCTATTTACGAACTTAACGACTTGATATTACAGATTGATAAGTTTGTTAAGGTATTCTTTTAGCGGCGTATTGATAACCTTAACATCCGGGCTGTCGTTTATCTTCAGGGCCGTAATTACTATAGACTTAAGATACTGATACTCTTCATACACCTCAGGAATGTCGAGGCGCTGTGTAAGTGCTTCAATCTGTTCGTTGGTTAGTTTATTACGGCTAATGTAGCGCCGAATATAGCTACGCCATTCATCAACATGGCTTATTTCCAGACGCTCCGGGAAAACGTTGAGCTCCTCAATATCCTGTTTAAAATCATGAGGCGGCTGCGGTTCGTCCAGTAAATACCGGTAAGTAAATAGTGTAATGATTGCATGATGGTTGGTGGCTTGCATAGGCTTTACCTTTGTTGCGCTAGCTTATTGCTTGTTACGCAGATCAGTCGGTAAAAGGCCCACAATAACTAAAGAGTCAAACTTTCCGATTTGCACCGACTTCGGCCAAAGCGGCATATAAGCGGTTCATATCAATAGGTTTCCCGATATGCTTGTCAAACCCGAGTTGTAAAAACTCTTGTACCTCATCAGCCATTACATCTGCGGTCAGGGCGATAACGGGGAGATGCGGGAATAGCGTTTTAATTTCCTTACAAGCCTGAACACCATCCATGACAGGCATTTGAATATCCATTAAGACTATATCGTACGGGTCCTGCTTAGTGGTAACCGCATCAACTGCCCGTTTACCGTTATCGACAATGTCAAAGCTGGCGCGGGTTGACTCAAGCATCGATTCAACAATCGTCTGGTTAATCATATTATCTTCCGCTACCAGTATCCGCATACCGGTTAAATCAGGCGCTTCAAGACGTTCTGGTTCGCCAGCTGCTACGGCCAACGCGGCTGTAGGTAGAGGTAATTCAACGGTCACCCGGGTGCCCTGGCCTTCTTTACTAACGAGGCTTAACTGGCCGTGCATCATGGCCACCAGGCTCTGGGTAATCGACATACCCAGGCCGGTACCACCAAATTTTCGGGTGCTGGACGTGTCTGCCTGGGAAAAACGCTCAAATATTTTACTTTGCATTGCCTTATTCATACCGATTCCGGTGTCGGTAACTTCTATTACTACCTGCTCTTGCTCAGCGCCAGTTTGCGAGGTACTTAACCGAATAGTTACCGAGCCTGACTCGGTAAATTTCACCGCATTTGACACCAGATTAATGATAATTTGTTTAACCCGCACTGAATCACCCAGCCAGCCATCCCTGAAGGATTTATCAACGTCCACAGTCAGGTGAAGCCCCTTACTTTCAGCCAGTATCATTAAATCGGCTACAGCGGATTCGGTGATTTCCAACAGAGAAAAAGGTTGTTCTGCCAGCTCAAGTTTATTGGCTTCTATTTTTGAGTAATCGAGGATGTCATTAATAATGATCAACAGGTTTCTGGCGGAAAATAACGCTTTATTCACCTGCGCTTTGGTTTGCATCCCAAGATCTGAACGCTCAAGCAACTGCAATGTACCCAGCACACCATTCATAGGTGTCCGAATTTCGTGGCTCATATTGGCCAAAAACTCACTTTTTGAACGGTTTGCGCTATCGGCTACGGCCAAGGCGTTTGCCATATTTTTATTGTGTAAATGAGCGCGGTATAACATATAAACCGTCATAACAATGATAATGACCAGAAAAAAGCTGATAATAAAGAGCACCATCTCCAGGGTATAAACGGAAGGCGTTTGGTTAACCACTTCGGCATTGGGGGGCAAGGAGGCTGAGTCGATGCCCCATTGTTCCAGTTGTTGCGCGTTAAATTGCAGGCTTACTACATTATTGGTATCAGCAGCCAGGGTCTGCCCTCTTGCCAGGGCTACCGCAATGTCGGCAATTTTTTCCGGCACAACTACCGCACCGCCGGCGTAGCGGTTAACATTGTGGGCAAAGATGGTAAAAATCGGGTGTTTATTCTGCGAGGTTAACCAGTTGTGCACAGCTTCCCAGCTTCGCTCGTGATACTTGTAATTAATGTAGATAATCGGCGTACCGGCTTTGCTTTTGTTCAACGCGTTGAGTGTTTTTTGGGGAGATTGTACAGGGTTAAAGTAGTTCACCCGGATACCCGCGGGCACCTTCGATAAAAAGTTTTGCACTAACCCGTCATCCTGTTCCAAACCAAGAGAACCATGGATAAACAAAATGTCGTCAGTATCAGGAAACGCGGTCAGGATCTGTGCATAAGATAATTCAGGTTCATAATCAGAACGCACGAGCGTGCCCGATTTGGGTTGCCAGTCGATGTGCAAAAAGAAGCGTTGGGCAGCCGGTAGTAATGATGGATTTGTATCAATAAACACACTGGCGTGGCGTCCGATAGCCACAAGTCGGGAAAAGTTAACCTTACCTTTTTCCTGAATTAAGTTGCGTAACTGATATTCGAAATTATCCCGTATCGTTTGCCGGATGTCTGTGTCAAAGTCTTCAACAGTATCAGCATAGTAAGCGGGAACCGTTAACACCAGCACATTTTCCAATTCGGAAACCTGGGTCATTAACCGGTACATCATTTTAACTTCAAAGTCAGACTCGTTAAACGAGTTCACCAGAATAATACTGTAATCATCGTTTTCAGAGGCAACGCTGCAGGCCGAAGTAACCAGTAATAACAAAATAAACAGCCGCAACATCATAATACGTAATCACTCAGTGATGATTTAAGCCATACCTTGCCGGTAAGTGGCACTTTGTAATAGGTTAGCCAATTTTAACGCTATTGTTAATTTAATTTAACAACTGAATTTTACTTCGATACCGGGCCCTCAGTTCTGTTCTTTCCAATCACCGCTGAGCGAAAATAGCGTTCATCTGCAAGCCGGGAAAAGCTTATCTCCCGGCTTACGATTCAGGATTTTTGCAACTGGTGAATAAATGGTTGCTCGTAAAAGCGTTGTCCTGTTTGTTTATACAATGCATTGGCTAATGAGGCAAACATGGGCGGGAAGGGCGGCTCTCCTAAACCTGTAGGATCTACGCTACTCTTAACGAAACTCACATCAATAGCAGAAGGTGCTTCATCCATGCGTATCATCCGATACTGATTAAAATTTTGCTTATCTGGCTGGCCATCCGTAAAGGTCATTTCGCCAAACATGGCATTACCAATAGCATCTACAACGGCCCCCTGCACCATATTAGCGGCCGCTATTGGGTTAACTACAACGCCACAGTCAATTGCGCTATAGACTTTATCCGCTTGTGGCAGGCCTCTCTTTACTCTGGTGGTTACCACGTGGGCCGCATAAGAGTTATGACAGTAGTAAGCAGCAACGCCTTTGCTGGTATTTTCTGGCATAGTATCCCAGCCTGACTTTTGTCTAACCAGTTTAAGTACCCCGGCGTATCTTTCGGCATCATAATCATATTTATCACCCACCGGGTTGTTCTTAGCCCGACTAAAAAGTGCAAGCCTGAAATCTATAGGGTCCTGCCCTGCCAGCTCAGCTACTTCATCTAAAAATGCCTGTTCTGAAGCGCCCATAAAATTAGACCGGGGAGCCCTGAACGCGCCGGTAGTAATATTCGAATCAATGGCACCACCCCTTGCCAAATAATGCTCGACCGCGCCGGCAGGGAAACGGTCTCCGTGTACAGCGTGTTCCGGCACGCCCACGCCATCTACCTGATAAGCTATAAGTTCATTAGTGGCATTCAAAGCGGCTTTGAATCGCACCATATAGGTGGGGCGATAAATACCATTAGTCATGTCATCTTCGCGGGTGTACATCAACTTTACCGGGCGCTTCACGTGAGCGGAAATTGCTGCCGCTTCTACCAGATAATGTGAGTAGGCGCGTCTACCGAAACCGCCCCCCATACGCGTGACTTCAATACGAACCTTATCCTGTGAAACGCCGATACGCTCAGCTACCCAGGGACTAATCATTGCCGGGGCTTGCAGTGGGCCCGCAACGTGAACACCTTCATTGGTCACATTGGCAAAAAAGTTCATCGGCTCCATGGTATTGTGAGCAAGGTACGGGGCAAAAAAGGTTCGCTCGATGATCTTATCGGCTGTAGAAAACGCCTTATCCGGATCGCCGTCCTGACGTAAAACGGGTAAATCGGAGTTGAGTAAAGCTTCCATCTGCTTACGGTGCCCTGCACTGTTTTCAAGATCACCAGGCACGGTAATTTCAGTCAGTGTTCCAAATCGATTGAGTTTTTCAGTATGGGTTTCTATGCCTTCCCAGTTGGCTTTAACAGCACGCTTGGCCTTAATAACTGCCCAGGTTTTTTCGCCTACAATAGCGACCATTCGGGTGAATGCACTCGTATCGAAGTAGCTTTTAACATAATCAGGGGTGGTTGACTCAACCATAAAGGCATCCACAATGCCTGGCATATTTTTAATTGGGGTCAGATCAGCGTCGCTTAAAGTTTTACCGAATGCCGGCGCATGAACAATACCAGCAATCAGCATCCCTTCACTGGTGTAATCAATACCAAACAAAGGCTTCCCGGTTACAATGTTCTGACCTTCAAGGTTAGTTTGTGACTGTCCGATTATGTTGAAATCCCGATTTGCTTTAAGCACAATACTTTGTGGTAACTGCATTAACGCCGCATCGGCTGCCAATTCACCAAAGGTTGCACTATTTCCTGTTGCCGCATGAGACACTACACTATTTTTTACCGTGAGTTGTGCAGTAGATACCTGCCATCTTGCTGCTGCCGCCATGATTAAAAGTTGCTTAGCACTGGCACCAGCCATTCTCAGGCTTTGCCACCCTCGCCTTATGGATTGACTTCCTCCGGTAAATTGCCGCTCAAAATCAGCGGGCTCGTATTCGGCCTGTTTAGCGTTGATTTGCGACCAGTTTGCATCCATTTCTTCTGCAAGGATCATGGGCATCGACGTCATCACGTTCTGGCCAAATTCCGGGTTGGGTACCATCGCAGTAATTTCGCCGTCAGTGGCAACATACAAATAAGCATTGAGCCTGAAGGGTGAAGAATCTTTGTTAGAAGACAACGCAGACGCAGTTCCCAACCAACTGAAATTCACCATCAGTCCACCAGTGCTGGCTACTGATGCTTTTAAAAACTGCCGGCGACCGTGCGATGTTACAAATTCGCGTGCTACAGACTCAGCTGAAATGTCTTTCGTTGTCATATATTTCCCCTCAGGCTTTGGCTGCGGTTTTGATGGCGTTTTTGATACGAACATAAGTACCACAGCGACAGATATTGCCTTTCATCGCTTCCTCAATGGTGGCATCATCCGGGGCAGGATTTTTGTTTAACAACGCTGCAGCGTTCATTATCTGGCCAGTCTGACAATAACCACATTGCGCCACATCCTGTTCTACCCAGGCTTTTTGCAGTGGGTGGTCGCCGTTTTCTGATAATCCTTCTATGGTGGTCACTTCGTTACTTCCGATCGCAGACACTGGCATCGAACACGAACGAATTGCATTGCCATTCAGGTGAACGGTGCAGGCACCGCAAATTGCAATACCGCAACCAAACTTTGTACCTGGCATCGCTAAATCATCACGGAGCACCCACAATAATGGGGTATCAGGCTCTGCATCCACCTGATGTGTTTTACCGTTTACTTTCAGTTTATAGGTTGGCATTACATTCTCCTGTCTTAGGTGCTTTATTGTATGTCTCTGACCGATCTGTGTGATGCTGCAATTAACCCTTTGCCTTCTTACTATGAGGGTAGATTATATACGGCACTATGCGACTCTTAATTTCCGCAACTTTCAATTCTTATTTTCTTTTGAATTCAGGCTATCGCGCATGGCGTCGACAAACAACGAAAAGGCCGGCGAAAACTGACTACGATTGGGGAAATAAAGGTAATAACCGGGGAATTCATCGCACCAGGAACCCAGTGCCCTTTGTAATTTGCCCGCGGAAATATCTTCCACAACCATATCCTCGGGGACATAAGCAATACCCACACCCTCGAGAACAGCCTCGCGAATAAAACTGGCTTTATTGACTGTAAACTGTCCCTTAACTCTAACATTCACTTCATGACCGTCTTTCGCAAAATCCCATACCAATAGCCGTCCGTAAGTAGGCAAGCGAAAGTTGATGCATTGATGTTCTGCAAGATCACGCGGTTCCTTCGGAATGCCATACTCTTTAAAGTAATCTGGAGTGGCGACCACGGCCATTCGTAAAGGCGGCGATATACTTACCGCTATCATGTCTTTATCAACGCTTTCGCCGAGCCTTACCCCGGCATCATATTTTTCTGCCACAATATCGGCTAGTGCATTGTCCACGTTCATTTCGATATGGATGTCGGGATAACGCTGCATGAAATCCAATATACGCGGCCACAGTACCGCGCGTGCAGCATGTTCCGCAGTAGAAATTCGAATAGTACCAGCAGGCTTTTCTTTTAGTGCATTCAGGGAGTCAAGCTCATACTCAATTTCCTGCATGCGCGGTGCTATGGAAGAATAAAGTTTACGGCCAATTTCAGTTAACGAAACGCTACGGGTGGTGCGAGTCAGCAACCGTAATCCTAATCTGTCTTCAAGACCTTTTATAGTGTGACTGAGCGCAGATTGTGATATCGAGAGGCGTGCTGCCGCTCGGGTAAAACTTTCTTCTTCCGCAACGGCTATAAAAGCAATAAGATCGTTTAGCTTGGTTTTCATTGTTATTGTAACCTGATATTTACTAAGGGTGTTGACGCATCGCACCTTTCAGCACAGTTTACCCCTTGTCCCCGGCAATGATTAGCCATAGAAATCGGTATGAGCTTATGAATATTTTAGATTAATTAATCGACTGAGCTCATTAATAATCTTAATAATTCCCTGTTCGCAATGTGTATAATAGAGCCCGTCTTACCAGCAATAAAGAATCATCAATGGCCACTCCCCTTACCTACCTGTCTCATTATCCGCAACATTTGCAGGATCAGGTTACGCAACTATCGGACGCTAATAAGCTAGGAGACTGGCTGCGTGCACGTTATCCCCGGATTCATAAAATAAATAACGATAAAGCGTTACGTGATTATGCGATGACCATCAAAAATCAGTACATGAAGAAAACGCAGCCATTAAGTAAGGTGGTTTACGACAATAAGATCCACATTGTTAATCATGCGCTGGGCCTGCATTCCTATGTCTCGCGGGTTCAGGGCGGCAAGCTGAAAAGTAAAAATGAGCTGAGGGTGAGCGAGCTATTTAAAACTACCCCGGAAGCCTTTTTAAATATGATTGTTGTGCATGAGCTCGCCCACCTGAAAGAAAAAGAACACAATAAAGCGTTCTATCAGCTGTGCCGACACATGTTGCCCGACTACCATCAAATTGAGTTTGACGTTCGCGTGTACTTAACTGAGCTGGAAAATACCGGCCATGTTTTTGTACCAACCACTACCTGAGATAAACCATGGATTTTGAATTTTTAACCGATGTTACCGGCGAGCCGCTGGCCAAATGCGATGTGGAAAGTGAATATTTTGGCGACTGGTTAAGCCATGATATTGGCGCAGACACTGTAGCCGTTACTACTTTACTGGCAGCGATTGAAAAGCTACTCGCCAGACAAAAAATGGAATTTGACTACACTGGTAAAATTTATCACCTGATCATTGCCGACGACGAAGTAGAACTGTTCCTGAATAACACCGAACTCAATCACAATGAGTTCGACGAAGATTTGGCTGAAGGCCCGGTCTCAGGCTGTGGCCTAATGGACTTTGCTAATCTACTTGAAAACTGGCTGGCGTTTATCCGCTAACGTCATATACATGGTGTTCAAATTGTAGCAGTTTTTCTGTAGTTAAACGCATTCCTTACAAGTACAGTGATTAAACCTGTTAAGTGCAGCTACACATCTGGCTGTGTGAGCTGACGACAATGGATGATCCTTAATCTCTCATTGGTCTGATTGTAGTGGCAATTCAGGCGTAGACCTGGTGCAGGTTACTCGTAGCGGCGAGACGATTGTGCAGCAAAACCTGGCCAGAAAGCACACCAATACCGCTTGTTGATATCAGGCTTTGGCTAACAACGTGAATAACGGTTAGCCCACAAAATACGGTTTATCATAGGGTCGTGCGTATTCTGCTGTTTGAGATACATAGCCCCCAGCAAATAGGCTTCTAATTCCCCCTGGTTGGAACACTGCCATTGCTCAATGCTCTGGCTGTGCCACTGCACATGATGCACCAGTTCATGCAGCAAAATCTCCCTGAACCTGGGGTTTTCCGTCGGGTTAGCGAAACGGTTTGCGCTGTTTACTGCCGTAGAACTCAGAATATAAATGGTCCCATGTGGACCGTCCTCAAACGCATAGAGTGCTTTAAGTCGTTCATCAACACCAGCTCCTGGCGCTCGGTTAGCCACGCCACTGTAATATTCCTGAGTTAATTCCTCACGGGTCATCACAACCACCCTCGGGTGTGGCAATGCCTGCGTACTATAATGGGTATGCATATCAATCCAGCTTAAGAGTGTTGTGATAAGCAACTCCATTTATGCCCCCCAAGAGTGTTGCTGCTATTTATTACGCTTCAGCCGCCTAAACAGTGCAATTATTCTGGCTCGGAACACAAAAAGCCGGCTATCAATGATAAGCCGGCGTGTGAATGTGGTTGGATAACATTCAAAATAGATTAGGTATAAACCGCCAGGAAGCTCTCGGGTACATGCAGAGACTGTGAAAACGCGGCATGGTCAAGTTCGTCCATGGTCCAGGTTAACAGCGGCATATCCGGATAATAGGTATATCCGTCGCAGAACACTTCGTTACGGTTACCGGAAGGATCGAAGTAATACACCGTTTTTACCTGCGTCACACCATGCCGGTCGTTCATTTCGACCGGAATTTCATATTTGCCAATCAGATCTGCAGCACGAATGTGATCCTGAGGGTTTTCCAGTCGGAAAGAAACATGGTGGATTAACCCAGGATTGGGATTAACACCAAATGCGATGTCGTGGGCGCGGCTTGAACAGCTGACGAAAAATAACACCGTGTTACCCTCGCCATCAATAACCCTTTCTGTATAGCTAAACTCGAAGACTTCGGTAAACAGCTTAAGGTTTTGGTCAGCATCAGGCCCCACAATAAACACGTGATCCAGTGCATTAATACGAAACCCCCGGCATACCTCGTCATCGGGGATCACATCAGGATTAAACGTGCCCAGCGAGTTACCCACCTGTTCCTTCTCGGCAAACAGATGCATTTCATGCCCCGTGGGTAAAATAAACTTTAATCGTTGACCGCTCTTGGGATACACGCCGGCTTCAACACGCTCTACTTCAATGCCAAAGTCGATAATTTTCTTTTCCAAATCTGCCAGCGTTGCATCGTCATACACTTTAAAGGCAATGTGGTCCAGACCGGCACAGTCGGCTTCCCGCAGCACCAGGCTGTGATGATCATGTTCTGCCCAGGCCTTGAAATAAACTAAACCGTTATCATCGGTCATCATCTCGTGTAAGCCCATACGGCTTCCGTAATGTTGTTTGGACTCGGCCATATCCAAAACCCGCATTTGCACTTCAGCAAGTCTTAACACACCGCGCATTGACATATTTACCACCTTGTATTTGTTACATTTTTTTATGACAACGAAGAAAGTTAGTCACGAATTGTTAAATTTATTGTGTTACTGATTACACAGAAACACTGCGACGTAAAACCTGGCAACTAACTGTATGTGGTTGTTCTGCTTTAACTTAGGCGATACCGTAGCGCAAAAACAGGCGTATCAGCGGGTTAAACATGCCCTACCATTGCAAAGCCATAAGTTAACATTGTGTAAACTTACACGGGCTTGGTTTGCCTGGGAAATACCTTTTACTCGCAGCTTGTATACCCTGAAGGTATATTCCCTTTTATTAGTATGGTTTTTGGGTATGAACAAACAAACCGTAGTGTCGTCCCGGGTGGCCAGTGTACGTTTGCTTACAGAATTCCACTTGTACGTCAGTCTTTGAATTATAAACTGAGCGGAATCACTTCTTGCAAGGAAATGCTAAAAATGAAAGCTAAACTGGTGATGCTGATCACGGCCCTATTCTGCCAAAGTGTGGCAACGGCAAGTGAGCTGATCCTGGAAAATTTCACGGTGGTGTCGGGCCATCTTACCGAACAGCAAGAAAATACCCAGATCCGCATAGTGGACGGAGCCATTACCGAGGTCACTACGGAACCCATGCAGCCGCTGACTGCGCATGCCAAATTGATCAACGGTCAGGGAAAATTCCTTACGCCGGGTATTATGGACAGCCATGTCCATGTCGGTAGCATTCCTGGCATTGGCTTTTTAGATAGCCCTAATGCCGTAAAACATGCCGCCGTCGTGGAAGAGTACCTTCGCCAGTTGCCAAGAAGTCTGCTGTATTTCGGTATCACCGAGGTGCTTAATTTAGGTGGAAGCGATGGGGAGAAGCACTTCACAGCGGCCCGTGAGCACCCGGATTACTATACCTGCCAGCCCATTCCCGTTATTGGCGGCTACCCTCACCTGTCTGCAGGCTATACCCTGCGCCATGCCAGATACTTTATTATTGAAGATCCGACTCAGCTATCGTTGCCAGAATATATCGACCCAGCCTTGCACACCCCGGAAGCGGTAGTGGCCGCCATAGCAAAGACAGGCGCACGTTGCATAAAGATTTATATTGAGGATGGCTTTGGTGCAGCATCAGACTGGCCGCTACTCAGCAGTACAAGCTTACAGCGAATTCGTCAGGCGGCAGATAAGGCTGATCTTCAGGTCTGGGCCCATGCCAATGCACTCGATATGTACCACATTGCCTTAAATCATCATGTCGATGGTATTGCGCACGGGTTATGGAACTGGCAATGGAAGACTAACCCGGACAATCCGCCCGTAACAGACACTCTCGAGCAACTGATTGCCAGTGATACCGCCTATATGCCCACTATTCAGGTCATGTTGTCTTTGCAGGGCATGTACGATAAAGACACACTCGCCGATCCCCGCCGGGAAAAGGTGTTACCGGCAGCGCTGCTGAAGTGGTATTCAACTTACGAGGGGCAATGGTTTAAGCGGGAAATCAGTAAAGATTTTGGCGATTTGCCCGACGCCAAAGTGCATGAACTCAGCGGCTATGGTGTTGGCCGGGCGAAACAAGCCGCGGCTTACCTTGCTTCCAAGGGACATCCGTTGCTGGTGGCTTCAGACTACCCTTCAAGCCCGTCTTTTGCTGCCGCCCCGGGTTTATCCACATTTTATGAAATGCAACAATTGGCCGATGCAGGGATCAGCGCCGAACAAATCTTTGCTGCCGCGACAATTAATGGTCCGCGGCAATTTGGTCTGGATAAACAGTACGGCACGGTTGAGCCCGGTAAAATCGCTAACCTGCTCATCCTTACCCAGAACCCACAACAATCGGTGGCGAACTGGGAAAGTATCGAAACGGTGATCCTGCGTGGAAAACCGATTCAACGGTCTGCATTGGCGGTTCCCCTGCCATAGGGAACCGTTTTAAATCAGAACAGCGAAAGCAGCCCTTCAGCGCCCACCATAACAATTTCAAACGCAATCAGAATAATAATGATCCACTCTAAAAAAGACGAATGTTTATGCTTCAATTCGTCTGCCAGCATATCGAAGAGTTCATGGATAACGTTGAGTTTATTCGACAATAACTCCACGCGAGGACGAATATCCAGGTATTTAGCTGCGCTGTTATAAGCCACTTCGTAAACCGGGTACTCCCAGAAAAATTCAGGCGTATCCAGCAGGTTGTAATGCAGGAAGATATCACTCTTAGTGCTGAATAAATGCCCACGGATACTGGCAATTTGACGTCGCCCCAGCTTTATCGAACCGGTTTCAGCCAGTACCTTGGGTAAATGACTGTATTCCGCGATGGTCAGCTGAGCTCTGAGTTCATAATCATTAAGCTTAATAGATTGTGCCAGCGCATGGCTGATAGACAGGCGCAATAGAGGATCGTCGCTGGAGAGCGATATATGGTCTTTTTGTAGTTTGACCTCGCTACCGCCCACCGTAAAACGAAAATGTTCCTGATGTTCGCCAGCCAGCAGTTCGCTTTGAATTTTCAGTCGGTGTAGCAGAGAAAGACGTTCGTCCTCATCGATGCCCCAAAACACGATAACGCCGTAATCGAATACCCAGGCCTCTCCCCCGGGGAGTTCAATTAATGAAGCGTCCCGATAACGGGTACCTATATCAATAGCGTATTCTGAAGTAAGTTGACTTTCGGGTAGCGCATAAACCGACACTCGGTCGTTGGTAAAGTGCATGAATCCTGGATCCAGTGAATAAAAACGGGGCGATTATGCGCGTTATCCGCCAATCTACCTATTCTATTCAGAACGGAAAATATTCTTCGCCAGGATAAATAATTTTTATCAAGACAAGGAAGCTGAAACTGAGCCTGCTAGTTCAGTTGGTTGTCGTCCGGGTCGTAAAATCTTAAGTTATTTTTACCGTGCCGCTTTACTTGATATAAAGCAGCATCCGCGTTTTCAATGAGTTCGTGTTGCTCGCTTCCGTGTGCAGGGAACAGCGAAATACCAATGCTCACACCCACATGTAAATGGTTGCCATTGACATGCATAGCGGTTTCGAAAGCGCGAATAATGCGGGTGGCGACATCTGTTATGGCCCCTTTATCCAGGGGTTTATAAAGTACGATGGCAAATTCGTCGCCCCCCAAACGTGCTATTAAATCAATCTCACGGCAGTTTTCCCGAAAAACCTGGGCAATCACATTCAGCAGTTTGTCTCCGGTTTGATGACCATAGGTATCGTTAACCGCTTTAAACATATCCAGATCGAGGATCATTACTCCCAGTAAGGCGCTGTCCCGTTTAGCCATATTGATAAATTTGTCAAAGGTCGCATAAAACTGGTTTCGGTTTGCCAGTCCGGTGAGCTGGTCGGTCATGGCCAGCTGTTTTATTTTTTCCTGGGCAAGTTTGCGTTCGGTGATGTCCTGGACAATGCCATGAGACTGCACAACATTCCCCATGACATCGCGATCGTGAACACATTTCTCGTGGACCCATCGAACCTCACCGTTATCCTGTCGGGTAATGCGATGTTCAACATCAAAAGGCGTATTGTTTGTTTTAGACAGCTCAAACTGTTGCAGCACATAGTCCCTGTCATCCTGATGGATAACCATAATAAAGAGCTCTTTGCTGGTAGATCGCACGGTGTCCGGTAAACCACAAATGTGATAGATTTCATTCGACCAGACCAGCTTTTCATTGGTTTGGTTCCAGTTCCAACTACCAATATGGCCCACTCGCTGTGCCTGGGTGAAAGCTTCTTCCGTGCGCTTCTGAGCGGTAATGTCTGTTCGTATTGCAATATACTGATTAGGTTTTTGCTGTTCATCCAAAACGGGCACTATGGTGGCGTTTACCCAGTAAAAGGTACCATTTTTAGCGCGATTTTTAATATCGCCGTGCCACACCTTGCCACTGGAAATCGTTGCCCACAGCGCTACGAAGAATGCCCGGTCATGATAGCCGGAGCTCACAATTCGATGGTTCTGTCCGAGCAGTTCGTCACGATTAAAGCCGCTGATTTGACAAAATTTATCGTTAACATAAACGATGTCACCGCGTTTATCCGCAATACTCACAATGGCATGTTCATCGAGTGTTTTTTTCTGTAATGCGAGGTCTTTATTCAACTGGGTTAACTGACACCGGATCCGGTCTTCGTCGGCGCGCACTTTTTGCAGGTTCTGTTCATAAGGCTGAATCACTGCAAAATAAATCACCGGTGTTGAAAATAACGTCAGTAACGCAATATCGACCAGCACATTTTGCCAGGGTGATAAGTCCGTCCTGAGTAAGTGCAACCCTATCATTATCACTGTCTCAACCACTAGCACGATTGACAGGATTTTGATGAACAGCCTGGTGGTAACTTTTTGATTAACGATTTGCTTTGACACCCTTAAACGACCTGACCTCTTCAGGTATCACACTGCTGATAAACTTGTCTGAAGCCGGCAACCATCCACTGTTTTTTTTAAACTAAAGTCACCGAACCCTGATTAGGGCATTTTGTGAGTATAGCGCAAAATTAATCCGCACAATTCTCTCTGGTATTTGGCAATTAGTCGTAGTCTGTCGATACCAAAGGCGTACTTAAACGTGCCATAACTGGCTTGTTCAGTAATGAAGACCGTCTGAAATTTAATCGCTACCTAAGCCGGTTAGATTAATGGCCTTAGGCTGTTTATTAAAAGCCTGCTTTGGAATACCTTATTATTGCAGAATATGAAAGACGGTAAAGGCTAACCCGTTATGCATTGAAGTCACCGGCCAGCAAATACTCAGGTAGCCATGCCTGTATACCGCCAGTAATTCTCGTTTCATACCGCTCATCATAGCCAGCATCAGCATGAAACAATCGTTTCACTGATAATAAAGCCCACTAATCACTCGTCGCAGATATTCGCTCTGCTGAGTGCCTGGGACCTAAAAAATGACCATAATTGCAGAAAAAAGAGTTACGCGTAACGTTTTTAGGTGATTTTATCGTCTTATTTTCACAAGATAGCGTGCTTTGAAGTGGCGCTGCCCAGAGTAAGCTAAGTCCTGGTTGCCGATTGGACGAGCAGATCAAGCGGGAAATAACAGCGCTTAATTCACAACGAATAGTCTGCGCGGGGTTAAACAACCCTGAGTGGCAAGGTGGGTATTCATCAGGAATAAATTAGCAGGAAAAATACGCTTATTGTTTTGAAGTGAGGATAGCTTGCAAGCGGCTGCCTGAATGTTACGACGAAAAGCCCCTCTTAAATCAGAGGAGCTTTATGAGCAGATTACTGATTAACATCAACCACTATGCGACCCTGTACCTGGCCAGACAGAAATTGAGGAGCAATGTCCAGAGCTTCGGCTAAAGTAACCTCGCGGGTAATCGTCGCAAGGCTCGACTCAGGTAAATCCTGCATCACCCTGGCCCACGCTTTTTCACGAACAGCCAGTGTTTGAGTAACACTGTTTATGCCCATCAGCTTAACGCCACGTAATATAAATGGCGCAACAGTAGCCGGAAAGTCCATGCCCTGCGCCAAACCACAAGCTGCTACAGCCCCCTCTGATTGAGTTGCCGCACACGCGTTGGCAAGGGTATGGCTGCCAACTGAATCGACGACCCCTGCCCAGCGCTCTTTGGCAAGAGGACGGCCTGGCTCGCTAAGGGAAGTCCTATCTATGACCTCTTTGGCTCCCAGTGCTTTTAACGTATCGGCCTGTTCGAGGCGGCCCGTAGAAGCAACCACGTGGTAACCAAGATTGGCCAGAATCGCAATAGCGGTAGTCCCTACTCCGCCATTTGCGCCGGTAACAAGAATCTCGCCTTTGTCGGGTGTGACGCCCTGTGACTCCAGCGCCATAACACATAACATGGCAGTGTACCCTGCGGTGCCTACTGCCATCGCGTGCCGGCTAGATAAACCATCAGGCATTTTTTGCACGAAGTCTGCATTGATCCGCGCTTTCTGAGCGAGACCGCCCCAGTACTGCTCGCCCAGCCCCCAGCCATTAACTAACACTTTATCACCGGGCTGAAATCTATCAGAACGACTTTCCACTACCGTGCCGGCTAAATCGATGCCTGCCACCATGGGAAATTGTCTGACTACCGGACTTTTACCGGTTATGCCCAACGCATCCTTAAAGTTCAGGGTACTGTATTCTACCGTAATCAGCACGTCTTCATCAGGCAATGCCGATTCATCTAGCTCGGTAATGTCTGCCGTGTAATCCTGGTCGTCTTTGTTGATGTAAATCGCTTTAAACATTGTGCCCTCCTGGGTTAACGTTTGACAGTAAGTTGATGGATAAATCCATCGGCAAATTTTTGCATGGGTGAACTGGATTGCATGACTTTAGCGGTAAGGATAGCGCCCTCCCAGCCAATCCAGAAAAACTCGGCCTGCTGTAAACAGTCAGTCTCTTCAGAGATAAGGCGAAGTACCTTTGCCTGCTCGAGGTTATGGGCCAGCATGGATGTCCAGTTTTTCAGGCATTGTGCCAACGGCACCTTAAATGACTCCGCCAATATCGGCATTTCCTGACCAAAATTGCCAATCAGGCAACCCCGGCTAAACCGGTACTTTTCCATGCCATCAATCGCTTCCTGCACAAATGTGCTGATACCAGCCAGCGGCTGGGTGGGACTAGAAGCCAAACAGCGTCTTAGCTTGGCGCAGAAATACTGGTCATACCGTTCTATCACCTGCAGGCCGAAGTCGTCTTTGTTTTTAAAGTAATGATAAAACGAGCCTTTAGGCACACCGACACGCTTGAGGATCATTTCGATGCCTACCGTGTTGAATCCGCGCTCAGTCAGTATGGCCATACCGGCCAGCAGTAAGGCTTCTTTGGTATCGTCAAAATTTCGGGCTGATTTTGGTGGCCTGCCCCGGCGATTCTGCTGCATAACATCTCGTTTTTAGACCGAACGTCTAGTTATTATAGACTGGTCGTCTATAAATGGAAGTTAAAATAGTGAATAAAAACCTATACCACTGATTATTAAAGCTTTTAATGTTGCAGCAAGAAGTGTTTATACTGCTTGAGGGTTTGCTTTGATTGAGGCGTTAGAATGGGGTTTGTCAGTGATATAATCTGTCTTCCCTCGAGGATTTTATGTGCCGATTTAGCAAACCGTTGCTGTTCATAAAGTGCGGTTAAACTGCCATCGGCCAGGGCAATATCCAGGCCTTTTTTCAGGCGTTTCGCGAAAGACGGCTTTTGTTTGTTAACAAAGAAATACGTAGGCGACGGATAGTAAAATGCCAGTTGCGGTTCAATAGCCAGTTGAGCTGAGTTACGGGCAGATAATTCATATTCTATTTCCATGACCGACCGAGGGAAAAAATCAGCCATTCCAGACTCGATTAATTTAAACATCATATTTAATGGGACTTCTTCAACCCGATAACCATTAAAGCGCATTATTTCGTTGTCGGGCCATCCTATTCCCTGTACCGATAATGCTTGTTTAAGTTGTGCCGGAGATTTACTACCAAATGCGTCCTGATTGTCGGGATGGACTACAAATACGCGATAGCCCAGCAATCCCCTGGCCAGCGGAAAGTAGACCGCCTGGTGTTGTGCTTCACGCTCTTTAGACGTTACCGCCCAGGTAATGTCAGTTGAGCCTTCTTTTACCTGACGCAGCAATCGGTCCTGATTGGCATTAAACGGATCAGCCTCGATTTTGATATCGATGCCACCAGGGTTAGCACTTATTAAGTGCCAGCTCGAGTACGTCAACGAAGTACGTGTGTGCTGTGTTATCTTCAAAAACCTGGGCAGGAACACGAACGGTTTGTTTGAGCCGCTGCTGACAAATAGCCTGGCTGGGCGTAAGCAGCCCTGCAACCAGAAGCACCCTGAAAGCACACCAAAAACAGTTGAAAAGGTTGTTAGTATTGAACACGATAAACCGCTACAGAAACCATCACTACACTAAGCCTAGTTAGCCCGCGGCAAAAAATACAGCTCAGAAAAAAATAACCTGGGGAATTCTGACCGGTGAAGAGCCGGGCTGGATTTAAAATTCCAGCCCGTCACCTTTTACTAAGAGATTAAAAATACTGAGCGTCAATGGCCTGATGGATTTTCACCACGCCAAACTGAATGTCATCGATGACTTTATGCAGGGTCTCCTGGGCGAGTTCGTGAGTATTGAGTTGTTGCAATTCCGCCGACAAAGCGCTGACCTGCTGGGATATACTCTCTGAGTGAGGTAATTCTTTCAGACACTTACCAATTTGCATCAGCCCGTGCTGCAACGAACGAGGAAATTGCTCATTGTTAACTAAGAATTCCAGTACGTCAGCCCGGTTAATTCTGATCCGCATTTCCTGCCGATACATCTGATATGCAGTTAAAGATTTTAATACCCCCATCCACTGAATATTCTCAAAGGCTGATTGTTCAGGGGACAAATCCGGTAATAATGATGCCGAACGTACATCAATAATACGCGATGTCATATCAGTCCGCTCCAAATGCCGACCCAGTCGCAGGAAAGCGTAGCCTTCTCCGCGCAGCATGGTGCCGCCAAGCAGCCCGGTAATGGTTTGATTAGCCACAATAATGCGGTGCAGACAATTAAACCTGTGACGTCGGGTTAACACACTCTGCCCATCGGCCTTAGCCGCGATATACAGATTATTAATTTGTTCCCAGGCTTCGGAAGGAATAATTTCGCGAATAATACGCGCATTTTCCCGTACAGCTGCCAAACAATTAATGATTGACCCGGGGTTGGCCGTATCAGTTACCATAAATTTGATGACGCTCTTCTCATCGGCCTCTTTATAGAGGTCATAGAACACATCACGAAACGATAACATATCGATAATGGGTTCCCAGCCGAGGGTTACATTGCGTGGTAAATCGAGTAAAAGGTGGGTGTTCACCTGAATTAAACGGGCGGTGTTTTCGGCGCGTTCCAGATAACGTTCCATCCAGTAAATATGATTTGCTACCCTAGATAACATCGTTAGTCGGCCTCCATGTCTACAATCCAGGTATCTTTACTACCGCCACCCTGAGAGGAGTTCACTACAGTAGAGCCTTTGCGCATCGCTACCCGAGTTAAGCCGCCGGTGGTCACGCTGATGTCATTACCGCTTAAGATAAACGGTCTCAGATCGAGGTGACGCGGTTCTGCTTTAGTGCCTATTAAGGTGGGCGCGGTGGATAACAACAACATGGGCTGCGCCACATAGTTACGCGGATCACGACGGATAAGGCGAACAAACTTCTCTCGCTCCGCTTTGGTCGCATGAGGTCCAATTAGCATGCCGTAACCGCCTGATTCGTTTGCTGGTTTAACCACCATTTTTTCGATATTGTCGATAACGTAATCGCGCTCTTCCTTATTGACACATTTATACGTGGGCACATTAGGTAATAAAGGCTCTTCGTCGAGGTAAAATTTAATAATTTCCGGCACGAACGCGTAGACAACTTTATCATCAGCCACCCCGGCTCCCGGCGCGTTTGCCAGTCCGACGTTACCGGCTTTCCAGGCGCGCATCAGGCCAGGTACGCCAAGCATAGAGTCCTCCAGGAAGGCTTCTGGATCGAGGAAGGCATCATCAATACGACGGTAAATTACATCTACCCGTGACAACCCATCCACGGTGCGCATATAGACAATGTCGTCATCATCAACCACTAAATCGCTTCCCACAACCAATTCTGCGCCCATTTGCTGAGCAAGGTAGGCGTGTTCGAAATACGCGGAGTTGTAGATGCCGGGAGTGAGTACGACCACCTCTGGTTGTTCTATCTCTCGCGGTGAAAGCTGACTAAGCATGTCATACAGCTGAGAGGGATAGTCATCTACCGGGAGGATATTATATTTCTCGAACATATCCGGGAAAACCCGCTTCATTACGTGGCGGTTTTCAAGCATGTAAGACACGCCGGAGGGGACGCGCAGGTTATCCTCGAGTACATAAACGGTGCCGTTATGATCGCGCACCAAATCTGAGCCACAAATGTGCGCCCATACGCCATGCTTTGGTTTGATTCCCATACACTCGGGCAGAAAGTTCTTTGAGGCTTCCAATAAACTTCTGGGCACGATCCCCGCTTCCAGGATCCGCTGTTCATTATACAAATCGTCAATAAACATATTCAGCGCTTTAACCCGCTGCTTGAGCCCTTTTTCTATTTGCTGCCACTCTTTTTTGTCGATAATGCGGGGAATAATGTCGAAGGGCCAGGCTCTGTCAATTGAGCCCTCTTCTTCGGTATACACAGTAAAGGTAATCCCCATTACATGGATAGCTGTGTTGGCGGCTGTTTTATATTCTTCTAATTCCTGGTCGGTGAGATTTCGCAGGTATTTACAAATTTCTTCTGCAGCAGGACGCGGTTTATTTGCAACGCGAATGAGTTCATCGTAAAACTCGCCTGCCCGATAATTTCCCCATCTTATTGCCATCTACAATCCCTAGAGCTTTTTTTCGGTATACGAAATACCATCTAAACGAGTTTTAGCCGAAATTGCAACGAAAATAATGACAAATTGATGACAAATTGATCTGGAAAATTGCCCTGAATCCATCCATTCTATCAGTATCGTTTTTTGTGTGTTTTCAGAGAGTTTCCAGTGACCTATTGTTTAGCCGTAAAAGTTAATCGCGGATTAGTATTTGCTTCAGATTCCAGAACCAACGCCGGCGTCGATTATGTCGCGACTTACAGCAAAATGCGTCGCTATTGCTGGCCGGGTGAACGGGTATGCGTGCTCATGACCTCTGGCAGTCTGGCCACTTCACAGGCCGTTATGAATGCGATTAACCGCGATCTTAATGATCCGGACGCAGAATTCAGCCTGCGCCACGGTAAACAGCTTTACGAAGTGGCTCAATACATTGGTAAGCTCAGCCAGCAGGAGCAAACGCTGCACGAGCGGGCCATGGAAAAATCTAAAAGCAGTGCCGAATCCAACTTTATTCTGGGCGGGCAAATAGAGGGCCAGGCTGCTGAAATATTTCATGTTTATCCGCAGGGAAATTTCATCAGCGCATCCGAGGACACGCCTTATCTGCAGATTGGTGAAACCAAGTACGGCAAACCTATTCTGGATAGAATTATTGCGAAAAGCACCACCCTGGAAGACGCCGCTCGCTGCGCTATGGTGTCGCTCGATTCAACTATTCGCAGTAATATTTCCGTTGGGCCGCCCATTGAACTGGCAATGTATCAGAATGATTCCTTTGATGAGCCCTTTCATCACACCTACACCCTGAACAGCCCGATGTATAAATCCATGAAAAAACAATGGACAGACGGATTGCACCGCGCCTTTGAGCAACTGCCACGGTTTGATTGGGAAAAGACTAAAGCGGACGAACCAACAGGTGAATAAAGTGCAACTTTTCCTGGGTTTTAGGGTTAATTACAAAGGGGTAAGCATCGTCGAGCCCCATACTGCTATTAAGTGAGTTAAGCAGATTAGTCAGCTTGTCCCAGTCGTCAATCAGGGTGCCAAAACTCTCTTCGTTGTAGCTTGCTGTATGGGGATGGTCTGGGTCTAACGGATTAGACAACAGACGGTTTTCCAGACTCGTTTCATATTCATTAGCGGTTTCCAGGGTGTCAACCATGTGCAGGTAATGCGCCCAGGTTTCGGCCCAGTCTTCCCAGGGATGCATGCTCGCATAGGCGCTAATACAGTTTTGTTGCCAGTCAGCCGCCGGGCCATTGGCATAGTAGGTTTCCAGACATTGCTGATAATCCTGACGCTCATCACCAAACAATGCCCTGAACGGCTCAATATACGAGCTGTTTTTAATTAACACATCCCAGTAATAATGCCCGGACTCATGACGAAAGTGGCCAATCAGTGTCCGGTAACGTTCATTCATTAATTCCCGCATAGCCAGACGTTTGGTTTCTTCGGCTTCTTTAAGGTTAATGGTGATCACACCATTGCTGTGCCCGGTTAATACAGTATTTTGCACGGTTAATTCACGGTTATACAACGCCTGCGCCACTTCATCTTCAAGGAATCGAAAAGACAATCCCCGGGGATTGTGACGTTTACCGATAACCGGCAGTTCCAGCTTATACAGCGTGTAAAGCAAATGCCGTTTGGCCTGCTCCATACGAAACCACAGTTTACGGTTATCGGGTTTCGAGAGGTCAGGAATGGTGTCGGTCAGTTGGCAGGAGGCGCAGAGTTTCTGTTCGCTCTCAACCGGTACCAGCCAGTTACAAATATTCTGTTTTACATAGTTACTGCACTGGCGGTAAGCCTGACCATTATGGCTGGCTATCCAGTTACCCGCGGCATCCACATCGCACGAGGAAATCACCCGGGCATCCGATAAAAAACCTACCGGACGCTGACAGGATAAGCACAGGCTGTTGGCGAAATATAAAGTGTTACCACATTGACACGTATATGTTTTCAAATCTTTTGCTTCTATTTGGGCAAACTGTCATTAGCTCACTAAAACTATAGTAGCAAAAGATATCACAGCAAAGTAATGTCAGTTTCACTACATTACGATTAATTTGTTGGTTTTTGTCGCGATCGGACACTACTGCACCGTTTTGAGCAGTATTTCACCTCCGGCCAGTTTTTTTCCCATTTTTTACGCCAAACGAACGGGCGCTGGCATACCACACAGATTTTGCTGGGCAGATCGGCTTTACGCATCATCTAATGCCGACAGCAGTTGCTCTGCCTGTTCCTGCATGGCATCAACCGTGTCCTGAGACATTCGGTCGAGGCTTTTATAAATCAGTCCCATGCGGTGATTATTACCCAGTTTCTCGCGGTGTTTGATTAAAAAGTCCCAGTATAAATAGTTAAACGGGCAAGCATTTTTGCCGGTCTTTTTTGACACTGCATAACCACAATTCTTACAGTAATCCGACATGCGGTTGATATACTGACCGCTGGCTACATAAGGTTTACTGGCCAGATTTCCGCCGTCGGCAAATAAAATCATGCCACTGACATTAGGCATTTCCACCCACTCGTAGGCATCGGCGTACACCAGCAAATACCATTCGTTAACGGCTTCTACCGACAAACCGGCCAATAAGCTGAAATTGCCAATCACCATTAAGCGCTGAATATGATGGGCATAGGCGTGACGCCTGGTGTCGCCAATACACTGGCGCATGCAATTCATATTGGTGTGCCCTGACCAGTAAAAATCCGGCAGTTTGCGCTGGTGATTAAAGTAATTCTCTTTTTGAAGGGTTGGCATACAGTGCCAGTAAAAGCCCCGTACATACTCACGCCAGCCCAGAATCTGGCGAATAAAGCCTTCTACCGCATTGAGCGGCGCACGACCATCGAAATAAGCTTGCTCTGCCGCTTTCATGACTTCCATGGGTAATAACAGCCCACAGTTAAGGTAAAACGAAATATGTGAATGAAACAGCCACACGTTGCCTTCACGCATAGCATCCTGATAGTCGCCAAAATCGCTAAACCGCTGGTCAATAAACTGCTCGAGTACCTTAAGTGCCTCGTCCCGGGTGACCGCGTAGTTAAAATCTTTGGCCTCCCCCATGTGGTCAGCAAAATTAGCCTCAACCAGGTCGATGACTTCACGGGTTATATCATCCGGAGACACCGTGTAAGGCTTAGGCGGCGCGACATCCGCAGGCAGTGATTTACGGTTATCCTGGTCGTAATTCCATTTATCACCAATGGGCTTGCCGTCCTCCATCAGAAGGCCGGTTAACTTGCGCATTTCGCGATAGAAATATTCCATGCGCCATTGCTTACGCCCCTCTGCCCACTCGCTAAACTGCCCGGGAGTGGCAATAAACCTGTCGTCATCGCGTATTTCTACCGGCAGCTGCAGCTGGTTTTGCCATTGCTGCATACTTTTCAGCAATCGGTATTCACCAGGAAATGTCACCACCACTTTGTCAAAACGATGCTGGCTACAAGCCAGCTTCACTTCATCAAGTAATGCGCCCTGATTGTCCTTATCATCATAACGACGGTAAATAACATCGTAGCCGTCATCTTTAAGGGCCCTGGCAAAATGACGCATTGCTGAGAATAACAACACAATCTTCTTTTTGTGATGCTTCACATAGGTTGCTTCTTCGCGAACCTCGGCGAGCAGGATCTTATCTTTGGATTTTGTGCAATCTTTTAAACTGGACATCTCAAACGACAGTTGGTCACCCAGTACTAAACGCAATACGCCAGCCATTAGTTCTCCTTGGTATCCGCGTAGGCATCAAGCGCTCGCTGCCGCGATTGCTTCAGGTCGGCTATTGGCTGCGGGTAGGTATCACCAAGCGTTATACCGGCTTTTTTCAGAACATCCTCGGGCGCATCCCAGGGTTTGTGGAGGTATTTATCCGGCATGTTTTTTAATTCGGGACAATAGGTCTTTACGTAGGCGCCCTGCTTATCAAATTTCTCGCCCTGCAATACAGGATTGAATATACGAAAATAAGGCGCCGCATCTGCCCCGGAACCTGCCACCCACTGCCAGCTCGCTGCGTTACTGGCACGGTCAGCGTCAACCAGACAATCCCAGAACCAGCGTTCACCTTTACGCCAGTCGACCAGGAGGTTTTTAACCAAAAACGATCCCACAATCATTCTCACCCGGTTATGCATATAGCCGGTCTGCCACAACTCGCGCATGCCGGCATCAACGATAGGGATCCCCGTTTGTCCTTTGGTCCAGGCCGTAAACTTATCGTCCTGATTAAGCCATTTAAACTTATCAAATTGCGAATTAAAGTTTTTATCAGTAATCGTTGGGAAGTGAAATAACAGGTAATAGCTGAACTCGCGCCAGCCAAGCTCACTTAAGAAACAGTCGAGGTCACTACTACCCTGATCGTCAAACGCATTAAGCAGTGCATACCACACCTGGTTGGGCGAGATTTCACCAAAGTGGAGATGCGGAGACAAACGCGATGTCCCTCTTACCGATGGAATATTCCGCTGGTCCTGATAACCGTTGGCCGCGTGTTGTATAAATTCACTGAGTTTATCTGCCGCTCCCTCTTCACCGGGTTTCCAATGGCTGGCGAATTCACTGTCCCAGTTAATCTCTGGCAATAATCCCGCATCCTCAATGCTGTGGCCTTCATGCGCCACATCTGCATAAGTGATTCGCTCTGGTGCGGACGAGGGGTAACGGGGGGCGGAGGCTTGCAGACAGCCTTTGCGATAATAAGGCGTAAACACCCGGTAAACGCCACCATCCTGTTTACGAATGCTCATGGGTTCCCATAAAAGCGAGCCATTGAAGCTGCTAACCAGACAGTCCTGATCGCGCAGGTGTTGCTTAATATCTTTATCCCGGTCAATCACCGCTGGTTCGTAGCAACGATTCCAGAATACCGCCTGGGCGTTAAACGTCTTAATGAGTTCACTCAGGATGTTTTTCGGTTCACCGGTATAACACTGCAGATGACCATTTAATCGTTTATTTAACGACACCAACGAATGGTGGAGCCACCAGTTAGATGCGCCACCGGGTTGGTCGGCCTCTTCGATTTCAGGGTCAAAAATATACACCGGAATAACACTGCCATACTCTACCGCAGCAAACAAAGCGGGGTTATCGATGACGCGTAAATCCTGCCGGAACCATACAATACATACAGGCTGACTCACTCTACTGTTCCTTTTTTAATCGTTGTTAGTAATGTGCCCTGCTTTGTACGTCGGTAGCCTGAAAACGATCGCATTCTGCCGCCAGATTAACGTTTATTTTTAGCTGCTAAAAAGGCTCTGACTATTTTTTTTCAATTTTCTCTTCTATGCTTAAATCCATAACGATAAGGACATCGTAAAGACTGCTATGAATAAGACTTCCGCAACGACCGGGCTTTACTGGTTCAGACACGACTTACGCCTCGACGATCAGCCTGTGCTGTCCCGGTTGGCCTCTCGCTGTAATAAATTACTGCTGGTATTTTGCATTGATAAGCAATGGTTCGAGCCCAATCAGTTTGGTTATTGTGCAATGGGGCATCACCGACAGCAGTTTTTATTTGAATCCCTTGAAGCACTAAACCGACAGCTGGATAGTTATCATCAAACGCTATTAGTCGTGAGCGGCGATCCGGTTGAGGAGATCAGTCAGCTGGTGAAGGCATACCAGGTGGATATACTCGGTGTGAGCGAGTACCCGGGCTTCGATGAATGCCAGCAACTGCGTGAGCTTCAACAACGTGTTGCGGCGCTGACAGTGATAAGCGGTAGCAACAACAGTTTATTCTCCTCGCAAAGTTTGCCTTTTGAGGTGGATGCGATGCCAGACAAGTTCAGTCCGTTTCGCAAAAAAGTTGAAAAAGCGATATCACCTCAACCGCCGACTGAGCAAGTGGGCTTGTTGCCTCCCCCGCCCATTGCATTGCAAACTGACTGGCCGTCGGTGCCCTTACACCGGGGAAACTCTTCGTCTTATCATGGCGGTGAGCTGGCGGCTCAAAAGCAATTAAAGTATTACTTCTTCGATAAGCATCTGATTAGCCGGTACAAAGAAACACGAAATGGCCTCGATGGCTGGGATTACTCGAGTAAATTCTCAGCCTGGCTGGCCAATGGCAGCATTTCCCCCCGGCGTATTTACGCCGAGTTAAAGCGATTTGAAGCGCAAGAGGTGGCAAACGAGTCGACCTACTGGCTTTATTTTGAATTGCTGTGGCGAGAGTTTTTCTGGTGGTTACAGCGAAAGCATGGCGTTAACTGGTTCACTTGTGGAGGCATTCAACAGCAGTCCAGGACCATGGAAGGTGCGTCTGCGTTGCTAAGCGACTGGCAACAAGGCACCACCGATAACGCTCACATTAACGCCTCTATGCGTCAACTGAATGCCACCGGCTATATGTCTAACCGCGCCAGACAGTGGGCAGCCAGTTATCTGGTTAATGAACTCGGTGAGCACTGGCGCTATGGTGCCGCTTATTTTGAACAGCAGCTCATTGACTACGATGTGGGGTCAAACTGGGGCAACTGGCAATATCTCGCCGGCGTGGGCAGCGATCCGCGGGGCCTGCGACACTTCAATATTGAGAAGCAGGCCCAAATGTACGACCCCGAGGGGCAATTTACCCAGCTTTGGTCGTGAATGAGTTGCGCGGAGCCTAACGGTTATGATCTTTTAGCCACTCGTTCAATAGCTTTACCTGACCGCACCGGTAAGCGGCGTACATTAAACGAATTGAATTTGACAGCACCTCGTTGTCATTCCAGCCGGTTTTCTGCTGTATTTCTTCATAACAACTTAAGGCCTCGGGTGTAACATACCCCCTCACCTGACGTTTACCGGCTTCGCGCTGTCTCTCTCGGAAGCGCTTTTGTTTATCCGCATTGGCGCGTGGATTCTTCTTGGACTCAGTCATGATACCCTGTATGTAATCAGAAAATGTGTAGCTCAACATGGCGGCTTGCCTCCCCGAATTAAAGTGGGTGACAAAGGTTGAGCGCTACTTCGCGCATTTTAGCCTAAAATTAAAGTATATCCTTGCCAGAGGGCAAAAAATTTACTGTTCAGAGTTGTTTAGCTTACAAGTGTTCGCTAAATTACGCACGTTAAGAATAATCGATGGGAATACAATGACAACGAAACAATCCAGTTTTAACAAAGAAGACCTGTTAGCTTGTAGCCGTGGCGATATGTTTGGCCCGGGTAACAGCCAGCTTCCGGCCCCTAACATGCTTATGATGGACCGAATCAGTCTGATATCTGAAGAAGGCGGCGAGTTCGATAAAGGCCAGATTATTGCTGAATTAGATATCACTCCCGATTTATGGTTTTTTGACTGTCACTTCCCGGGCGACCCGGTAATGCCAGGCTGTTTAGGTTTGGATGCCATGTGGCAATTAGTTGGTTTCTTTCTGGGCTGGAGTGGCGGTCCGGGTAAAGGTCGTGCTCTGGGAGTGGGTGAAGTGAAATTTACCGGCCAAATCCTGCCTACCGCGAAAAAAGTAACTTATAAAATTCAAATGAAGCGTGTTGTTAAGCGTCGTTTATTTATGGGCCTCGCCGACGGCATAGTGGAAGTAGATGGTCGTGAAATTTACGCCGCCAAAGATCTTAAAGTGGGTCTGTTTCAGGATACCAGCGCTTTTTAATTAAGCTTGCCAGTCCGCATAATGCACAGCACTTTACCGCTTTCAGGTGCATTATTAAAAAAGCCCCTTAAACGGGGCTTTGACTCAAGAGATGTTAACGAACCACCACACCTAGCTGGCGGTCTTCCATGGCCTCTCTGTACCCGCCTAACCATTCCGAGCGAGTATCGCACGTTTGAAAGGGACATATTTCCTTAGAGCGACCGCTGATTCCTGCCTGATAGCCTTTAGCGTGAGCGCGAGTCAGTTTATCTCTTTTTTGTCTTTTCATTGAATAGCCTCTTTTGTTAGGTTAACAGTGAACAGAATAGGCCAGCAACTCAATACATAATTAGTGGTAGTGTGGCTTTTTCTGAGCACTATTTATTAGATAGTGCAAGGCATGATTTGGTTCAAGAGTGATTAGTGTTTTTAGTTCTTGACAAACTATAACGATCTGAAATTTCGATTCATTTTATATTACAATTTTTTTTCATAATTGTTTCAGCATTTAAAAGTAATTGGTCTAAAAAGCGCCGCAAGTTGGTACAGGTCAAATTATGACCACTTCAAAGATATGATTTTTGCTTATATAGCCACTAGTTAGCGCTTAATTTTGCGAATATTCAGGGTGTTAATTAGCGATACCAGTACAAAACTCAGCAACATAAGCAAATACCACGAACTCAACTTGGCTAACGGCACCATTTGCCATTGTTCATGCTGGTTAGGGTATATCCAGATATTAGCAAAAGTTGCGATATTTTCTGCAAACCAGATAAACATCGCCACCAAAAACCAACCCAATAGCAATGGCATATAACGGTGCGTTTTAATGACGCGAAAATAGATACGGGTACGATAAAAAAGTGCCACGGTAGCAGCCAGCAATAGCCAGCGAAAATCCGCGATAAAGTGATGCGAAAAGAAATTAATGTAGATCAGGCAAACTAAAACCACGGTGAGTTTTATGGGCGGATAATGGCTGTATTCAAACTCAAATATTCGCCATACGCGGGCAATATAGCTCCCCACTGCACTGTACATAAAGCCGGTAAACAAGGGCACATTGCCAATACCAAATACATAAGCTTCAGGATACGTCCAGGATCCAATAGCATCTGAGGTTTTGAATAATTCCATCACCGTGGCCACCAGATGAAAAACGATGATGACCAATGACTCCCTAAGCGTTTCCAGTTTAAAAGCCAACAGGACAACCTGAAATACAATTGCGGCAATAAAGATAAAGTCGTAGCGATGCAAACCATCAAGCGGATACCAGAGGTTCGTGCCTATCATTAGCGCCAGTAAAAAGCCGCCGAATACACAGGCATTGGCCTGCTTAAGCCCGAATATCCAAAGTTCCCTGATAAATTGCTTCATGCGTTGCTGGTTTTATTTATTTGAATGAGGAATAAAAAACACCCGGCTAATGGCCGGGCGCTTTATATCATAAACGGATCTACCGTTGCTTATTTTTTAACGCGGCGGCGGAACACGGCCAGCAAAGAGAGTAATGCAATCCCATACCAGGATGCAGAAGCTCCCTGACGCTCATAAGGCTGTTCCTCTACGCTGTCACACTGCTCAATACTGCCGGTGCTATTAGGCGTGAGTTTGACGGCCACGATGCGATCTGTCTCTACAGTGTCGCCAGCATCATTTAGCACTTCATCACCGGTAATGTAGCGCTGTGTTGAAACGTAGCGGGCATTCGCAATAATTTCGTTATTATCGTTGATGTCCATAGCAGACACCAGCGTATACTGTTCACGCTGTTCACAGGTAAGCAGGGTATTCAGGTCAACAAACTCCCCTACATTCATGTCGTACATAAACGCGCGAAGCTGGCGGTTAGTCTGGACATCAGACTCGTATTCCCCTTCCCCAACAACAATACCGTTGTTGTTAATCGCTCGAGGGGTGACCGCGGCAGTCTGAAAAAAGCCCTGCGGATATTCCGCTTCGCCACTGTCAATGTTGTAGATAAACAGCTGGTTTCGGGCGACACCGTTATTCTCGCGTAATACAGTACCCACAACCCAGTTATCATCGTTAATGTCTACCGCTGAACTACTGAGATTTTCTTCGCGGGGTAATAATTCGGTAGTCTCACCGTTAGCGAAAGTGGCAGCAACTATATTGGCGTAATAAGCTGCTTGGCCACCGGGTAAAGTATAGATAATACGCTCACCGGTGTGTGAAGTGCCCACGGCTACGCCATTATTGTTTATACCTCTGGCCGTGCTGGTATAGCCGGTTGAATCTTCATCTTCTTCCGGGGTAAATACCATACCGTACTGGGTAGACGATAATACATTGCCCTGGGCATCTAATTGCCAGGTCACAGCCCGGCGATAGCTGCCTGTGGTGATGCTTCTGGCCAGGTTATAGATACACAGCTCAACCGGTGTTTCACCGCGGGTTTCATCATCAAGACATTCGTCGATATCGGTCTGATAATCTTCGGTAAGCGAAACACTGCCCCAGCCAGCTACCTGCAGGGATTCGTTAATAGCAAACGCTTCACTAAAACCATTAATACCGGTATCGCCTGGCATCGTTGGTGGTAATGCCGTGGTTACACCATTGGCTTCAACAAAAGCCTGAGTCAGCGTGTCGTTTACGATATAAGTAAACTCATCACCGTCTTCATTGGTGTAATCCACTTTGAAAAACGGCGTGCTGCCGGCGCCCACAAAGAAGTCGCCGCCTACTGAGTCATTTACCTGGCTGTAGGCACTGCGGGTGTAATCTTCGAAGGTTTCATCGATGACGTCAAAACCCGGGATTAAATCGGCAGTAACCGTATCGCCCTGATAACTGCGATAAGTCGCTAATGACTGAATGAGAATATTGATACCATTGCTGCTACTGCGACCGTTCACGACATAGGCATACAGCGCCTGATAGTCAGCATTACTGAAAACGCCTTGTTCCACGGCTTCCGGATCTTCAAAGCCATTGGTAAAGGCTTCGTTTTCGAAGTCCAGAATCGACAGGTCTATAGGCGGGTTATATTCCGACTCACTCACGACCACCATGGTGCCTGTGTTATCAATGGACTGGGCAAAGTTAAAAAATGATTTGTCCTGCACCGGTGCCAGGGTTAAATCATAGGTTGCTGCAGTCGCTAATGGCGATACCGCAACGGCAGTCACTGCGGAGGTTGCAAGGATTACTGCAGATGCAAGCTGTTTTAGTTTCATTCAAAATCCTGTTTACTGCTGTCAATCTTCCAGCATACTTTCAAGTTCGTCCCAGCGCGCATAAGCCTGGGATAATTGTTCTTCACTTTCAGCAAGCGTGCTAAGCACGGCTGAAGTTTGTTCGCTTTCCTGTTTAAAAAACTCAGGGTCGTTTACAAGAGCTTGTTGTTCTTCTACCTGTTGTTCCAGTTTCTCAATTAGCGCTGGTAAATTATCGAGTTCGCGCTGATCTTTATATGATAACTTTTTCGCCTTGCGCGGAGAAGCCTTTGCAGTCGGACTGACTTTTTCTGATTTAGTTTCATTTTTTGCTGTTTTTGCAGAAGAAGAAATATAAATCGATTTCCCCTGCCCGGCATACCAGCTTTCAATATCAGAATAACCGCCAACAAACTCCTCAACTTTACCGTTTTCGGTAAACAATAAACTGGAATTTACAACATTATCAACGAATTCGCGATCGTGACTGACTAAAATCACCGTACCTGTGTAATTAATCAACAATGTCTCGAGCATTTCGAGAGTTTCTACGTCCAAATCGTTGGTCGGTTCGTCGAGAATAAGCACATTGCTGGGCTTAAGCATCAGGCGTGCAATCATCAGACGATTCTTCTCTCCGCCGGATAACGACTTCACCGGCGCATTAACCCGTTCGGGAGTAAACAAATAGTCCTGCAGATAACTCATTACGTGGCGCGGATGACCATTGACCATCAGATCACGTTTGCCGTCGGCCACCACATCAATTACCGTTTTTTCCAGATCCAGGCCAAGGCGATGCTGGTCAAAATAAGCCACTTCCAGATTAGCCCCCTGGCGACTACTGCCAGACACTGGTGATAATTCACCTAACAACAATTTAATTAAGGTACTTTTACCACACCCATTGGGGCCTATCAGGGCGATTTTGTCACCTCGCAGTACAGTTAAATCGAGGCCTTTAACGATGGTTTTACCGGCAATTTCGTAGCTTAGCGCGTTCGTTTCAAAAACCAATTTCCCTGAACGAGCAGCCGTATGCTGAGCCATAGCGGCATTACCGGTGAGTTCACGGCGGGCTGAGCGTTCCTCTCGAAGCTTCTTAAGCGCCCTTACGCGCCCCTCGTTACGGGTACGCCGGGCTTTTATCCCCTGGCGGATCCATACTTCTTCCTGGGCAAGCTTTTTATCAAACTCAGCCTGCTGACTGGCTTCTACTTCCAGATCGTGCTCTTTTTTATCCAGGTACGTCTGATAATTCCCCGGGTAGCTGGTAAGCTGGCCACGGTCTAAATCAACAATACGGGTCGCCATGGCCCGGATAAACGCCCGGTCGTGGCTGACAAAAACGATTGCCCCCTGATACTGCTGCAGACTTTGCTCCAGCCAGCGGATCATTTGCACGTCGAGGTGGTTGGTTGGCTCGTCGAGTAGCAGAATATCCGGTGATCGCACCAACGAGCGCGCCAGCGCTGCCTTACGTCGCCAACCACCCGACAGCGATGCCAGCGAGGCATTACCATCCAGTTGTAGCATAGTCAGCGTCTGCTCTATTTTTTGTTCAAACTGCCAGGCATTCTGAATTTCAAGCTGCTCCTGAAGCGACTGCAACTTGTTGAGGTTTTTTTCGCTGGGATCGTCGGTGACCAGCTGAATTTGCTTAAAATAGCCTTTCAGAATATCGCCTACTTCAGCGAGCCCTTCGGCCACGTAATCAAACAAGGCGATCTCTGTGGTTTGCGGCGGGTCCTGCTCAAGACGGGCAATAATAGTATCCCGTTCCACAACACGCTGGCCGTCATCGGGGATCACATCGCCGCTGATCACTTTCATCAGGGTCGATTTACCACTGCCGTTTCGGCCAACAATACACACCCGCTCGCCCGGTTGAACGACCAGTTCAACACCGTCGAGCAAAGGCGGCGTGCCAAATAGAACAGATATATTTTTAAGTTGTAACACACTCACTTCAGAAACAGCTCCAGTTCATCGAGCGTAAACGGCCAGCCCAGTTCGGCACCGTTATCCTCACGCTTTAATACCGGTATACGCACGGCGTACAAATGATAATGCTCGGTATTATCACGGATATTATGTTTGGTAATTTGCAGTTGTTCGTACACGGATGATTGCCTTAGCAGCGCATCCGCATCATCACATAAACAACAGTGTGGGCCAGTAAAAAACGCTATCTTCATGACAACGTTAGTACATAACACTGGTGAATATTACTGTGTCGGGCAAAATCCTGCGGAATGGTTTGCGCCGAGATATTCTCAACCGCTAAACCCAGCTCTGCCATGGCGTTGTTGTCCAGCTTAAACCCGCGCTTATTGTTTGAAAACACGATAGTCCCGCCCGGATTTAAACAACGACGTACCTGGGTTAACAGCATGACATGGTCGCGCTGCACATCCCAGGTGGTATCCATTCGTTTGGAATTAGAAAAAGACGGTGGATCAACAAAAATGACATCGTACTTGCCGTTGTGCCCGACTAACCACTGTAAACAATCAGATTGCACAAAGTGGTATGCCCCGTTGAGTTGATTCAGCTTAAAATTATCTTTGGCCCAGTTGATATAGGTATTCGACATATCAACCGTCGTTACCGAGCGTGCACCGCCAAGCGCTGCTGCGACCGACACACTGCCGGTATAGGAAAACAGGTTCAGTACGTCTTTGCCTTTGGCCATCTGGCGCACTTTCTGGCGGGTGATACGGTGGTCCAGAAATAACCCGGTATCGAGGTAATCGGTAAGGTTAACGTACAGTTTGGCGCCGTTTTCCCACACCACTTTACGGTTACCGGTGGTATTCACCTTTTCGTATTGTTGTTTGCCTTTCTTCTGCTCACGTACTTTGAGCATGATCTGTTTAGCCGGAACGCCTGTGACCGCCGGTAAATACAGCAGTACTTCCTGCAGGCGACGACGGGCTTTTTCCGCATCGATGGTTTTTGGTGGCGCATATTCCTGCACAACCAGACAATCATCGTACACATCAATGGCTACGTTGTATTCAGGCAGATCGGCATCATAAATACGGTAGCAGTTGGTATCCTGCTGTTTAAGCCAGGGTTTGAGTTTTTTCAGGTTTTTCTTCAGCCGATTAGCAAAATCGTTGTCCTGACTTTCTCCGAACTGTTGGCAGTTATTGGCATCCAGTACGTAATTAACCAGTTTACACTCGAGTTTGCCATTCATCAGGCTGTATTCTTTATGGCCGCGTAGTTTAAGTAAACGTAACAGTTCACGGTTACTGCTTAACAACGAGACCTGCCAACCCTGCCAGTGTTGTTTTAGTTGCTCACCCCATTGTGCAAATAAAGGGATTAACTCGGTCAGCTCACCCAATCGCTCACCATAAGGCGGATTAGAGACCAGGTATCCTGGCACCGTGATCGCCGCTGGCGGCGCAAACTTGGTGGCATCTGCTACGTTAAACTCAATGAGCTCAAACACTCCTGCCTCATTGGCATTTTGTTTGGCAATAGCTACCAGCTTACGGTCTATATCACTGGCAAACAGCTTAACCGGAGGCGCAACTTCTTGCGACTTTGCCTCTTCCAGTAACGCCTGCCAGTCGCTTTCACGGTGGCCCAGCCATTTGCTGAAGCCCCAGCGGGACCGACCCAGGCCAGGCGCTTTATTAAGTGCCATAAGCGCAGCTTCAATCACCAGTGTGCCGGATCCACACATAGGATCCAGTAATGGTTTTGACATGTCGTTTGCCCAGCCACTGCGCATTAGCATGGCGGCGGCCACGTGTTCTTTTAATGGCGCCAGACCGGCATCCTGACGATAGGCCCGCTGATGCAGACTGCCACCGGAGAGCTCTATGCCAATCAGTACTTTGTCTCGATGCAGACGCCCACTGATCACTACATCAGGAAAATCACGATCGACATTCGGGCGTGATTGCGCTTCTTCATAGAAATGGTCAACAATGGCGTCTTTAATTTTAAGCGCGCCAAACTGAGTGTTATTAATGGCATTGCTGTTGCCATTGAATTGCACCGAAAACGTGTTATTCACGCCAAAGTGCATTGACCAGTCGACGTCTCGGGCACTTTCATACAGTTGCTCGGCCGTAGCCGCGTCACCTTCGTTTAAAATCCAGATCACCCGGTTAGCCAGACGCGACCACAGGCAAACCTTGTAGGCCGCCTGCAAATTGGCTTTCACACGCACCCCACCACGAGCAATTGTTAGCTCTGCCTCCGGGCAGAGTTCACTGAGCTCTTGTTTAAGCAGCTCATCGAGACCGCGACTGGTGGTGACTAAAAAACCGGCTTGAGATTGTGAATCAGACATTAAAGGCCTTCAACCAGCTGTTTCACTAACGCCGGTCCCTGATAAATAAATGAAGAGTACACCTGAATAAGCTCAGCACCCGCCGCCATTCGTGCTTTGGCACTGGCCACGTCGTGTATACCGCCAACACCGATAATCGGCATTTTACCGTTCAATGCGGCGTGTAATTGTTCGGTGACCAACTGGCTTTGGTTAACCAGCACTTCACCGCTTAAACCGCCGGCTTCCCCGGCATGCGCCAATCCTGCCACGGCCTGACGATCCAGGGTGGTATTGGTGGCTATCACGCCATCCATTTCGGATTTAATCAGTGATTCGGCAATGCCATTCACTTCTTCCAGCGTTAAGTCCGGCGCAATTTTAATAAACAGTGGCACATACTTACCATGTACCTGAGCCAGCTTGGTCTGAGCTTCTTTTAAGCCACCCAGTAATGCTTCCAGGGCGGCACCATATTGCAGGTTGCGCAGTCCCGGTGTATTCGGTGATGAGATATTGATGGTCACATAACTGGCATGCTCATACACTTTATTCAGACAAATTAAATAGTCATCCAGCGCATTCGCTTCTTCGGTATCTTTGTTTTTACCGATATTAATGCCTAACGCACCGTCATAACGACTGGCTTTAACCTGCTCAACCAGATAATCAACGCCTTTGTTGTTAAAGCCCATACGATTGATAATGGCGTTTTTTTCCGGTAACCGGAACAGGCGAGGCTTGGGGTTACCCGGCTGCGGGCGCGGCGTGACCGTTCCCACTTCAATAAAGCCAAAGCCCATGGCGGCAAACGCATCAATGCACTCCCCGTTTTTGTCCAGTCCGGCCGCTAACCCGACAGGATTTCTGAAGGTCACGCCAGCAACGGTTACCGGCTTATCCGGTGTGTTAACACGGTACAGGCCAGACAGCAGCGTGCGCTGGGTGCGGTGTAACCATTTAATACTGAAATCGTGGCTCTTTTCGGGTTCGCAGTTAAGCAATACTTTTTGGATCAGATCGTACATGAAGTGTTTTAACGCCATAAATTAAAGCCCCGGCTGGTAACTTATACCGGTCGGGGCTGTGAAGATTATGTTTGCAACCTCACGCTGACTTACGCCAGCGCAAAGCAGGTATCAACCCATGGTTGCGTAGTTTACTGGTTCGACTTCATGCTTAAAAGCATCAATTCACGCAGAGCAACAGAAAACTTCGCAAAATCGTGGCTAGAGCTGGTTTTAAACTCACTCATCATATGATACCAACGTTTTAGCAAGGCTTCATTATTTTGCATCCAGTTCTCTAAAATAGCATCCGCATCCTTGGATTTACCGTTGCCAGCCAGCAAGGTGGCCACAATAGAGCGCTGCTGCCAGTCAAGTTCCTCACGGTAAGACGCTCTGGCCAGTGCTTGCCAGTGATTACCTACCGGTTGATTATTGATCTGTTCCAGGAACCAGTGCAGTTCAAGGGTTGAGCCTAACTGGTAATACAACCGCGCCACTACATCGATGCTATGGGTATCTTGTTCGACGACCTGAGTTAAATCAAGCGCGCTGAATAAGTTACTGAAAGCCGCCACGCGGATTGCGATATCCTCGGGAGCGCCTTTGTCTATCCAGTTCTGCTTAGCTTTTTCTAACTGCGCAATTTCCTGTTTCACCAGGTAGTTGGTGAGATTTTCACACAGATCATTCACCGCTGGCTGATATTTCTCAATGCACTGCTGAATATCATTGCAGTTGTCGCCGTGGCGAATATACCAGCGGGTACCGCGCCGCATTAAGCGACGGGCCGATTCCAGCATCGCCAGTTGTACTTTGGCATCGACTTTATTGTCGAGGCTTTCAATGTCCTGCCACAGTTGACCAATGCTGAAAACACCTTTAACAATGCTGTAAGCATTGGTGATTTCCACCATATCCGCGCCGGTTTCTTCCTGCATGCGATAAACAAAATTTGCCCCCATGTCGTTAACCATATTATTGGTTAACTTGGTGGCAATAATTTCTGCCCGTAACGGGTGCTGCTGCATTTGTTCAGCAAAGCGCTCACGCAGGACTGGCGGGAAGGCGCCAATCAACAGTTTTCCGTGATACGGGTTGTCCGTAAGGGCCGGGATATTCAACTGGTCTTTTAACACCATCTTGCCGTAAGCTGTAATTACGCTCAGCTCAGGCCGTGTTAACCCGCGGTTTTGTACCGCTCGGTCTGAGATTTCATCGTCATTGGGGATAAACTCGAGCTCGCGGTTGAGCGCACCGTCTCTTTCCAGACCGTGTATGAAACGCAACTGTTCTTTCAGCGATGACACCCCGGTCATCTCCGTAACGGAGATGGTCTGAGTCTGACGGTAGCAATCCTGCAGTACAATTTTCGCTACATCGTCGGTCATGTCATACAGCAGGTTGTTACGCTGCTTCACAGTCAGATCGCCATTACTGACCAGCGCGTTAAGCAGAATTTTAATATTGACCTCGTTATCCGAGCAGTCAACGCCGCCGACGTTATCAATAAAGTCAGTATTCACCCGCCCGCCATTGGCAGCGAATTCCATACGGCCCAGTTGTGTGGCGCCAAGGTTACCGCCCTCACCTATGATTTTGGCTTTAATATCACAACCATTCACCCGTAGTGCATCATTAGCGCGGTCACCCACGTCAGTGTGGCTTTCTTTCTTACTCTTCACATAAGTCCCGATACCACCGTTCCAAATCAGGTCGACCGGCATTTTCAGGCAGTTATGGATAAGCTCCGTAGGCGTCATGGAGCTTTGGCGGGTACCCAGCCAGGTTTTCATCTCAGGCGTTAATGTTATGGATTTCGCCGCCCGGCTAAACACACCACCGCCTTTGGAAATCAGAGACTTATCGTAATCGTCCCAAGTCAGGCTGGGGTTTTCAAATAACCGCTGACGCTCTTTATAGCTTTTCGCCGCCTCCGGGTCCGGATCGAAGAATATGTGCATATGGTTAAAGGCAACAATTAACCGTGTGTGCTGTGATAACAGCATACCGTTACCAAACACGTCGCCGGCCATATCACCCACCCCCACACAGGTGAAGTCGGTGGTCTGACAGTCGACGCCTATTTCGCGGAAGTGTCGCTTAACCGACTCCCAGGCACCGCGGGCGGTAATGCCCATTTTCTTGTGGTCGTAGCCGATGCTGCCACCTGAGGCAAAGGCATCACCGAGCCAGAAGTTATATTCTTCAGATATACCGTTGGCGATATCTGAGAAGGTCGCAGTACCTTTATCGGCGGCAACCACCAGATACGGATCGTCTTCGTCCAGGCGCACTACGTTTTTCGGCGGCACCACGGCACCATCAACAATGTTATCGGTAATATCCAGTAAGCTGCGGATAAACGTCCGGTAGCAGGCCTTCCCTTCCTCGAAAATTTCCTGACGGGTAGCGCCGGCTGGCAATTGTTTACAAACAAAACCGCCTTTTGCGCCTACCGGCACAATCACGGTGTTTTTTACCTGTTGTGCTTTTACCAGGCCCAGTATTTCGGTACGGAAGTCTTCCTGTCGATCTGACCAGCGTAAGCCGCCTCGGGCAACCCGCCCGCCACGTAAATGGACCCCTTCAATTTTGGGACTGTAGACGAAGATTTCATACTTCGGCAGCGGCAGTGGCATTTCCGGGATCAGTTCTGGTAATAACTTAAACGACACGTAAGGTTTGTCGCTACCGTCTTCGGCAGGCTGATAGAAATTGGTCCGCAACGTGGCATTAATCATATCCAGGTAACGACGAATGATACGATCGTCATCAAGGTTGCTAACCTGATCCAGCGCCTCAGTAATTTTATTCTGCAGGGTTTCCTGACGTTTCTTGTTGGGTTTGCGGCCCGGATTAAAGATAAGCTCAAAGTAACTGATCAGCATTTCAGCTATGTGTGGATAATTCGACAACGTGTTGGCGATATAATCACGGCTGAAACTGCTGCCAGTCTGGCGCATATATTTAGCAAACGCCCGCAGGATAGTGACGTTACGGCCTGTCAGTTCGGCACTTAAGACCAGACGGTTGAAACCGTCGTCTTCCAGATCGTTATACCAGACTTTGGCGAAGGCATCCTGGAACAGTTGCTGGGCTTTGACCATGTCCAAATCGTTACCGCTCTTATGCAGCATGGTAAAGTCCATGACCCACTTAAGCTTGCCATCGGCACACTGAATTTTATACGGGCTTTCATCGATAACCCGCAGGCCAAAGTTTTCCAGAATAGGCAATACATCCGACAGATGGATAGGCTCAAATAAGTGAAATAATTTAAGCTTGACCACCTGACTGTCAGATTGCTCTTCCTGGGGCCGGTAAAACAACATGCCGAGGTTTTCTTCCGGTGTCAGTTGCTCCAGCTTTTCAATGTCCACCAGTGCCGCACTGGGCAGGTTATGCTCTGTATACGAAGGTGAAAAGGCATTGAGGTAATTACGCTCAAGCATTTTCGCTTTGGCTTCACCATAGGCGGATGATAACGCAGACGACAAGCGGTCATTCCAGGTTTTGGTTAACTCAATAATATTCTGCTCAATATCCTTCACATCTAATTCCGCATTGTTGTCTTCAACCCTGGCTATATAGTGAGTGCGGGCATACACCGACTCTGAGAAAAACGTGGTAAATTCCACTTCCCCACTGGCATTTAATGAACGCTTGAGTAATGCCTGGGTTTCTTTTCGTAACTGGGTGTTATAGCGTTCTCTGGGCACATAGACCATACAGGAGAAAAAGCGACCAAAGGTATCCTTGCGAACGAATAAACGGGTAATGCCCCGTTCCTGCATCTGGAAAATGCCGCGAATAATTTCGGCCATTTCTTCTTCTGGCGTTTGCAGTAATTCATCCCTTGGGTAGGTTTCAACGATATTGTTGAACGCCTTGTAGGCATGGGTATCCGGATCAAACTCTGATAACTCACAGATACGGCGGATCTTGTCCGACAGCAACGGAATATCCTTGGTACTGCTGTTATAGAAACTGGCCGAGTATAAGCCCAGAAAACGGTGTTCACCGGTTACCTGCCCATTGCTGTTAAACTCTTTGATACCCACATAATCCATATAAGCCGGGCGATGAACCCGCGAACGACTATTGGTTTTGGTTAGCAATAACAGGTGCTGACTCAGCGCTTCTTCCCGGGCCGTGGCTGGTAGATTCGATAACAACCGGGGTTTATCACTGATAGAGTTCTTCATCAGTCCCAGGCTGCTGTTGTTGTCCGGGGTCCACTGATGATCGCCTTCAATGGCGCTGACTGAATAATAGCGATAACCCATTAACGTAAAGTTATGATCGCCCAGCCAGTCAAGGAATCGCAGAATGGTGTCTTTATGCGTTTTATCGACCGGCAGCTTTTTCGCTTTGCTTACCTGACTGGTAATGTCTTTGAGCTTATCCAGCATAGGTTGCCAGTCTGCCACGGCCAGCGAAACTTCATCGATGGTGGAATGCAGTTCATCGGCCAGTTGCTCCAAATCCGCCTTACTGGTCTGACGGTCAACTTCAATAAACACCACGGTTTGCCGCAGGTTGCTGGTTTGATTAGCATCCAGAAAACTGACAAGTTTATGCTTGTCGTCGCGCTCAATGTTCATCGGGCTGTGGATCAGCATATGCGCGGTAATCCCCAGACGGTTTAATGCCATCCGTAGAGAGTCTACTAAAAACGGAACATCGCGGATAATCAACTCAACAATGGTGTGGCTTGATTTCCAGCCGTGCTTCTCTATTTCCGGATTAAACACGCGCACGTGCGGTGTACTGGCATCGAAGTTTGAAAAATTATTCCACAAGCTGAGTGTGGCGCCGTATAAGTCGCTGTCGTTGCGATTCTCAAGGTCGTCCAGAGAGATATTTTTAAAAAAATGCCGGCCAAAGGTGTGAATGTGCTCACGGCTTTTGGCATCTACTTTCTTGTCGATAAGTGAAAAAACATTCTCAAGCAAAACGGAATAGCGCTGAGAGTTAGCTGTCATGTGCTCTACCTAATGATGATTTTATAAAATAGAATTTTATTTAAGTATAGATTGTACATACATATTTTCTCGAAAATATGACTGAATTAAAACCCCTGTTTTTACATCATATTTACATTTTGGGTAAGTATTCAGATTATGCAAATAAAAAGGAGCCCTGAAGGCTCCTTTGTTGGTTACTTATGCGAAAAAATATTAATTTTCCGAGCGGTTGAACCATAGCAGTCTGGCCAGCGCCGGTAACACTACAATGGCACCGAGCATATTCACCAGGAACATGAAGGTAAGGAGTATGCCCATATCGACCTGGAACTTGAGTGACGAGAATACCCAGGTGCTAACGCCAATGGCCAGTGTTATACCGGTAAACAGCACCGCACTGCCCCGCTCTTTGAGCGCCTCAAGGTAGGCTTTTTCCACCGGCATACCCTGCTTGATCAGGCCGTTCATGGTCGACAGAATATAAATACCATAATCCACACCAATCCCTACACCCAGCGCAATCACCGGCAAGGTATAAACCGTCAGGCCAATACTCAGATAGGTCATTAACGCCTGAGCCAGTACCGATACCACATACAACGGCAGTACCACGGAAATCGTTGCGCGTAGCGACCGGAAGCTCAGCAAGCACAATATGATGACGGCACCAAACACATACATCATCATTGGTGTTTGCGCTGCCTGAACCGCTTCATTGGTGGCCGCCATTACGCCTACCGGACCTGAAGCCAGGCTAAAGCGGGTGTTATCTGTTTGATATGCTTGTCTGAAGTCCTTCACTGCATCCACCACACGGGTAATGGTTTGCGCTTTGTGGTCTTCCATAAACAGAATGATTGGCATCACCGAACAATTACCGTTAAGCAGACCGGAAGACGTGGGTACACGAGAAATTGCCTGCACAAGTGTTTGCTGATTTCGCGGCAGTACCTGCCATTTAGGGTTCCCTTCGTTATAACCGGCATTAACCACCTTCGCCACCGATGCCAACGAAACGGCAGACTGAACGCCATCCACATTGGTCATCTGCCACTGAAAGTCATCAATGGCGCGCATGGTGTCGTAGCTAGTGCAGGCTTCCGGGGTAGTTTCAACCAGTACCGAGATATAATCCACGGTCACTTCGAAACGGTCGGTGATCAGCGCAGTATC